>JACRKL010000115.1 GCA_016219835.1 Candidatus Woesearchaeota archaeon
AAGCAGGCACTCTCGCTCGTCGTATCAAACCGTTAATTTTTTGTAGTATGTTTGTTTTCTTTTTCATGGGGAGCTCGTACCTCCCCAACCCTGCCAGTATAGCTGGCAGGGGTTCTATTTTAAGATTTTCACCGGAGCCGCTCCAAACGAAACACTTTTATAGATGCTCTTGCTTGGAACAATCATGCGCTGGACTCAAAACCATGTTATTCGACGATTAACACTGGCTCTTCTTGGAGTTCTGAGCATTATCGTTGCAGGATGTGCAACCGGCGGTCCAATGTTCCGTGAATCATGCACGTACTGTGTTGAAACTGCCGCAGTCAATCTGCCTGCCTTTCCCGATGATACCCTTAGCTGTTCGACGATTGTTCAGAATTATTATGACTATCTCCAGCAGCCAGATCATCCAGCCAGCCTGCCGAGTATCAGTCAGGTAGTCGCAAATGATTACAAAACGGCACTGGGCACCGCTACTCTTGAAGCATGCAAGAAGGAGGTTATCTGAATGAAAGCCATCCACGGTATGCAGGGAGTAGTCATTGTTCTTCTGATCTTGGGGTCTATTTTTCTGGGAGGATGCAGCGTCGATCTCAATAAGATCTCGTATGAACTCAAGGTAGCAGTTTGTAAAGACTGCAGGCAGGATCTGCAAGATCGGGCAAACCCTGCTGAAACTGGCTATTGGAGTTCCGACAACCAGAAGTCCTGCTATAATGACATTTTGCTTTCCAGCACGAAATCAGGCTACTACCAAAGGCAAGTCCAGGATTTAAAAGTCAGCGACTGCATCAGTGCTGGGCTTCAATAACTCGTGAAATAACAAAAAGAATCTAGCGGAGTAATTCTTGATGATATCTGCAAGAGTTAGTTACTCTATCGATATAATCCCCATTGAAAAAATGAAATGAGCCGCAGAAGAAATCTTAACCAATAAACGTGTCGTTGATCTGCGGGCTGATGCCGAATTTCTCAACCACGTTTTGGTTCGTCGCACCAATAATCTTCTCATTCGGATAACTGCTCCTGCACATGTTCAGGTATTTTTTAATGTAATCACGCAGTTCATTCACATCCTCGATAACGCTTAAGCGGTATTGCTCAGACATCTCACGATATACGATTTGATCAAACAGTGCCCGAATGAAGACAAAAATACCTCTTTTTTCCCATTTGTGCCAATAATCATAATCCAGAAATCCATGGAAAAAGATCGTGAACTCGCCCTTGTTCATCGCAACTTCTTTGCCATCGACCTTAACTTTCACATCCTTGAGCCGACGCATAAAAATTTCGATCTTCAGTTGAAGCCGCAAGTAGTCCGTCGTTTTTCGATAAGGGGTAATTTCGATCTCAACCTGCTTACCGGAAGGAAAACGCTGCTCAAAATTCCTCTTCTCAACATCAACAAAGTTTTTGTTGCGGCACCAACGTTCAATAACATCGTAGAGTTCTCTAGCGTTAAAGATGCCTTCATACTTCAGCTCCTCGTAATTGATAACATATTGGCGTTCTGCCACAGATTCACCTACGTATAAGCGTAACTTTGCGCAGTCATATTAAGATAATCTTTCACTGCTACCATAAATTTCTTACCCAAAGCCATAAGTTGCCATTCATGAATTTCATCAATTTCTTTGAAAACAAGGTATTTATGATGGAAATTTGCAAGCTCCTTTGCAAATTTGCTGCCTTCCCATCTGTCCTGATAATCTGCTTGCAAGCTCGGTACGATATTAAGCTTCATCCAGCATCGGTAGAGCTTTTTTTTCTGACCGTTAACGACAATTTCAACAGGAGTCACATGATGAGCCATAAATTCAATATCGTAGTTATAAAACAAATACGACGTATAACGCTTCCACGCATTGGCCTTTGCAGTAATCTCAGTCCCAAACGGTTCGACACGATCACGATAATATGTTTCCGTAAACTCATAACCTCTGCGCGCAAACCATTCATGGAGAAAATGATATAATCCATACACATCAAAAACACCCTTGAACTTGAGCGTGAGTGGAAAGACTTTGCCGGAACGTACCATAGTAGTTTACGGGAGTCGAAGCTATATAAACATTTCGGCGGAGAGAAACAAAGACTTTCACTAATTTTATATATCATAACCTCTTCAAACAAAGCATGAAACAGAAAGTCTGGATCGTGGTAGGTCTCATTATTCTTCTGGCAGTTGCAGTTTTACTCGTCAAGGGAAAGCTAGCCTTTGCAAATAATGGTGCTGGCTTTGTAGTTTTCGGCAAAACGGGTACCGAAGCGCCAAGCGCGAGTTTTGCACAATGTCTCACTGAAAAAGGCGTCAAAATGTACGGCGCCTTTTGGTGTCCGCATTGCCAGAATGAGAAGAAAAAGTTTGGCAGCACATGGGAATACATCTATTATGTAGAATGTTCTCTACCCAGCGGATCTGGTCAGACAGAAGCATGCAAAACTGCTGGTGTTCAAGCGTATCCAACATGGGAATTTGGAGACGGCAGCAGGATCCAAGGAGAAGTCAGCTTTGAAACACTGAGTGCCAAGAGCGGCTGTGCGCTGACATCATAACATTGCACCATCTCATTCCGTCTTCTAAAGACCAAGATTAACCATCGTTCTTGCATCCGGAATGCTGACTCCTCGCGCTGCAAGAGCGTAACATGAAGAGATAGGATTGACGTTCATCTTAACATAATACAACCCATGCTTTAGCTCGGAAAAACGGATATCCTTTCCTGAACCAGAATCACCCAGATTGCCTCCGCTAAATTTAGCAATCTCAAGCAGATTGAATTGTAACTGCGCCTTACCTGAAGTTGCTACGCCGATGCTCTCTGGAGTGAACGCTGCGTAGGTAATCACGCTTCGATTCGCTTCCCCTTTAGACGGACTCCCTGAAACCATCCACGAACTATACTCCACAAGAGTGCCACCAATAAAGTTTGTTTGGCAAAGTCGGAGATGAGAGCGATAATCATTCAGAGTCTTTGGGGTTGCAATACCCATGACCCCAGACTCAACTTCCAACTTAGCATCTAAGTCAGAGCTAGCGATCGACTCCATAATCCGAGGGCTGTATGAGAAGGAAATGATGTTCTCTGGAGATAATCTCTCGGTGAAAAATCCTGAAACATAACTGACAAACCTATGCATCTGAGTTGTAACTTCAAAGTCCATATCGTTCACCCCACGAAGAGATGAGGTAATGAAAACGGATTTATGAAGGTTGTGATTTTTCAGTCCTGAAATCCTCTTTCAGATCACAAAAGAGAGCAACAAATTTCTTGGTCGCGGCATCTAATTCTTTCTTACCTTTATCAGTGATCTCATACTTCTTCTCCTTCCCAGCATCCTTGAGTTCTTTAATCCATCCATTCTCGTGGACATGTTTAAGCACAGGATAAATGGTTCCAGGACTTGGCTTGGTCCCTTTTCTCCGCTTGATTTCCTGACGGATGTCTTCTCCAGATTTTGCACCATCTTTCATGAGCCTAAGAACCAGAAACGTCAAAAAACCTTTCATTTCACAGCATTTGGTCATCTCTGTCTTAAACATGACCGACTATTTAAACATTCCGTCTATAAATCCGGGTAAGTATCGTATAACCGATACATTTAAATATGCCTCTGAATTTCGTGAACTTAGTCGGGAAACCGATAGGAGGAAATACTATGGGAAAAGAATGCTGCGGACAAGGATGCTGCGAAGACAAAGAAGGTAAAGAAAACTGCTGCTCTGGTGAAGAACATGAAGGGTGCTGCGAAGGAAGCTGTAATGACGACTGCGGCGAGATGGAAATGGCAAAAGTAATGATGGGTCTTGCTAATAGAGCATGGGGCGAGCTCATGGTCGACAAGATGAAGAAAGCGTATGAGAAATCATCGGGCGCAAAGATGGACAAGGCAACTGAAGTTGCTGTTGAAGCGTGCATGGCATTTTGGAACAACAAGATGCGCGACAAGGCATCATGGGAAGCCTATGAAGATAAGCTCAAGAAAGCGATGATGTAGATTTCTTTCATTTTTTCTTATGATTTTGATTTCTCATGGTTCATCAAAGGTATGAAGAGAAAATATCTAAAACCCGCCACACATCCCCTTAATAATTTCCACCGCTTCCTGTAAATCCTTCACCACATATGTCGCCTTAGAGAAATCATGAGATTTGGTATACCGGTTAGGAATAGCAATACTCCTCATGCCAGCACGATAAGCAGCAAGAATATCTTTCTCTGCATCACCGACCATCACCAAATGTTCAGAAGCAATACCAAGCTTACTGCTAGCAAGCAGAAGCGCTTCCGGATGCGGCTTTGGCTGTACAACATCATTTGCAGTAACGATGATCTGAAAAGGTGATGCCAGATCGACCATACGAAGAACATGCTCAACGTGCTCGCGATCGGAGCTCGTGACTAAACCTAGAGGATAATGCCTTGCAAGTCCATGCAAAATACCATGAACGCCGGGAATCACCACGTCGCTGGAAAGCATGGCAAAATAAAGCAGGTTCTTAGCTTCCCTAATGACATTGACAAGATCAGCATCATACCGATGTATGGTTTCCAAGTATTCCGGAGTTGTCTTTCCTGCCCGAACCCAATGATCAAGATATTGCTCCTCCGTCAGAGGAATCCCGTGCTGCTGAAAGGCTTGCACATTACTCTGGCAATACAATGATTCCGTATCAACGAGAACTCCATCGAAATCAAACAAAACGCCTTTAATCATACCTCCAGAAATCGTCGAGGATTAATAAAAATATCGCTTTACCATCTCTTTATTCAATACTTCGGGATGAAAAAGTACGCACATCAGGGTTTTTTTCTGAACAGCGTGGATGCATTGCTCGGATTTTGCCCTCACGATAAATCCTTTCGGACAACGAAAAGCATTATTGTGCAGCGTGTACACCTGTTCTGTTTTGCCATCCTTCCATAGAACCTCAAGAACGCCAATTTCTTGCTGCTGAACTATGTTTCCTCCAAAAACCTTTGCGATCACCTGAGCCCCAGCACAGATTCCTAAAACTCTTTTCGTTGTTGTTTTAAGCCATGCAAAACGATCAACATGATCCAAATAATCAAAATCCTGCAGCTGCACACCGCATAAGACTACACCCTCGCTTTGCTCAACAAGCTGTTCTGTTACCTCAGTCATATGCACCACGCAACTTTCCCCTAATAACTCAACCACGGGTCTGACAAACTCTTCTGCAGCAAGCGAATCTTTCTTTGCACACAAGTCTACAACCAATATCATCCTAACACCGCCTCCTCAATATGGTAGATGCCTGCATAGTTCAGGTATGCCGTGCGTGATTTTTTAACTACGATCGGACGCTGATGCAACGGTGAATCCATCACCATCGTTTCTATTTCTCCTCCTTCGCCAGCTGGATTGATGTGATACTGCTCCTGCAATGCCTCAAGTTCATCAACCACCTGCGGAGTGAGTTCCCTTCCTAACCATTCTTCACCGAAAGGGTATGCGAAAACACCGACGATCACAACGCGGAATTTTCGTTCAAGAAGTTCTCTCAAGACCGAGATTTGATCTCGCTGCCACAAGGGATTGAAACAGAAGAGCTTCAGTTGATTGCAGATGTTTTGAATCCGTGAAGCCTGATAGCAGGAAGCCAAAGCTCCCGTAACAATGCCTTCAATCTGGTAACGCTGCTTGGCAAGGAGGATAGCTTGCTGAAGGTCTTTCAGCTCATCTTCTTTAACACCTGAAGTGGGAAAAGACACCAACGGCAGCCCGATGGCCTTTGCCTGCAGCTCTGCAAGATGAATATTCGGCGTATGGAACATATAACTTTCTTTGTTTTGAGATATCAGCGAGATCAAACAAACAACCTCTTCCTTTTCCCTTGCTTTCAGCAATGCAAGTGTAGAATCTTTCCCACCTGAAAAAAGAACGCCAAGCTTCATCACCCTAAAGAAACAGGTGCGTTATTTAAACGTAACTCTTAAATAGAACAACACCCTACCTGAAAAGATGGAAGGTCTTCCGGTTATTTTGTCAGCAGTATTGGCATGGTTGATTTCATTGCTCATGAAAGCAATAACATTATTCTATAAAGACCACGACCTCAACATCCGGAAAATTCTTGGGACGGGCAATTTTCCGAGCAATCATGCATCATTCATAGCAGGAGCAACAGCTTCGCTCTACTTCCTCCAAGGATTCTCTTACCTGTTTGCGTTTGCCGTTTGCGTTCTCTTGGTTATTCTCTATGACACACTCACGATGCGTGCTGCTACCGCAAGAAACAGCAAGCTGTTGAAAAGCAGCGGCATGATCGAGTTGCATGAGCATACATGGATTGATGTCATGGTGGGAGTGCTCATTGGGATGATCAGTGCATATATTGTTTCCGGCTCCGGTGAAAAAGTCTGGTTAATATTGCTTTTAGATTGTGAAGGATGATTCTTGCCGTCACTTCCGCGTGCTGTGCGCGGAAGGTAACGCTTCGGACGTAGTCTCCGAAGCGTCGTTTAAAGCTTGAGTTGTTG
>JACRKL010000117.1 GCA_016219835.1 Candidatus Woesearchaeota archaeon
AAGCAGGCACTCTCGCTCGTCGTATCAAACCGTTAATTTTTTGTAGTATGTTTGTTTTCTTTTTCATGGGGAGCTCGTACCTCCCCAACCCTGCCAGTATAGCTGGCAGGGGTTCTATTTTAAGATTTTCACCGGAGCCGAGCTTAAGCAAAGATTTATATAGTCTCTCCGTCATGGTTTCTCAGCAAGATAAAACACTATGGAACACTGGCACAGAGCATTATTGATCTTGTTGCTTGTAGGTTTAGTAGGAACGATGATCCTCATGCTGGTTCTTCCGCCTCAACATTCTGCTGCAGGAAAAGCAGTTTCCCTTCCCGTCAGCCACGTCGATCTTCTTCCATCGGAAAGCAAAACACTGCAACTGTCTACTGCTACATTCGCGGTTGGGCAACGGCTTCGGCTGAAAGGAAGCGGGCAAGGAGTTACCATTCGACTGAATCAGAGTACTCTTCTTTCGCCAACCACGTTTGGCGACACTTCTGGCTATGGCACAGCCGAAGAGATCATCACCCCGCCGTTTGATCTTCCCTCCTGCGGAGCATGCATACCCGAAGTGTTCACTTTGCCGTTTGCATCGGCAAAATACTCGCAAAGAAATTATTCCGGCAGTGTGATTCTGCAAGTCAATGGAACCGGACAATGCGCAGGAACAAACTACAATGATGCCCTCTATATTTACGCTGACCGATCCGGTAATCCAGTAACTCCGTTCATTCTGGATCCGTTTCTTCTCTATGTGAACAACATGAGCATCACCACTTACCTGACTAGCACTCCGCAGTATGCAGAAACGCACAGTTATAAATTCACGGTCGATGTTGACCAGACTTCAAAAAAGGTTTTCCTCATGGTTGGCGATCGCTATAAAGCAGACAATATCGGATATTATCGAGTGACGTTACTTCCCGCGTCCTGCATGGCATGCCAGATTTCCATGGAAAGCAGCGGAGCATCCAGCTTTGACATATCTGTTAATCAGCCTCCTTTCTTCACGGAAACACCGGCAATCATTGCACTTCCGGATGTGCTGACGTGCACCTTTGCAGCACAGGATCCTGAGGGAGATCCCATAACTCTGAACACTACCTGGCTGGTGAATGGAACTGCAACAGAAATCCATGAGTCACAAATAATGAATCCTGCAGCGGGATCGTGGCAGTGCACCGTAGCTGTTGCAGATCCGTGGATTGCTGGGAGCAATGGAATATCCAACATCGCCATTGTGGAAGACCTCGTTCCTCCAATCAACAGTACAAACACAACTGCTAATGCAACCACCATACCTCCACCTAATGCGAATGACACGCTGCCGCTGTTGAATACTACCTCCACTAATGAGACCAATATGACCGTACCTCCATCATCCAATACAACTAGTTCCAATGAAACACTGCTCAATCAAACCTTCTTCAACGAAACGCAAGGCAACACGACATCAGGAAATACGAGCAATACAACAGGTTCTCTAAATCAGACTCTACCGTTCTTTCTAGATAAAGACGGTGATGGTGTTGATGATGCAGTTGATCGCATCCTTGGCAGTACGAACGATGTGCAAAGCACAACACCCTTGACCATTACCATTGATCAGCAACTCTTGGACACTGCAACTCTCTGGGACGGTCTACGGACAGTAGAAATTTCGGATGCACAACATATGCTTCTTGCATGGGTATGGAACTTTAGCAGTGCTCCATTGGTGTTGAACTGGACTGTTAATGTTTCCTCAACACATGAACTCGTACAGTTTCATGGACCGAGTGGGTTACCTTATGGAAAGACCATATACCTCTATCCATCGACTCTATCGGGAACTGTCTGTATGCTGGATAGCGAGGATTCTACGACACCACAAACTGACTCCTGCTCTCCTAATGAAATCGAAATAGCATGCCCTGGCTCTGTCGGTAGCTATACCTGCACAATTGAAGGATCAGCACTTAAGATAACGGGTTTGCAACATTCTACCGTTCGCTTTGTTCCCACGAAGCAGGCTTCTGAGAATCAACCACCATCTACGATACCGCCACCAGCAACAGGTTCTGCAAGTGGCGGCGGAGGAGGAGGGGGGGACGGTGGTGGAGGAGGCGGAGGCATGGCTGCGAGAAGAAATCAGAAGAATGCAACCCCTGCAAACTGTGTTCCTGCACCTGAAGTGTGTGATGGCGTAGACAATGATTGTAATGGTCTTGTTGATGATAACCTCTCTCGGGCATGCTCGACTGTAGGAGTATGCAGCACGATGGTGACTACGTGCAGCAATGGCTCATGGCTTGCCTGCGATTATGCTTCACTTTCAAATTACCAAGCGGATGAAAACAAGTGCGACGGACTCGATAACGATTGCGATGGCAGTACCGATGAATTCTGCAGTGGCTGCAAGGATGGAGAACAAAGAGCATGCAGCGAAGGAAGCTGTTCCGGAATACAGGAATGCAGCAAGAGCGTTTGGCTGAAGTGTCGAACTATTCCAACAGCTACGGAAGATATTTGCGGCAACGGCATTGATGAGAACTGCGACGGCAAAGATGCATCATGTAGTTCTTTAGCCACTGGATTACAGCGTTCACTCTCTTTTGGAAAGAATAATAACAAGACCTTGTTGATTGTCATTGGTGGTTTGGCTGTTGGGCTCTTGCTCGGTCTTGTGCTCTGGAAGTCGACGATGAAAGAAAAGAATGAGAAGAGAGAACTCTTGTTGCAGAAGACCATAACGCGCTACCTTTCCGCAGGCTACACTTCGGATAAGATTCTGGATGCCATGGTGAGCAAAGGATGGGATAAGAACCAAGTAAAAAATGCATTGAAGAAAAACCAGCAGCACTGAAAACCATCCTCGGATTTCATCAATTTCCAGCGGCTTTGTCCGAAAACTCGCAACATGCGAGGTTCTGCCATCGGTTCGCATGGTTTAATGAAATTCTTACCGACGGAAATTCACCTGGAACCTCTTTCCGTTCGAATGCTTCAATGAGAAAATGCTCACGGAAAGATGGCAGAACTGACTTTTCGGACAAAGCGTTTCCCGCACAACACATATAAATGAGCAATATCTTCTTTTCACGATGAGCACGAAAGCAACTCATCAACCATCGCACCATCACGAGAAATCCTATTTGGTGACCGCAGCTCTTTGTTATGTGAATAATGTTCCTCATCTTGGCAATGCGGTCTGCATCATTGCAGCTGATGCTTATGCGCGATTTTTGCGGATGTCCGGTCACCGTGTCACATTTATCGGCGGCACCGATGAACATGGCACCACCACAGAAGTCAAGGCATTGGAAGAAGGCGTTACCCCTCGGCAATTGGTGGACAAGTACTTTGCAATCCATAAGGAACTGTATGCGTGGTTCTCCTGCTCCTTTGATGCGTTTGGAAGAACTTCCTCACCACAAAATGCCGACGTTACCATCGACATTTTTCATAAGCTCGAAAAGCATGGCTTCATCACTGAAAATCAGGTGGAACAATTTTTCTGCGAGCACTGCAAACGCTTCCTTGCTGACCGCTTTGTTGAGGGAACGTGCGCAAAATGCAGCTATGCAGGAGCACGTGGAGATCAATGTGAGCATTGCGGTTCACTGTTAACGACTGCAGAACTCCTCAACCCGAAGTGCAAGATTTGTTCTTCAACGCCCAAGGTGAAGGAAAGCAAGCACCTGTTTATCGACCTTCCGAAGATGCAAGAAGAATTAACCGCATGGATCAACAGCAAAGAGCAGCATTGGTCTTCAAATGCAGTGCAGATGACGAAAGCATGGCTGAGAGAAGGTTTGAAGGAAAGGTGCATTACTCGGGATTTAGAGTGGGGAATTCGGGTTCCAAAAAAAGGATTTGAAGGCAAAGTATTCTATTCCTGGTTTGATGCGCCGATTGGGTATATTGGCATTACGAAAGAGCACAAAAAAGACTGGCATGAACTCTGGCACAGTAAGGATGTTGAGCTCGTGCAGTTCATGGGAAAAGATAATATCCCGTTTCACACAATTTTGTTTCCAGCGTTCTTGATCGGGACGAGAGATCATTATACGCTGCTCTCAAAGCTGAGTGTGAATGAATACCTGAATTATGAGTCCGGCAAATTTTCCAAGAGCAGAGGCGAGGGTGTGTTCTGCGATGATGCAAAGCAATGCAGCATTCCCGCTGATGCGTTCCGTTACTATATTTTGATCAACCGTCCTGAGAACAGTGATACTGTTTTCTCATGGCAGGATTTTCAGAGCAAGATCAACAACGAATTGGTTGCTAATCTGGGAAATTTGGTGAACCGAACAACAGTGTTCCTTGAACGATTTTTTAGCAGTGAAGTTCCCGCAGGCAAGCCGGGCAAGAAAGAAGAAGAGCTTGATGCAGCGTTGCAGGTATTGTATGAAAACATCACGCAGCATCTGGAACGCATCGAGCTGAAAGAAGCATTAAAAGAAGTGATGAATGTTGCGCGCAAAGGAAATCAGTACTTTCAGGAAACAGAGCCATGGAAGACGAAAGATCCTACCGCGTTGTGGATGCTCACGAATATCGTCAAAGATCTTGCCCTCCTTATTGCGCCGTTTTTGCCGGAGACGAGTAATTCGATCACCAAGCAACTGCATATTGCCCTGCCAACCTGGCATGACTTAGGCAAGAAATCGATCCATGGCAGTCATAAGATCGGTAAGCCAGAGCACTTGTTCCAGAAGCTAGAGGACGGTACAGTGAAGGAATTGAGGGAACGGTTCAAGGGAAAAGGAAATGAAGCAAGTACAGCACAAGAACCTGCAGTGCTTCAGTTACGGGTTGCAAAGATCATCGACGTCAAGGAGCATGCCAACGCAGAAAAGCTCTATGTCTTGCAGCTCGATGTTGGAACCGAAAAGAGGCAGATTGTTTCGGGGTTGAGAGGCTACTACTCCGCGGATAAATTATTGGGCAAACATATTGTTCTGCTTGCGAATCTTAAGCCTGCAAAGATGAGAGGTGTGGAAAGCCAGGGCATGCTGCTTGCTGCGGATGATGGAAAAGATATTGTTGTTCTGGAAGCGCCCAAAAGCAATCCGGGAACACCCGTGCTGTTTGATGGTGTTGAAGCACAACCGAAACAGCAGATCACGTATGACGAGTTTGCGAAGATTGAAATTCTGGTGAAAGAAAAGCATGCTCTCTGGCAGGGGCATGCACTCATCGCTGATGGGAAGAAGATTGCTGTAAAGATGAGCGACGGGGCGAAGGTGAGGTGAGAGCAGGGCGATAAGCCGATTTTAATGAAACCTGAAAATGCGGGTTCAAGATTGTGCATTCATTAACTATTTAGGTGAATGGTTAACAATGATTAATTCTACTTTTTGGTTTATCAGTGGAAAGAAAAAATAAGAAAGCACCAGTAGAGAGCATCCAAGACTTATTAAAGCACTTTGGTGAATGTACCATTGTAAGTAAGGATGACTATTGCTTCTGAGAATAGGCTCACTTCCGTTAATCCAGTCATCTGTTCCACCAAATAGGACATCACCAAATATTGTTTGTCCAGAAATTGAGAGGATAAAGAAACACAATAACGCAATTCCAATCTTTCGTGAACTAATTTGAGTACCTAAATATTGGTATAAGATAAACGAGATTATAACGGCAAAAAGAATCATCATTACTGGCCCAGATAACGAAATTATAACATTATCAAATTGGGTGTTTTGTGGAATTGGTAAACCGAAGATTTTCTCCCAGTGTCCAATATGAAATATAGGTATATTTCCAAAAGGAATATTTGTCAAATACCCAAATAGGACATGACCTAAATACTCGTGGACATAATAATGAGCAGCCAATAAAAAAATGGATCCAACTGTTGAAAATAGTAGAGTAAATAATAGACTTAAAATAACCAAGCACAGTTTAGATTCTCGGTTCATTTTACTAAAATAGTAAGTTATAATTATTAATTTATCTGTGGTAGAACTATATTCGCACCTTCCCCGACATTCTCAACAAATCAACGTTCGTGAAGACCTTAGCTTTGTGCTGCTCATGAAAATGAGGATCATGAGACCATATTCCCTGTGCGTTGATAGCAAGGCAGGCAGCTAGAAAGGGTACATCATCGGGATCACTCATTTCGGTTTTGCAGGCATGAATAAACTCATCATACGCTGATCGTGGAATAATCGTTATACGCTCAAAAATAAGAGTTAACAAAATCTCGAATTCTTGGTGAGTGAGTTTGGTCTTCTTGAGCAACTCACTTTCGTGCTCTCTGATTTCAGTCAGGGTGTAATCTGGGGTGAAGAATTCGAAATGCTCATCAAAGAGTATGTCCCTTGTTCTGCCTGCTTTTACCAATGCTGCAATGATCCGGTTCGTGTCAACGAGGACCTTCATCTGGTCAAGCCGTGCCTCTTTGCTATGCCGTGCTTTATCTTGTGCCCGATTGCCTCTGCGTCTTCTTCGGTCAGTTCACTTTTTGCCAAAAGTTTATCCATCAACTCTAATTTCCTTGCTTTTTGCCACATGGCCTGCCTTGCTACTTCTGTCCATTTGATATCCTTGTGCCGTTCCATGATCTCTTGAAGATCTTCCGGAACAGCCATCGTTAGGTTTGACATAGATGCCACCTCACATATTTATGTAGAATAAATAACTTCCATGTTTATATAATTTATGGTGAGTCTGCCTGAGACAAACTTTATAAACCTAACACTCCAGAAAAACCCAAAAAGGGGGTGGATGTTGGTATCAGTCATTACTTGGATTACTGCTGGTCTTGCTCTCGTCTATTATATCATTGCCTTTGCCCATTTTCACGGCAAAGAGCGTGATGGGTTGCTGCTGCTTGCTCCTCTGTTGCTGCTCTGCAGCCAACTCGGTTTTTTGCTCCCGTTCGAGTCAAAGGAAATACCATACCTCATCGCAATTATTCTTGCCGGTTGCTTTCTCTTTATCCCCTGGCTGAGGAAGCATCGTCTCGTTATGGGATTTTCTGACGCTGCTCATCGTTGCTGCATAGTTGTCCATCGTCCAAAACAGTTCTGGCTCACCGTACTCTGGTTCATAGGATTCTGGATCTGTTTCTACCTTCCACTCTTGCTGCTGAACAGATACTTACGCATGCAGGGCATTTCACCTTCCCAGACCATTGATTTACTGCAGGCAACCGGAGCACTTCCCGCTGCACAAGTCCAGCCAACAATCATCCTGCTCATCCTGATGCTTCTGGTCATCGTAACATGGTTGTTCAGCTATTGCTTTTTTCAATGCAAAACATGGTGCACCATCCTCGACAGAAAGATGGTCTTTGCTATTTGGAAAAAGCATGCATTGGTTACGTTACTGATGACTGCACTCTTTGCCATTCCACTCATTGCGGTTTTCTTGATTGATTTTGTGCTCTTTTATGTGCAGGCACCAACCATTGTTCTCTTTATCGGCATCATCTCGTTTGTTTTTCTCGTGGTTATTTATCTTCATCTCCTTTATCTTGCCCAGACTGATGCACTTCTGCATGAACAACACAGCGTCAAGAAATCATTTGCAACAGCATGGGTGATTGCCTACAACACCTGCTGGCACGGCATTCTCTTCTGGATACTCTTCCTTTCCGTTGTCCAAGCTATTTCATTTTTGCTTGCAGGGCTGCTCCTCCTCCATGAAGTGATGGCAAATGTTGTAGGGATCGCGGTTATCATCCTGCTTTGGAATGCCATGAAACACGCGTTTGTACGATGGTTTCAGGATCTACAGGTGAAGGATGCATGAGATCACCATGGCAGAGCATTCGTTATGCAAAAAGAGCACAAATCACGTGGTTTATTATTCTCGGCATGCTTCTGCTGTTCATCGTCATTCTGGCAGTTGCACTGCTTCCAAAAACCCAGCAGTTCACCCATGAAGTAACCTCGCAGTCACCACTGTTCCCTTCACTGACCATCGAGGATCAGCTGGATCAGTATGTCAGCAGATGCATTGAAGTTTCTTCATTACAAGGATTGGAAATTCTCCGTCTTCAGGGAGGTTATATTGACCAGACCGAAGCGGAAACATTGCTCGTTAAAGATGCGGAAAACTGGCAGGTGGAAGGATATGGGTTACTGAAAAAAATAAGAAAAGATGAGTTAGGAAAAGGCAATTCTGTACGGTTCTGGGTAGAAAAAGAAGCAGATAATGTTCCGTCACCGCAAAGCATAGAATTGGAATTAAATCGTTATGTAACTGTTGAAACAAAAAAATGCGTGGGCAATCTCACCAGCTTTGCCGATCAGGGATACACGATCAAAAAAGGGGACATCACCGTCAACACGAGCATTGGCAAAGAAGTTGTTTTTACGGTTACATTTCCGCTGGAAGTAACCAAAGGAGCTACAAAATACCAGCGCACTTCTTTTTTCTATCGCGTGCCGATCAACCTCGAGAAGATTCTCAAGATTGCGTCCGATCTCAGCACCACAGAAGCGATGAACGGATTTCTGGAAAACTATATGATCACGATGATCTCGACTTATTCTGACCGTGATCCTGCCAAACTTCCTCCGATGTACTTTCCAGAGGTGAAGTTTACGCCGTCAAAAGTGACATGGTCAAAATATCTTGTGGAACGGCAGCTGCGTTCGATGCTTGCTGGAACAATACCGATGATCCGCATTAACGGAACAACGAATCCTCATCTTGTCGGAAGCGATGCGTTTGAGCAACGGTTGTTTGATGCGTATATGGTGCAGAACCTTTATGCTGATGAGCTTGCTCATATAGGCATTAACTTTACCTATCGCCCGGAGTGGGAGTTAGGATTCAACATTGCACCACGAAACGGCGACCGTATCACTCCTGATGAGATTGTCAGCACCCAAATTCCGATCCTGCCGATGATTGTTATTCAGAGTTACGATTTCCGGTACACGCTTTCTCCACCCATTCTGATGCAGGTCCATGACGATGCATCTGCATGGATTAACCCAACAACAAACACCTTCGAACGTGGCAAAGGATTTACGTTTCCTGTGATGATGCGCACCGCAATTTACGGGAATCAACCACGGAACGAGGTAATCCGTGGAGAAGAACAAAGCAGTGAAGCGACCTATTTTTGCAATCCTGAACTCTTCAATGTCAAGAGTGCAGTTATTGTAGTCAAGAATGCACTCAACGGTTCCCGCGTGGAAAACGCATCTTTGTCGTATACCTGCGGATCTGCAGTAAGCCGCTGCTATCTTGGGGAAACAAATGAACAAGGTACCTTTATTGGAGATCTGCCAACCTGTGCCAATGGTGACTTGACCATTCTCAAGGAAGGGTATGTCAGCAAACACCAGATCTTCTCAACAGCGGGAAAAAAGAGACCGAGCCTTGAAGTGGCGATGGATCCGATCGTACGATTGCACCTCTTGGTACAACGGTTGGATGCGATTGAATACATCAAAGAGAAATATGAGAACGAAATACATGAGACATTTAGCAATCCATTTACCCATTTAATGGAGAACAGTGGATTTGGAAAGGAAAAGCATGATTTAACCACCTGTTGCCGACTTCCCTTCGATGAAGAGCTGGAAAAAGGGGTATTCTCATTTGACGGACCAGCACCGATGAACCTGATCTATCCCATCATGAAAACAGTTGACCTTGCTGCAGGAAACTATACCGTGCATGGCTCAGTTATTGGTGATGTTGATCTCAAGAAAGGAAGCAATCCCGTGTTTGGCGGGATGTACGAGCCTTATCAAGGTACCTTTATGATGGGAGAACTATATGATATGCCCCTCGAAATTACGAATGAGCAATTACATAAATTCAATACGCTCACCCTTGTTGTGCCAGTAGGATTAAAAGCACGTGAACTTCAGGGAGCTCCATGGACTGAAGCCGATGATTCTGTCTACAAAGGAAAAGGAAAGCTCACTGCAGAAGTTCTCTATAAAATGACGCCTAAATTCGAAGGGCTTTCTTTGAAGGAAATTAAAATGAACGTGCTCGTTGATGGCAGGCAACAGCGTGATTTGATTTTAAGTAATGATGAATGCCTGAGCTGCCTGGCAGTACAGAAAATTCCTGAAGAGCTGCAAATACTGGGGGGTTGCCTCTGCGGCGTGCAGGATTATAATGTTGGAAGAGATGTCCTCCAAGCATCAACCCCCATCACGTGGTCAGATACGAACGAAAAAGAAATGGGAACAACGCCACTGAACAAGGCGACACCATGAGGAGCACATGACATTCAGAAAGCACTCAATCCAAAGCATTGCGTTATTCCTCATCTGGTTAGTCATCTCTCTTCCCTTAGTTTCCGGTCATGCATCCTCTGCTCTTGTTTCCTCGGTTCCCAGTTTATCAAAACAGCCGCTGCAAAAGCATGAGCAAAGGATATACACCACACTCCTTATCGGTGATGGAGGAGATGGCACTGAACCAGAAAAGCAGAGCAACTGGAAAGAACCAGGCAAAGCACTCAAAGAAAAAATTAACACCTACAAAGCCGCAGGAGTTTTCGCAAGAGGATGGATCAAAAAACTGCAACTGATTATTGATATGCTTGCGATGCTGTGTACGGTGAGCAGTGTTCTGAAAGCTGCTGTTGATCTTTTGACGACCTTTCCCGGAGATGAAGCCTGCCAGAAAATCCCGATTCTGGGACACATCTTTATCGGACCTGCTGTTGAAGCGATCAAGTGGGTCTCGACGCTTTTGTACAGTGGATTGGGACCGATGAGTTTTGAGAGCTGGTGCAAATTCATAACGTGCGATATTTGTGGGCAAGGTCTGATCAAAGGAAAGGGAAGCAGTAGTAACGGAGGAGGAAGCAGCAGTGGAGGAGCATGTAAAACCATTTCAAGTGCAGGAACCGAAACGGGTTATCAATCCGTTGGTGGCGCGTTAGATCCCTACAATAATCTTCTCGGCAGCGTCGTTTGCCTATGCTTACCTGGTTTATTGAACAACCTCAAGAAATTAGGAACCATTTACCGTGTAGGTGAATGCTGCCTTGAGCTTGGACCGAAGATCGGCTATGGACCACAGCAATGCGAAAAGATGGTCAACACACTGTCCTGTGAATATCTCTGGGGGCAGCTGTACGGTCTTATCCGAGGATTGCTGATGCTTGCAATCAAGATCATGCTGGACTATGTTTTCGAACAGATTTGTAACATGACGAGTAAATTAGCAATGGCAGTAGTAGGATGCCTGCTGGCAGCGACTGAGTTGTATCAGATAGCAAACACCATTACCAATGTTGTAAAAGGACTTGAGTTTGCAGCAAAAGAATTCGGCGACCCCAAATGCGAAAGTATGGAGAAAGAATTTCAACAATCTCTGGGAACCATACAACAGAATAAGTTATTGTATGCAAACACCTTGAGCGTCAAAGTAAAGAAAGATGATGGAACCATGACGACGCTGAATTTCCCTAATACGGGTAGCGGAAAAGCTGACTATCTTGCGGCGCAGCAGAAGATAGATCAAGCTGCAAAGGGTAAAACCGAAGTCAAGGCAGAGGATCTTAACGGCTGGGCTAATCAGGAGAAGTATAACAAAGAGGGGAAAAAAGAATCAACGACGTTTAGTGTAACATACAAGGACAAAAGCGATAAGGATAAGATCAAGACAGATACTATAACTTACTCACCGCCAACCAAAGCAGAGAGTAAAGCCAACAAGGCAAGAATAGATCAATTGAAAAAAGAAAGAAAAGCAGCAAAGACAGATGAAGAGAAGAAAAAGAAAGATGATGAGATCCAAAAAGAGAAAGACAAGCAAGCTTCAGACCGATATAAAAACGCAGACGGAAAACCACTCACTGAACAACAACAGAAGGGTATCGAGAATGCCCAAGGAAAAGCAGCGTTGCGAGCGATAACCGATACCGGTATTCAGTTTGGTATGTCATTCTTGGATGATGCGGTGAGCAAGAAAATCAGCAACCAATGCAGCCAAGAGCCTGATTTCTCTGCGCCATCGACGCAAGGACCAAGTACGGGTGGAACGAACGAATGCCATTTTGCTGCGACAACCGTGTCTGCGGAGATGTACCGCCTGAAATTGGGAGAGCAGTATCAATACCGCTATTCTTTCAGTGTGCAGGCATGCAAGGAGGATATCCGTTATCAGGTGTACTTACGTGGAGGACAAGATATTATGATCACGAGTGGGACGCTGGACATCAACAACTCAGCAAGCAGTGCTGCGCAGTATGCAACATCGGCATTGTATGATGAGATTTGTGTGAAGACCAATGACCCGCAGGTTGATGAGTATTGCAACTCACCGGGTTTCTGTGAAGATCCATCAAAAAAACTGAACAATGCCTGCCTCTGCGGTGAAGAAACCTGTGGCGAGGGCATGTACTGCTGTGATGGCGGATGTCAAGAAGATTCCTGTACCACAGCAGCAACGAACACAACACCGGAAGCAGAAGCAACCCCTCCCCAGAATGGCACAACTTCGCCTGATCAAACCACCTGTCAGCCGGGAGAGCGGCAGCTTTGTGAAAAGCAGGATGGCGTTTGCCAAGGTGCTTCATCATACTGCAGGCAAGGAGCATTTGCTCAATGCAATGAGGAAACCTACGTAGATTTCTCAAAAGATTATCAGCCGGAAGAAACACGATGCGATGGATTAGACAACAATTGTAATGGAATCGTTGATGAAGGCTTAACCAAGCTCTGTGAAAAGCAGCAAGGCGTTTGTCATGGAGCAACAACAAGCTGTGGAGAATCCTGCAACGCGGCAACGTACACCGCATTGAACAGTGCTTATGAAGCGAAAGAAACCAGCTGCGATGGACTGGATAATAACTGTGACGGTGTCGTTGACGAAGGATGCAGCTGTATCGACGGAGAGCAACGACCGTGCAATAGCAATGGTGTGTGCAGTCAAGCGGTGCAACATTGTGAAAACGGCACCTGGAGCAGCTGTGATTTTCCAAGTATTCCGGCATATCAAACGGTAGAAACCAGCTGCGATGGGCTGGATAATAACTGTGATGGAAGCACAGATGAGAACCTCTTCCGACCATGCACGAATACAACCGGTGTCTGCCTTCTTGCGGAAGAGCGGTGTGTTGCAGGTACGTGGATGTGCCTAACCAATGAATTACGATCTTATCAAGCCAATGAAACACGATGCGATGGCAAGGATAACGACTGTGATGGCACGATTGATGAGGGCTGCACAGGGACATCTCCATCACTACCTTCATCTTCCTCATCAACGACCAATCAAACGCAGTCCTCTGCAACAAACCAAACCTCTTCTTCCACGTCATCCTGTATTCCAACGGCAGAAGTCTGTGACGGTGTAGATAATGATTGCAATGGACAAATTGATGAAGGATGTGGGTCAACGGCTTCATCGAGTAATACTTCAGCACCCGCCTCACGACCAGAAGGAAATGCAGGACAAAATACCTCACGGCAAAACACTACAACAACTTCTCCATCAGCTTCATCATGCACTCCACATACGGAGATTTGCAACGGCAGAGATGATAACTGCAATGGACAGATTGATGAATCATACCAGACGCAAGTTTGTCCCTTAACTCTTGGAGTTTGTGCGAATGCCACTGCTGATTGTTATGCTGGAGAACTCGCTTGCAAACCTTCGGATTATGGAGCATACTATGAGATCAATGAAACCAGCTGTGATGGATTAGACAATAATTGTGATGGCAGGATCGATGAATCTCTGTCGAAGAGTTGCTCATCCCTTGGAGTATGCAGCCAAGCAACATCCCAATGCAGAAATGGAAACTGGACCTCATGCGCGTCAGCATATGCCATGATCCCGACCTATGAAGCGAACGAAACAAGCTGTGATGGCTTAGACAATAATTGCGATGGAAGTATTGATGAAGGCTGCGGATGCACGGAAGGAAGCACTCGTGACTGCGGTCTTCCAACCGGCGCGTGCCATCCTGGGAAACAGGTTTGCAAGGACAATGTCTGGAGTAGTTGTACCGATGCAGTTTTTCCTACCCCTGAAATCTGCGGTAATGGCATTGACGAAGATTGCGATGGCAAAGATCAGGAATGCTTCTGTCATGAGGGAAGCGGCGTAGATTGCGGCACGAGTATTGGAGAGTGCGAAGAAGGGCGGCAGGTCTGCATCAATCAGACATGGACATCATGTGAAGGTGCCCTAGGACCAACGCCAGAAGTTTGTGGCGATTTTCTGGATAACAACTGCAATGGTCTGTTTGATGAAGGGTGCAATGATACGCTGACCGAGCAGAAACCTGAAGATTTCCCGAAAGAAATCAACACCTCAACGCAAGTCGAAAGCTCCAGTAGTGGATCTCAAGAGCTGCCACCAGACATACGACCTCGAGAAAATCTCACAACGCTGAAAAACACGACACTTCCTCCTCAAAAGCAACAGCCACTATCACCAGGAACGAATCCATGGCTGATTATCTTACTGATCTTTATCTTGATGATGCTGGGCATCGGTGGGTTCCTCTGGTATCAGAAAAAAAAGCAAGAGGACGAGGAGAAGAGGAACGATCTGCCGGATTGGATGAAGTGAACGGCTCCGGTGAAAAAGTCTGGTTAATATTGCTTTTAGATTGTGAAGGATGATTCTTGCCGTCACTTCCGCGTGCTGTGCGCGGAAGGTAACGCTTCGGACGTAGTCTCCGAAGCGTCGTTTAAAGCTTGAGTTGTTGT
>JACRKL010000118.1 GCA_016219835.1 Candidatus Woesearchaeota archaeon
AAGCAGGCACTCTCGCTCGTCGTATCAAACCGTTAATTTTTTGTAGTATGTTTGTTTTCTTTTTCATGGGGAGCTCGTACCTCCCCAACCCTGCCAGTATAGCTGGCAGGGGTTCTATTTTAAGATTTTCACCGGAGCCCAATAAAAAGCAAACTTAATATACTCGTTCTCGTAAAGTCAGCGTGTGACAAAGATACTCGCCATCAACGCCAGAGAAGTTCTCGATAGCAGAGGCAATC
This sequence comes from Candidatus Woesearchaeota archaeon, assembly GCA_016219835.1. Taxonomy (GTDB): domain Archaea; phylum Nanobdellota; class Nanobdellia; order Woesearchaeales; family JACRKL01; genus JACRKL01. The sequence continues at coordinate 240 of JACRKL010000118.1, forward strand.
CTACCGTTGAAGCAGAAGTAAAAACGAAAGACGGCTGCTTTCGTGCCATCGTTCCCAGCGGAGCATCAACGGGAACCCATGAAGCCCTCGAACTCAGGGATGGCGGCAAGCGTTATGGTGGTAAAGGCGTACTCCATGCAGTGCGGCACATCACAACAAGAATTGCTCCTCAGCTGAAAGGCATGAATACTGAAGACCAGCAAGCTGTTGATCAACAGATGATCAACCTCGATGGCACTCCCACCAAAAGCAAGCTGGGTGCCAATGCTCTCCTTGCAGTTAGCATGGCAGCTTGTAGAGCCGGAGCTGCTGCAAAAAACACACCACTCTACCAACACCTTGCAGATCTTTCGGGAAGAAAGGGCGTTACCTTGCCATTACCCATGATGAATGTCATCAATGGCGGAAAGCACGCCGGTCTCGAGGAAGATCCGCAGGAACATATGCTGACGCCAAAAAAAGCAAGAAACTTCAGCGAAGCATTGCAGATGTGCACAGAGTCCTATCACCAGCTTGGAAAAATCCTCCACCAAAAACATGGAGCACGAGCAACCCTAGTAGGAGATGAAGGCGGCTTTGTTCCTCCTATCACGTTGCTTCGTGAGCGTCTCGACATCATGCTGAAGGCAGCTGCAGAAGCAGGCTATGAGAAAAACATCGGCATTGCATTAGACCCCGCTTCCTCAGAATATTTCAACAAGGGAACGTACACGCTGCATGGCAAGAAATATTCTTCAGGACATATGGTGGATCTCTGGAGCGATCTTGTGAAAACATATCCGATCATTTCGCTGGAAGATGGCATGGCTGAAGACGATTGGCAGGGATGGCAGGAGCTTACCAGAAAGCTGGGCAACAAGATGCAGATCGTTGGGGATGATCTCCTCGTCACGAATCCCGAGCGCATCAGCAAAGCGCTGAAATGCAATGCCTGCAATGCTTTGCTGTTGAAAGTCAATCAGATAGGAACGGTCACCGAAGCAATAACTGCCGCACAACTCATGTTCAAAGCAGGAAAAAACGTCGTCGTCAGCCATCGCAGCGGAGAAACCGAGGACAGCTTTATCGCAGACCTTGCCGTAGGATTAGATGCAGGTCAGTGCAAATTCGGAGCTCCTGCAAGAAGTGAAAGAACAGCGAAGTATAATCAGCTGCTCAGAATTGAAGAAGAGCTAGACAAAAAAATGAGAATCGGAAAGATGATATAGGGCATAATGACTATAATCGTATTCTCTGAAAATACGAGAAATCGCAGTCTTCAGAAATAGCTCCTTCTGCCCATTGAGAATCGTTCCAATACTGATTCTCAAAAGAGCCGCTAAGAATATCAATCAGAAAACCGGGCATTGCGATCGTCTTCTTCCATCCTTCGGTGCCGTAAGCAAGATTACCCACCAAATCAAGTGCTTGAGTTACATAATCATGGAAACGAAGATCATCTGGTCTCAGGGGAACATCCGCTGGTGTTACTTCTTCCGGATTGACATGTACTGAACCCGCTGGGAACGTCGGCAGAAACGCAAAATTGAAGACCAGTTGAACAGAGTTAGTATTCTGATTTCCTACCAGATGTGAAATCAGCTTAGAAAGGTTATCACCTTCGTTTTCATGGGGAGAAAGAATCGGTGGAGCATACCCTTCTGGACGGTTAAGAGGGAACCAAACTAGGGGATCATAGGGCGCACAGATCTTTCCAAAATCGGTTTGATACAACGATTGCATCTCCATAACCTTCTGCTGGCTTCCAAATCTTGATCGAGAAAGACCGTCCAATAATCTTCCGACAAGATGATGATACCATGCAATCTTCCCTTCCATGAGAGAAAGATCAAGAGTAGCGGCATCAAGAGGAACATAAACAAAAACAGTCCGATCATCCCTTGTTTCTTCTTCAAGCTGTCGAAAAGCAGCATCAAGAGTTTGTTCGGGAACTCTGCCATATTTTAAGAGCAGAGTATCAGTACTAGATCGTGAAAGTGCATCAGCGAGAAGTTGTGTTCGAGAATATTTCGGATCCCCACGACCGAGACCATCAAACAACTGCACGATGCTAGACGATAAATCATCCATCTTCATGCGAAGCGGTTTTCATTCTTAAAGCTTTTGGGCTCAGTGGCTCTGACGAAAATGTTAGTTCTGCCATCCTTCTGTGAGCATTCTTAGAAGAATCGGTTTGAGCGAGAAGGGTGTTCCAGAGGAATTCTCGCCAGCAAATGAACCCTAAATCATGCGAACCGATGGCAGAACCTCGCAT
>JACRKL010000119.1 GCA_016219835.1 Candidatus Woesearchaeota archaeon
AGCCCAGGAGGATGTGCCGTCACTGTTGGTTACAATGACCTCAACTCAATGATCCGCTATATTGAGAACCAAGCAGAACACCATAATGTTGTGTTTGTCTAATGGAAACCCCACCCTTTAGGGTGTGGGAGGAGGTCATTCCAGGAAGGATTTGTTTATAACTTTCTGTTTTCTCGTTCAAGAACTCCAGAATTAATTGAGGGTCAATCGGTCTGAAAAGCTTGGTTTTCTCTTCGATAACTGAGCTTACAAATCCTTTTTCAGTTAATCTTTGTAGAGTGTCATAGGTAACTTGCCTATACAACCCTGCTTTTTCCGCTAGCTCATAAGCAGACACTTGCCCCTGCGTAAGCAGAGCTAGATAAACCTCTGCTTCATAACGGGTTAATCCTATCTGCTTCAAGATCTCTTTATTCATCTTAGTATGATATCATACGAATTAGATATATAATACTTTCGGTAACTATATTCGTAACTAGATGGTAATAACCAACTCTTGGAGGTACATGAACATGATACCTGTTTATAGCCAAAAAATGAAGTATGAATTTGATCGTGGATTAGATCATGAGGTCTCTCCACAAGATGCTCGAGCATTAGCTTCGAGATGTTCGTTCGTAAGAAGACTAACAAATTATCAAATAATCCCTTGTACTATAACCGCTATTGTAGGATTTGGTATTGCTCCATTTGCGTATCAAATGTGGGAAGCAAAACAAAGGGGAGCAGGAGCTCCATTTGCAATGGCGAGTATTTTACTAGGACTTACAGGAGTTTATATAACATATGTAACCGGAAGATCTACACGAGAATACTACAGACGTGAAAAACTAGCACTGAACAAAGCAAACGAACTTGAACAAAGGATTAACTGTGATTTGTAGATCGCTTACCTCTTCGTTAAACACATTCTACCCTTACCCAGACCAATCTTATCATAACGAGCAACGCAAAGAAGACAACCCCTAAAGCAATCAAAAATACGGTTGATCCCGCCAGCGCTGTTGTCGAGATCTCCAGCAACCAAACCACAGCAATCATCAGCAAGAAAACCAACCCATAGTTCTTCCAGTGCTTCCATTTCCAGCTCTCTTTGAACGATTGCCATGCACGGTGATGAAATAAGCCAGCATAGCCGATCAGCATCATAAATCCAACACCCAGGATCACAATCCCAAGCAAATATCCCAACACCCAGGGTTCAGGGTTTCCTGCCCGCAGTGAGGCTGCGCTCAAAAATTGATACCCTTTCGTCAGAAAAAAAAGCACGATCAAAACGGGTGCCCAGAATAGATGCAACAACGAGAATTTCTTGAGATAATCAACCCAATGCCCTTCCTGCCTGCTGAGCCACCATGCCATGCCTTCGATGATGCAGTACGCAAGAAAGACCACCACAAAATAGAGCAGGAAAAGAAGACCCAATGTTAAAAGAGTTCGTGAGGTTTCAGAGTTTGAAAACAGAACAGCAACAACGTTCTCTCTTCCCAAAGCAGAGCTTTGTTTCGCTACCTCCGCTGAAAGGACGGAGAGATGGGTTGCGATCATCGCATAAAAAATGCTGGTAACAAAACCATACAGCAGCAGAAAAGAAAGATCTGCAGCTACCATCCACAGAAGAGCAAGACTCTTTTTCTTTCCTGCATGAAGAGCAGAAGTCAAAACATCCAGCAGCTTCATGCGTTTGCCTCCATGATCGTCACCATGGCATCTATCTGCTCCTGTGTTGGCATGCCTTCATAGAGCTTCATCCCCTGTCCAGTACCTATCAAGACTGTAGGGGTTCCTCTGACTCCCACAGTAGCAGCATCCTGTTGATCCTGATCGACCAGTTGTTGAATTGCAGGATCCTGCATGCAGGCAGAAAACAACGTTTGATCCAACCCGATTTGCTTCGCTTTGGCAACAACAGAAGCTTCGCTCAAGAGGCTGCTTTGCTCAAACAATGCATCCGACATTTTCCAATAGTTGTGTTGCTGCCGAGCACATTCCGCAGCCATGGCAGCAAAAAAAGTGATGTCATCCGTCGGCGCATGCTTCACCAGTAGGCGAATGTCCTGTCTCTCGCTGAGTGCTCTGATCAACGGCTCTGCAGCAGCGCAATGCGTGCATTGAAAATTTGAAAACACAATGATCGCGACCTTTGCGGCGGTAGAGGTCATGCGCTGGTCTTGAAAAAAAGAGTCTGGCACCGTAACATCATTGCCCTCCAGTTTGATTGCAGGAGCAGGAAAAAGGACGGGGAGAAAAAAAGTCAGTAAGATCATTGCCAGCAATACACCAGCCAGCAAGGCTCCAGGGATTATATCTTTTGTGTCCATGTTTCCACCCAAAATGCTCTTGCTATAAACAACAGAAAGTACACAACTGCAGTAACCAAAAACAAAACTGCTTTGACTACAACGCCGCTTATAACGACCATCAGATCTTGTGCAGATGGTTGATCGGCAAAGGCACGTACTACAATCTCTCCAAACCATGCAATGAACAGATACAACAGAACATAAGCTAAGAAAAAGGAAACGGCAGTTACGGTTGTCCAGAGGGTAAGATAGAGTGCTGGTTTCCTATGCGCGCCAAACGTATTCCATAACGATGGAATGAGCGCTGCGAATGTTTCAGCATGCGTCAATAGCACTTGTGCAGGAATAAGCACAAAGAATGCAATGGTGAGGATAAACAAGGTGAGGACAAAAACTCCGATAGAAACCTGTTCGGGGAGAAGGATGGCATGGAGAAGAAAAACCGCGAGCACAAACATCAAACCAAAAAAGGTGGTCATAACACCATTTCCGACGACAAATCTTACGGAGAAGCTTGCTGGCTTGGAGGTTGGATGGAGTGCCCGTAACTCTCCAAGGATCTGGAATTGAAGGTAAGAGTACACGATCAACAGCACTATGGTGTAGAGTGTCAGAACAAGGACTGCAACCGTATACGTCGGTGCAGGAACCAGGGTCGTTAATTGCCCGAGCAGTAGAAAGCACAGCAGGAAAACAATATCATAGAGCACCATCATGCCGCTTTCCTTCTTGTGCTTCCACAACTGGCGGATGGTAGAAAGATAGGACTGAGGATCAACGTACTTCATAAGACATCCTGAGCACTCATCCTTTTTTAATCTTCTGGAAGATGGGGCTCTGTAGAAAATCTCGCTATCGCTCGACTTAGCGGCTCAAAACCCTCGCTTTTGGTTTTCGATAACCGACATTCCCCGTAGGGGGCGTCACCCTTGTCGGTGAAATCAGGAAGTTCAAAAGGGGTTTTGCTTGAAGGCCGCTAACATTTTCTACAGAGCCGGAAGACGTCCCACAACGCCGCTACGGTTTTCTTTATATCCTCTTCCGTCGTCTCCCTGCTCAAAGAAAAGCGGATAGCTGCCTGTTCCTTCGTCTCAATACCTAACGCACGAAGCACATGGCTCTCGCCTTTTTTTCCTGAAGAGCAAGCAGACCCTGAAGATGCTGCAATGCCTCTGCTGTCCAGATGCAGGAGCAACGCATCGGATGCTATTCCTTTGAAAAGCAGTGGTGCAATGTGAGGCAGGAGAAGTTCTTGAGGACAGGTCAATGCGCTGCCGGAAATCTTGCTTAAAATCCCATCGATGAGCAAATTCCGCAACGATCGCATTCTCTTCACATCAGCATCCTCTCCTAACTCAACGGCTTTGCCCAATCCAACAATGCCAGCAACGTTTAAGGTTCCTGGACGAAGACCAGACTCCTGCTCGCCCCCCGACAGAATTCCATGCAGTTTGCTGCTCTGGTTGACATACAATGCACCAACACCTTTTGGTCCGTGGATTTTATGCCCGCTGATGGACGCCAGCGAAATGCCGCAGCGAACATCAACGGGGATTTTGCAAAAGCTCTGCACAACATCGGTGTGGAAGGGAATGCCCTGCGTTTTTGCGATCTTCGCAATCTCGTGGATCGGCTGGATGCTGCCCACTTCATTATTCGCATGCATCACCGAGATAAGCAGCGTGTCTTTACATATACTTTTCTCGAGATGATCGAGATCAATCACACCATCGTTGTTGCAGCGAGCAATCGTCAACGCATAACCCTCCTGTTGCAGTTTCTTCATGGTTTCAAGAACCGAAGGATGCTCGATAGCAGAGCAGATGAGATGTCCTTTTTTCCCCTGCACAATGCCACGAATCGCAAGATTGTTGGCTTCTGTTCCTCCGGAAGTGAAGATGATTTCCGAAGGAGAAGCATGGATCTTATCTGCAATCATTTTTCTTGCACGCTCCACTGCCTGCCTTGCTTCTTTTCCAAAGGTGTGCAGTGAAGAAGCATTGCCATACGAATCAGTAAAAAAAGGAAGCATGGCATCAACAACGCGCTGGTCACAGCGAGTGGTAGCAGCATTGTCGAGGTAGATCATGGTTTTCTGGTCTCGGAAAATGATATATCCTCTTTTAATTCTCGTGGTGAAGCAAGCAGATGTCGCATCCCTTCGGCACCTTGTCCCATTTGCGATGGATATCGCACAAGAGGCTGGACGTGCGAATGATCGTACACAGCCGTTGAATCTCCTCATGCGCAGTTTCTGGATGTTCCTTGATGCGGAGAACCGATTTCTTCAGTTCAGGATCAAATGTCGAGGGAAAGGTTAGTGTGCCTGCCCGTTTTTCTTTGAGGTATTGCGAAACAGCAGCTTCCGTGATGCCAAGCGCTTCTGCAATCTTCTTTTGGGAGAGATGCTTTCCTTCAACCAGCAATTTGGTTAGATGCTTTCGAATAGCGGGCAAAACATACCAGACCTCGATCTCTTGTGGCTGCTTCATCAGAGAGAAGAAGGGAAGGGATTATTTAAAGCAGTAGGGTCTTGCGGCTCTGACGAAAATGTTAGTTCTGCCATCCTTCTGTGAGCATTCTTAGAAGAACCGGTTTGAGCGAGAAGGGTGTTCCAGAGGAATTATCGCCAGCAAATGAACCCTAAATCATGCGAGCCGATGGCAGAACCTCGCATCTTGCGAGATTTTCTTCAGAGCCGGGTCTTGCGAGATTTTCACCGCAGTCCAATCAATCGTAAAGTATATATAAGAGGCAGCGTAGAGGATACTTCATGAAACGCCTGCTCATCGCACTTTTCCTGACGCTTGCTATCGTCGTTGCTGGCTGCGGCGAACCTGATCCAATCCTGCCCAATCAAAAGCAGATCATAGGGCCACAGATCAAGGTCTACACGCTCGACTCATTCACGCCTTCAACGACTCTCGGAAGCTTTACGCGTGGAACACCAACGGATTACTTCGTGCAGCCAACTGACGTACAACCGCTTGCACAAAACGCGATTGTTACGAACCGCTGGCTGAAAACCAGGTTATTCCCTTTTGGATCAGGTATTGCGAACACACCGTCTGTGAATGTGGTCATCTTTGAATTTGAGAAAGACATGAGTGCAGCAGATCAGCAAGCACTTGAGCAGGGCAGAGGATGCACCCTGCAGCAGGGAAGTACGATCCGCAATTGCATCACCACAAACGCGAATGGTGTAACAACGCGATCTTCAACATTCAGTGTGCAGCGCTTCTCGATCTGGGTTGTGGGTTCACAGCAAGCAGACATTGACCAGATCATGCAGGATATCAGGAGTCGGTTGTAAGGGTGAACGTCCGGAGTTCTTCATCAGAATCCCTGATCTCAGAGAGTCTATAATCTGTCAGAGTACATCCCCTTACCTTGCCGTTCTCGTTGATGAGAAAACCACGGGACGCAATGCCCTCTTCGAAACGTTCGTAACTTCTAGACCATAATCTTTTTGCCCCGTCTAAATAGTATAACCCTAAGTTTTAAATACTTCTCCGGTTTCTCTTCCTACGATGGATATCCTTACGTTCGTAAATCAGCGATATACTTGGAGAGAGAAGCCGTTCACCAGAGACACGTTATTCTATCGATGGCAGAGTCCGATATTCACGCTAGATGAGAAAGAAGGTAGATTCTACATTGCAGGAAATCCATGTTCCGGTTCACCAATTTTTGATATTTATGCTGCAAAACGAAAAGATAGATCTAAGTCTATCCGAGGAAAGAGTCTGGCAGACCCCGGCATTGGTGTTACCGATTGCTTTGTAGGAGATTATTCTACTCATGGCACGTTAAACCTTCAGATGAGATTAGGTGATGTTCTGGATGTTGGGGGCAAGATATACCCTTACGACTTAGCCGGTCCCAATGAATGGTATCTCACCATCCCGCAAGGGCAGACAGTTTCTGTGATTCCACATGCTTGTCAGTCTAAGGTTTCAGAATTCGATCTACAGCCAGTGACCCTCGCCAAATTAGGGGTAGCTTATAACAGAGTAACGGCTGGCTTAGGTTTTCTTTGTATCAACGTCTGTAACTGGCAGGACGAACATCATGAAAACTTTAAGGCTAAACTTTATGAGAAAGAAGGAATAGATTGGACAGAAACGTCAAGTCTGGAGTATGAAATCAAGTCTGGAAGAATGGTAATCAGAGGTCAAACTCATCACAGCACCATGGACTCGTCAGTCATTGGCAGTGCGCTGCTGTCAAGAATGATGTTAAAACACCCAGAACAAACACAAATCTGCGCCCCTAAGCATATAGCCGACTATCTTAGTCCTTTTCTTCATGAACTTGAGTTAGATAATGTCTATGCCCTCTCAAGACGATAGCTTCTTTCTCTTCTTCAAGCAGGTCTTAAGACTCCAGTACCTTCCTTTAGGCTCCGGTGAAAATCTCGCAAGATGCGAGGTTTTGCCATCGGTTCGCATGGTTTCTGGGTATTCTGCTAGCGGAAATTCCCATTGGAATTTCCTTTCCCCCTGAATGGTTTATGCTGCTGATGCTCACATTAGGATGGC
>JACRKL010000120.1 GCA_016219835.1 Candidatus Woesearchaeota archaeon
CTTTTCTTAAGAACGTTTATAAAATCCCTTTGCTTTCTTTGTTGTATGTTATTGAGCGACCGTTCGATTAAGGAGGAGATTGCCAACGGTAGGATTTCTGTGCATCCTTATGAGGAATCCCATGTGCAACCGTCCAGTATTGACATCCGGCTGGGAAAGAAGTTTTTGATCTTTAAGCATACGTCGCATCCGTTCATTGACTTGCGGAAACCGATGGATGATCTCACCGCGCCGTTAGAGATCGGAGATGACGAGCCGTTTATCCTGCATCCCGGCGAATTTGTGCTGGGAAGCACGTTTGAGGAGTTGATGCTTCCGAACGACATTGCCGGCATGATTGAAGGGAAAAGTTCGTTGGGAAGATTGGGCATTTTGATCCACTCGACGGCAGGATTCATCAGTCCCGGATGGAAGGGGCATTTGACGTTAGAAATTAGCAACGTTGCCAAGTTGCCGGTTACTCTTTATTACAAGATGAAGATCGGTCAGATTTCTTTTTTGCAGATGACGACACCAGTTGAAAGACCCTATGGATCTGCTGCATTGCAGAGCAAATATTATAATTCCAAAGAAGCAGAAGCGAGCAAAGCGTATAAAGAGTTTTGAGTTAACCACGTGTCCTATTCTCTTCGATGCATGACATAGCCTGCTACACTATCGAGGGGAGTTTTGAGAAATCTGAGCACAAACGGTTGCGATGCCGGCATATAAGGAACAACACGAGCAGTATCAAAACCAGCAAGGTTGCCTGCCATGATGTCTGTCCAATAGCTGTCGCCGACCATGAGTATTTTTGGGTTAATGGGTGAAATCTTCTTCCTATGAATTCTCAAATCTCTCACTGCTCGCAGGGGCAAAGGATCTGGTTTTTTGTAATGGTGGGTGATCGTAACCCCTTCCTTGAACTGATTGCCCTCGAGGAACTCCGGGGTTGCATCATGCAGCATGTGCTGTGGTGGGTTGTAGTACCAGAGTGAAATTTCTCCGTTCTGGTAGTTGAGTAAAAATGTGCTTTCTGGTTCTTCGGAGATACCGATGAGCTTGTGGATAGGGAACAAATGACCATAGAGTTGCCCTATCCGTTTGAACTCTTCGAAGTCGCTGTTGGAAACGATCGCTGCCTTTTCAGCGATTTTCTCAAGTATCGGTTCAAAATCAGCAACCCGTTGTCTTCCATGATAGGGTTGCAGGGTACAGTCACGGTCGAGGATGATGAGGTCGTACTCTGCAACGAGCGGCTCCAAACTACGTACATCCTCGAGGTGATGGGTCACGCGATAGTTTTGTGGAGTAAAGAACCTACGTACGCCGCCGTTCAGTGCTTGTTTGAAGGTGTGATTGAAATCCGCCATTGGGTCAGAGAACGTTGGTTGGTTTAAAAACTGAATGGGTTGATGAACGGCTATTCCGAGGGTTACTCACTTCCCTGTCCTTTTTCTCAACAGCTCATTCAGTTCCTTCTCAAAATCAGTGATATCTTCAAAGTCACGATAGACAGAAGCAAATCTGATGTATGCAACCTTATCCATCTTCTTGAGCTTGTTCATCAGCACTTCGCCGATCTCCTTGCTGTTGATCTCGGCAATTTCCCGATTTCTGAATTCTGCTTCAACTTCATCAATGAGTTGCTCGATTTGTTCTGGTCCCAGAGGACGTTTCTCACATGCTTTTAACAAGCCGCGTTTGATCTTGTTGCGGTCAAACGGCTCTCTCGCTCCATCTTTCTTGACGACATAGAGGTCTGCCATCTCCACATGTTCATAGGTGGTAAATCGCTTCCTGCATTGGTAACATTCTCTTCTTCGACGGGTGCTTGATCCTTCCGGCGTTTCTCGCTTGTCAACAACTTTGTTTTCAGTACTGGTACAATAAGGGCACTTCATGATTCACTGTTTCAATGAAAGGTAGTTCTTAAATATTTTCTAACTGTGGGCTCTGACGAAAATCTCGCAAGATGCGAGGTTCTGCCATCGGTTCGCATGGTTTCGTGATATTCTGCTAGTGGAAATTCCCATTGGAATTCCCTTTCCGTCTGCATGGTTTATGCTGCTGATGCTCACGTTAGGATGACAGAACTGACATTTTCACCGGAGCCCTAACTGTGCTTCTTTGTGTGTTTCTAATAATCCTATACGGGATTATTTTGTTTGATATACACCATGCCCTTCTCCGGTGCTTGACGGAGTGCTTCTAGAGCTCGGTTCTGATACTCTGGTGCCAAGATGCTACTCTCTCCCATCACGCCTCCGATGGCAGTATATCTTCCTTGATGAAACAATGCACTTGCTTCTCTTGCAGACTGTTGCCGATCCATTCCCGTCAAGAGAAATGCATGGTACTCACCAACCTGATACGGGATTTGACGATCTTTAGTCCTATCGTAACTGTCTCCATCTTCAAACCCAGATAATTGACTGGGAGAGGCAAAGAGTACCGTGAACAGCTTGCCGCTGGTATGAAGAACCTTCAGATCATGCTTAAACTTTCGCTCGGTCAATAACCCCTGCTCATTGGTCTCATAAATGGTAACATTCCCTTTCCCAAGACGACCTTTCACGTCATACATCGCACGGTCAGCTTTTTTGGTAAGTTTGTCTGGATCTGGGTCTTCATGATCCTTATAATGGGCGATACCGATGCTGCATGATAACTGTAGTGTAGCACTCGTGAGCATGGCTTCTAAATCATACACTCCAGAACCAGCTTGCGAACACACTAACTGTTTAACTCTTGGATCCTCTCTTTTGACGGCATTGGCTATCCTTTGACCAATAGTTATAGCGCTATCAAGATTCGTTCTCGGGAGCAGAATTGCGAACTCATCCCCCCCGATTCGGTACAAATGCTGATCGTCTTCTTCACGAATCTGCCCTAAGATCGTCTGAGCAAGTTCTACGAGGATAGTGTCTCCCACTACGTGGCCTAATTCATCGTTCCAGTGTTTGAAATAATCAACGTCTAGTATTACGAGGGACAAGCCGGGCGGAGGTTGTTGAGGGTTACCATAATCAACAGACTCCTTCTGTGCTGTAGTATGTTCCCTTCTTGTTCTTGCAATTTCTGCTCGAAGAGTACTATCAAATGACCTTCTGTTTCTTACTTTAGTTAACGGATCCATCTCGATTAATGGACCATAGGTCTGCCCCATTCTTGCAGCAACTTCAAGTGCTTGAGAGAGTAGAGGATCCTCCTGGTGCAGCTCTTGAGCTCGCGCAAGCAACCTCAATAATGATCCTATATCATCTTCGAATGTTCCATCGTGTCCCATAGACCATTTCGAGCAGGGGAAGTATATAAATGTTTCGGTAAGTTACTACTCTAAAGTTAATGCTTCTCTCCTTCTACCTAACTGCCTTTTTTACCGCTTCCGCTATTCGAAGCACGACCTGCTTATCCAACGGCGACGGAAGAATCTGCTCTTTGGTAGGTGTACTTATGGCAGAAGCGAGTGCCTCAGCCGCAGCAAGTTTCATTGCCGTGGTGATGCGGTGAGCTCGAGCATCCAATGCTCCTCTGAATATGCCGGGGAATCCGAGTACATTGTTCACTTGATTGGGAAAGTCGCTTCTGCCCGTAGCAACGATGGCTGCTCCTCCGGCTTTTGCATCTTGTGGAAGAATTTCAGGGTCAGGATTTGCCATGGCAATGATGATAGCATCTTTTGCCATCGTTTGTACCATGGATGTCGTGAGAGCACCTTTGACGGAGACGCCTATTACGATGTCAGCCCCTCTTACTGCATCGGTCAACAGACCTTTCTTTTTCATGGTGTTCGTCAGTCTTGCCATCTCTAGTTTCTTTCCTGATAAATCGGCTCTTCCTTGCACGAGAATGCCTTTGCTGTCGCAGAGGATCAGTTGTTCCCCGGTGATCCCATCAGCAAGCAAAAGCTGAGTTATGGCAATGCCCGCTGCTCCAGCTCCATTGATGACGATCTTCACACCCTTGATGTTTTTCTTTACCACTTTTGTTGCATTGATGACTGCAGCTAAGACAACAACGGCTGTTCCATGCTGATCGTCGTGCATGACGGGAATACCCAAATCTTGCAGCGATTCTTCGATCATGAAGCATTCAGGTGCTTTGATGTCTTCGAGATTAATCCCGCCAAAGGTTGGTGCTAATGCTTTGATAATTGCAATGGTTTCTTTTGGATCTTTACTGTTCAAGCAGAGAGGAACTGCATCAATGCCTGCCAATTCCTTAAAGAGGAGACATTTACCTTCCATAACAGGTAAGGCAGCTTCAGGTCCTATATTGCCCAGACCAAGGACTGCGGTTCCATCCGTGATAACGGCTATGGTATTGCCTTTCATCGTGTAGGTGTAGGCACTTTCTTTCTCTTTGGCAATCTCCCGTGATGCCGCTGCAACGCCTGGTGTATAGAGGAGGGAAAGATCTTCCCTTGTTTTCAGGGGGTGCTTTGCAATAATGGCAAGTTTTCCTTTGAGTTGCGCATGCAGTTTGAGTGATGCTTCGTAGATGGAACTCATGGTGCGTAGAATCTGAGAATTCATTATAAATCTTTGCACAAGGTTTATATAACATGATTCTTACGGAGCGGTATGGGTTACCCTATGAAACATCTTCCGTCCTTGCTTATGGGTGTGTTGATCCTGACGCTACCCTTCGCTCTTGCAGCAGGTGGTGGAGGAGGAGGAAGCACTAGGGACCAGTCAACCTGTACCGAAGATACGTGGACCTGTGGTGCATGGAGCGCATGCAGCAAAGCTAACGTGCAAACCAGAAGCTGTACGATGACGGTTGATTGTTCTACGACTGCGACACCAAAACCGGTCGAGACTGCTTCCTGCACCTATGTTTCCCGATTGTTAAGCAAGCTCAAGTGCCATGATCTTCCAACACTCAAGGACAGGGTTTCTTGCAGATTGGGATTGAGCAATGCAAATCTTGCAGCAGAGTTGCAGATCGCCTATCTGCCTGAAGAATGCAGGGCTTTAACGTCCGTGAGTGAGCAGGAGCAGTGCGTTTCTTTATACTCCCGATCACAACCGTGCTGGAAAAAAGAAGGCAGTGAGAGAAAGCAATGCCTCAGAAAACTCATCGGTATCGCGAGCATACCTGATGAAAAAAAAGCTTGCGGAAAAGACCCTGCCTGCATCAGCGTGCTAAGAAAAAGAGCATATGGGCTGATTAAGTTCAGCATCTATGATCTTGAAGAGCGAGCGGAAGGATGGTATGTAACGGGAATTATTACCCAAGATAAAGCGGCAACGATTATTGCTGCACTGGAAGAACATAAAGTAGCATTCAATCAAGCGGCTTCTCCTGATGAACGGAGGCAAGTCCTGCTGGATGTCAAAGCATACTGGAAAAGCGTTATCGCAGAGGTGCGACCATGAACAAAGGATGGGTGATTATTGCAATTTTGTCTATCATGTTGATTGCTGGATGCGCAAAGCAGCAAGGAGCACAGCCTCCGGTTCAAAATTCTGGCACTCCGCCACCTGCTGCACAGCCAGCACCCGTTGATGAAGGCATACAAGCAATTGATGATGCAGTTACAGCACTGGATGATCTTGAAGACAATGGGTCTGCTGCAGTGACAATCGCCTTGATAGCACAGCAATTTAAGTTTGAGCCATCAACCATTACCGTCAAAAAAGGAACCAAAGTTACGTTGAAAATAACCAGCTTGGACGTTCCCCATGGGTTTAGCATAGCGGACTTCAATGTTGATGCACAACTGCAGCCGGGAGCAACGCAAGACGTCAGTTTTGTTGCCGACAAAGCAGGAACATTTACCTTTCGGTGCAATCTCTATTGCGGTGAAGGTCATTCTGGCATGCAGGGAACATTGGTCGTTGAGCCGTAGATCTTTCAGAACGTTGCGTTTTTCTAGATCTTTCTTTTCGATAGCTTAATATACTTTTTCATCTCAGTACTCCACATTCTGTTGTGGAGGTGTGTTGATAGCAAAGAAAAAAGAGATGACGAATTCCCTTTATCTGTATGCTGCTGTTGCGCTGATTGTGGGGGTTGTGTTAGGATTGATTGTTGCTCAAAGCATCCAGAAGAACCAAATAGCAGGTCAAGCATCGAAGGTTGTGCAGTCTTCCATTCCTTCATTTCCGACTTATGCTACGCTTTCCACGAATTATCAGTTAGTTCATCCACCTCTTGTTTACCCAAAAACTGCTGATCTTATGGATGATGATTCTCGCTTAGGAAAAGATACTGCACCTGTTGTTATTGTCATGTTTGGTGGGTATCAGGAGCCGTATACCGCTGTCGCTGAAGGAAGGGCACCATTGCCAGGATATACTGCATCTGTCCCAGCAATTATTAGCGATTATGTTTCTACAGGTAAGGTTCAACTCGTCTTTCGCGATTTTCCGCTCTCGTTCCATGCAGAGGGCATTCCTTCGGCGATTGCCAGCCAATGTGCCTTTGCACAATTTGCCGGTGCTCCGTTCTGGGTTTATCATAGTCTCCTGCTTGTTAATCATGGAAACCTTGGTAGCGATACCTACAAACAGCTTGCTGCCCAAATTGCTTTGGACCCTACAACCTTTGAGTATTGCTTGACTGCACAAACGTCTCTCGATGAAGTCAATAAAGATCTCCAAGATGCTCAGAGACTCGGATTGCAGGGTTCCCCCACTTTCTTTATCGGGAAACGTAACGGACAGCCTGTTATGATTTCTGGTGCACAAGACTATACCTCATTCAGACCGATCATTGAGGCACAACTTCGTATCCAGCAGCCCTGACGTTTTCCTCTTTTTTTTCTCGAGACATGGATTTTAAACCAAGAATAGCGTATTACCGCGCTCTTGCAAACTCAGAGTATGATTTTTGGTTGTATGCGATTAAGGTTTATCTGAAAGATCAGAAACAAAGGGTAGACTCTTGATATATCTTCAAACTCACGCCAATCCTGCTAATCCTACACCAATGCCATACGCAACCAGTGCAGCAATGCCGCCGATGAAGAGCATCTCCATGCCGGATTTCCACCAGCTGCGCTCGGTGATTTTGTACTTTAATGCGCCAAGCAGGAAGAGCGTTCCTCCGGTTAAGAGTGCGGCGAGGAGGAATCGATCGGGAACAATCCATGGCATGAAAAAGGCAGCGATAAACGTGAGTAACGGAACGGTTCCAAAGAAGACAAATGAGCAGAAGGTAATGGTCGCACTTTTGAACGCATTTTCTTCCTTTGCATGAATGTTGTACTCGTCTTCCATAATTCTGTTGACCCATACCCTTCGTTCTTTGGTGACGATGTCGCACAATTCTTTGGCATCTTTCCCAGAAAAACCTTTCCTGCGGTAGATGGAGATCAATGCTTGTTCTGCCTGTTTTGGATCGTCTTTGATCTGTTGTTCTGCTCTCTTTCTTTGGGTGGCATGGTATTCTGCTTCTGCCTTGCTGCTGAGATAATCACCGGTTGCCATGGAAAAACCGTCAGAAAAGAGATTAGCTACCCCTAAAATGAGGACAATCCCAGCCGATAACGATGCTCCGCCTGCACCCGCAACAACGGCAAATGTGGTGATCGTTCCATCTAGTCCTCCATAGATGACACTCTTCAGGTATTCGCCGTAGGGGTGGGCTTTGCTTTTTCTTTGAGCAGCATGATCGAGTGCTTTGGTGATCATGTTCTCCGTTTAGGGGTGCGGTTATATAAACTCTGCTGATAAACTTTATATAATGCCTTCATCATGGAAAGAAGCGAGGTGAGTGTGATGGGAAAAACTCCGCAGCAAGTTCGAGACGCTATTAAGAAAATTCCTCCAGCTCCAACCGTAGGCATTGGTCAGAGGAACATTCTGGGTAAAACAGGTGCACACGAGGATATTTTTGATATCTTTACTGACCGTAGAGACATGGGAAATTTTGTCAAGCACGTAGGAAAGGGCGTAGCTGATTATGCTCATCTGAAAAAAGACTTTGATGCGAACAAGGTGAGTAAAGAGATACAGGAATTATATCAATTGCTGTATCATGTTGCTCTTGCAACAGAGGCCTTCACCAAAGTGTATAGTGATCTCTCCCTTGTTGAATCTGACTTATTGGACAAGGTTTCTGCAAAACTCGTTGCATTGGAAGAGCAAGCAGGAAAAGGAAGGAGACAGCCTACCGCTGCTCTTCAGGATTTCAAGGAGTCTATGGAGTTCATGCTCGAGCGCATGCGTGAATGGGTAGCTCGCGCCAGAATAGACCAGAATGAAATTGGCGACCGGTTGGCAAAGACGACCATCCCTCAACTGAAATCCATTCCAATCAACAAGTAAACCATGGGAGCACTTTTTCCTCATGATCATGAGCTGGAAGCAGCACGATTTCGATTTAAAGGGCAGAATATCGTTTTTCATTTCAAAACATTTTATCGTATGCTGTACCACATGATGAGGGAAGAAGAATATGGATCTATGGACGGGGATGATGACAAATGGGGATTCGAGATATTCTATTACCTTCGTGAAACCCAGGCAAGGGGCAGAGATAATCACATCTGGTGGCGGCTGCAGAAGCAGATCAAAAATAACAGCTATTACCGAAGGCGGCTCAATATTGATATTAAAACGTTGAATATTAAGGATATTGAAGTGATGCAGCATGGCATTAAGTACCAGACGCAGCAGGGTGAGATTGAAGTTGAAGTAACTGCTATCTTGGAATTGGACTGGAAAAAGCAATGGCGGGATCACTGGTTTCTGAAGAATATTGAAGAATGGTACTGGCGTGGCATGGGCAGGCACGATTTCGAGCGACACCGCATTAGGCTGTACAGAGAAGCGCATCGCTTCCAGCACAAGATGAAGATGTTCCTCCAGTTAGGAGTTCAGGGCGAAGGCCACGATGGCAAGGCATGGTACCCAGTCCGTGGAGGAGCTGACGAGGAATTGCCCGTGCAGTGATCTTGATACCAAAAAATAGGTTTTTTCTGAGTAGTTAACTTAGTAATCTTTATAATTGGTTCTCTCTTCCTCAAGAGAATGTCGCTGCATGATCAATTCTACCCCGACGATGGTGATTGGCTCACTCATTTTGATAATACCGTGATCAAAGTGGCAGGTAACATTGCCGAAACCTATCAGTCCTTGATGGGATCACCTCTAACAAAACAAGTAAAGAACAGCCATATCGTTGCAGGAGCAGGAAGTCTCGTTACTTTGTATTATAACCTCTGGTTTGGTGCCTATAGCAACTTCGTTTCCTTTTGCGGGTTTATGAGTCCTCCAAAAATCCAATCACCTCTTGAGGAGGAGATAGAGCTCGAATCTCAACTGAAGTCCAAGGATTCAGGAAAGAAAAAACGTCTGATCAATCTTGCCACACTTCCCCTCTTGTTTGCAGCTGGATATGTTCTTCGGAAAGAAACGGGAGTTTCTGATACCGATCATATGTTCCATACCTTTGGAGAGGCACTCATCGTACAAAGCTTAGCATGGATTCCTGATGTTTATGCGATGTACGCTTCCAAGGCAGATATACCACAACCTCCAGAGAAGAGTGTTTATGATAAAGCTAAGAACTTTTTTAGGGTTTCTGCCGCGAAGCAACCAGAGATGAGACCCATTCCCATCCAATATCCCTGACGGGTAGGAGTCGGTATTTGGTTTCGTTTTTTAACTTCGAAGAGTTTTTCCTTGAAATCCTCATAAATTATTTAAACAATCCTCGGTCTTATCTCTTCATCCATGCCTCTGTAGCATAGTAGCTATTGCGGCTGACTTGTATCTATGCAAGTGATCAGCAGGTCGGGGGTGCAATTCCCCCCAGAGGCTTTTTTGGTAAGTATCTTGTTAAGCGATACTTAGATTCCAAGACAGCATACTTCACTGGACGAGCAGTCTTTCTGCCCTACACTTCCATACTCAGAACACGAAGATGAACATTCAAATGGAGGATTGCATTGCCCCATAATTTTCTCAGTCACTCTTCTACCATCTTCCATAGCTTGATCCATAATCTTGTCTTGATGTTCTTTCAATGAGTTCTCTACTCCAATATCCTGAATTTCATTAAGCACTACTACTACTTGAGATAAAGATAGGGCATCTCCTTTAATTGTAAGCATAAGGTCACTCGAATCCTTTGGAACCTCGAAAACAACCGAACCCTTGATGGGTAACCCTGGTTGAAGCTGGTTACCAAAAGAAATAGTATCTGTGATATAAAGATAATCATCATTCAGTCGATCATATTCCCTACCGAGTCCATCGATAAGCCTAAACCTTGGACTAAAAATCTCCTTAGTCTCTTTTGCGTTATTTAGAATCTCAACATTTACTTTAATGAATTTTCCGTTGGTTAATTTAGAGAACATTGCAGTCCCCATTTTTGTGAAAGACTCTACTTCTAAGACGGTGTAGCTGAGGTAATCTATGGAGATTTTTTGACCGATTTTCCCTCTAGATTTTTTTATGCCTTGGCATGCAATGGTAGTATTCAAAAGCAAGCCTCTCAGGTTAGATTCAAAGCTTAGACTTTGTTCTATGGTCGAAATAGTCTCTTTAATTCTAATTGTTTGGTTAATGAGGTCAAAACCACCGTCATCTAGGGTAATAATTATTTGTTGGTTTGTTTGATTCTCAAACTTTCTGTTAAAGTCTATCAATAATGCTCTTACTTTATCTTCCTGACCTAACATACTTTCACCATTCCCTATCATTTGAGTCGTAGTTTTATCGACATTTTCTATTGCTACCCTCTCGCTAGGAGTAAGAATCGATGCCTCACACTCACGTTTTAGTGCATTCAATGTTTTCTTAGCTTCCCATATTGAGGAGTTATGCTGGGAAACTTTTTGAACGAATACCTCACCAATTTGAGTGTAATCTTCTAGTGCTTTCTCTTTCTTCTTCATCTCAACGTTTTCCAGAGTAAGGATTTCCCTATTCATGGTACTTAACTGATTAGACTCATTCGACCCTTCAGAAATATCGCTTTTGCATCCGTTAAGCAGTAATAGGGCAACTATCAGGATTATACTACCTAACACTCTAACGCTACTCATAACCTTAGTCATCATCTTTCGTTATTTAAACTTTTCCGTGTAGATCCCGTGTAATCGTTATCTACTCGTTTTCTTACCTTGGCTGATATGCCTAAGAAGGACGATCTCTACTCTTGGATCATCAGGGGAAAACAGCGTTATCCGATTTTCATGACGCTCGATGGTAAGAAAATGCCCTCCCTGATTTGTCGTGAAGCAAAGAAAGTAAACCCAAAGATTAGCTTGAACACCACGAGCGACGTTCTGAAAGACTTAAAGACAAAGAAACTTGTCCTCTGCCTCAATGAAGAAGCAAAGACGGGAAGACTCTATACGCTCACGTCTCTGGGAAAAACGTTACAGGAAGAATGCTTAAACTCTGGCCGAAAGGAGTAAGTTTTATATACCCGTTATGCTTTGTTATAACACATATGCACCTTTTCCTGACCATGCATGCTAAAGAGCAGATGGTCCTCAGAGGGGTGAGTAAATCACAGGTCTTAGAAGCTCTTCAGAAAGGAGCTAAGATCAGGCAGACGGACGGATTCCTCTCCTCCTATGGGTATGTGAAGGTTGCCTACAAAATCAGGGGAGAAGCATATATCATTAAAACGGTGATGGTCGGATGAACAAAACATGCTACGTTTGTGAAAAAGGAACTCTTTACAGCAAGAAAACAGATTTCAAGATGTACGGCGTTAATTTGGGCAAGTTTGATGCAGAAGTATGCGATCAGTGCGGAGAAACGCTCTTTAGTGAATCATCCTCTGACAAGATTGACGTGGCTGCTAGGAAAGCTGGAGTCTGGGGACTTGAGGCAGAAACAACGGTTGGAGAAGTTGGGAATTCTCTTGATGTCAGGATCAACAAGAAACTTGCCGCTTTTGTCGGTCTAACGAAAGGAACACCTATTAGAATTTACCCAGAAGGAAAGAAGAAGGTCGTTATTGAATCTGTGGCATCATCGTAGACCCTCGCAACCTTTAAATACCTCGCCCCTTTCTCTTCGCTTATGGCTTTTCCTCAGGAAGCGTATGACACATTGAAGAAAAAATACAGCTTACCGGATGCTGCAGAACTCAACCGCCATTTTGGCATCGGGCAGATAGAACAGCAGGACTTCTTGCTCAGAGAAATCCGGAAAGAAATCCTGAAGAAATTTGAATTCTTCCAAGGATTATGCGAAGGTCTTCTCAATCCAGAGGGGAATGTCTGGGATCTTTACGAATCTCGTTTGCTTACCGAGCAACAGAAGACCAAAATCTTCCAAACCTATCGAAAGCTCATGATGTTCTTGCGTTCTTCTTTGATCCTTTCCATTATCGAAGATGAAGCAAAAGATGCAGCATTTTTATCAGCCGCATTGAAAGAATGGCTTTCATTACACGAGGAGTTGCTGCATATCGCCGACCACATTAAGCAGGCATGGAAGACCGAAGAGAGTTACAAATCGGTTCTTGATTACATGGGGTGAATGTATGATCCTCATTCTTCTTGGTCCTCCGGGTTCTGGTAAAGGAACACAGGCTAGGATGCTGATGGATCAGTACAAGATTCCGCAAATCTCCACCGGTGATATTCTCCGCAAGGAAATTGCTGCAGGAAGCAAACTTGGGAAAGAAGCAAAGGTGCTGATGAATCAAGGCAAATTAGTGCCTGATTCTACGATCATGTCCATTATTGAGCAGCGCATCGTGCAACCGGATTGCAAGCAGGGATTTATCTTTGATGGTTTTCCACGCACCATTGCACAAGCAGAATCGCTGGGCAAACTCCTCAAAAAAAAGAATCTACAGCTAACACGCGTCCTTAATTTTATGGTGCGTGATAGTGTCGTGGTTCAACGTATTGCAGGCAGAAGGACATGCCTGAAATGCCATGCTATTTTTCATGTGGTTGCAAACCCTCCAAAACAAGCAAACCTCTGCAATTCCTGCTCTTCATCATTGGTGCAGAGAGATGACGAAAAAGAAGATGTGGTCAGGCAACGCTTACAGGAATACCAGCAGAAGACTGCTCCGCTTATTGCGTATTACCGTCAGCAAAAACTGCTTTCAGATATCGATGCTGAACAGGCTATTCCAACCATTGCGAATCAGCTTGTGCTTTTGCTCCGACGATAAATCTACCTATTTTCAGTAAATCCTTTTTTCTTTCAACTTTTGCTCTTTTTTCTGCAAGTTTTTTGATTATTCATACGATTCTTTCAGTTGCTCTTCTCTTTCCTTCAACTTTCCTTCCCAAACTTATCTAAAGGTTTCAGTCTGATGATAATGTGAGGTGGGATCATGAACAACATGATGTTAAGTAAACTGATGGTACGGAATTTGGTGGTTGCGATGATGGCATTGATGACCATATCTTCTGCGTTGGCAGGACCGGTTATTAGTGAGGTATTGTACGATCCAATCGGGAGCGAAAATGGCGGTGAAGCGATTGAGTTATACAATCCGACTGATAACTCCATCGATATCGGTGGCTGGAAGATTGCATCAGAAAGTTCGCTTGCTGATGCAACGCTTCCACAAGGAGCGCTGATTTCAGCATATGGATACTATCTTATTACGGACCTTGGTTGGAATGTCTCAAAAGATAATGCTTCATGGCCAAGCGCAGATCATGAAGAAACGCTTTCTCTCACGAATGTTGATGCTGGTGTTGCCTTGACGTTGCCCAACGGAACAGTTGTGGATGCTGTCGGTTGGGGTTTGCCTGAAAACATTCAATCGGGGTTGTTTGAAGGAACTCCCGCTCTAGGAATCTCCTCTGGTCAGAGTCTTGAACGAAAACCTGGTTTTTTGGATGCTCTTGCAGGCAATGGTGCAGACAGCAATAATAACAGCGTTGATTTTTTGGTGAGAAGTTCTCCAGATTTACAAAACAGCCAAAGTTCAGAGCAACCCAGTACAGTAATTCCGAATCAGACGCAGACTACTACTAACACTTCATTGGTGCTTGTAGTCAGTATCTCCAATATTGCTCCGACGTTCGATCAACTGTTGATTGATCCAGATGATGATGACGATCATTTTAGCGACGGTTATCAAGTTGCCCCGTTTCCAGGTCTTTGGCGGAATGTGACAGTCTACGCCAGCGTCTTTGACCAGAATGGCCATACCGATATTGATACCGTCACTGCAACCTTTGATGATCAAGAGTTTCTTCTCCATCAGAAATTTGTCGGTGATGTGGTCAATGGATTTTATGAGGGACAGATCCAGATACCTTATTATCAAGATGCTGGAGTCTTTCCTATTAACTTTACGGCAACCGACAAGCATGGGGGCGTAGTGTCTGGTTCTTTGAACATCACTATTCTTCCAGTCATTGGTGTTGCCCTCGATACAAATGCGCTTGCACTGACTGGCAGCATTGGTGGAACCACGCACATTGATGGCGATACTGATTTTTCTACAACCCGACGTCCAACACTTCGTAATATCGGTAATGTTCCGATCGACGCATTTATCAAAGGTACAGATCTCAAAGATCCTCGTCAACCACGAGAAGCAGTTGATGTTGGTTTAATTACGTTCAGCTTTGCTGATACCTTTTCATCTCCTCTGTCAGGAACGCTGGACCGTGATTTTCAGCATGTGGACCTCAACCTTGATTATGGGACTTCTTCTGTGCTGCCATTCTCCCTGTTGCTGGGGTCAGTGGTTGGCGTTCCACAGGGGAATTATCAGGGTGAAATCTCCGTGATGGGTGTTTCATCATGAAACACCTTTTCTTTCTTCTTTTGTTGTTGTGCGTTCCAGTCGTCTATGGCACAAGTATTGGTGTAAGCCCACAACGTATTGATCTGCCAAGTACTGAAGCTACAACCGTGATGCTGTTGATTACTAATCCTAATCTCGAGATTTTGCATTATGAGATTACGAGCGATCCTCAAGGTATGGTGGTCGCTGAACCGCTCACTGGAGTACTTGAGTCGATGTCCTCCGTGCAGGTTGCTGTATCATTGTTTTATCATGAGAGCGACCGTAATCTGTCGTATCTTCAGGTAAAGAGTCTTCCTCAAGGTGAAGGAACTGCGTTGAGCGTCGGTGCTGCGATCCCCGTGCATTTTTCTTTGAGGGAGCAACGTGTTTCGACAACGCAACTTGCGTCATCTATCGAAAAAGTGATTCCAAAAATCAGTGAAACTGTGATCCCGAGAGATGCAGTACCACAATCAAATTTAGTGACTGGTGATCCGGCGTTGTTGTCCACGATTCTGTTGTTGATTGTGCCTTTGGTATTAACGGTTGTTGTGTGGTGGATGATGAGGGAACGATGATGCGGTCTGAGCCTGACGATCGGGTGGTGTGGGTGGTCAAGAAAAGAGTTACACCATCACGGAAGAAGTGCATACCCTTAAACCAAAATACTCCATTTTTGCTCAATACATGGATTGAGGAGTTAGTTCATTGAGAGGTACTGTATGGGAGACGAAATGGAACCCCTTAATGTCCGCTGGGAACTCTCGATGAAAGCTCTTGAGTTAGACGGTCAGGTTTTGTATAAGGTTACTCAGAGATTTCCGACTCATAGTATCTCTGAGACTCAATTTTACTCTTCAAAAGAAGAAGCCCAATCGTTATTCCAAAAATGGCTCAATGAGTCGTTCTGTTAATCGCTGCTGCAACAACAATTTCAGTTCTGGTTGATCATACGTGTAAACATCAGGAACGTCGAGGCAGAGGATCTGTTTTTGAAGGTAGATGTTTGGGAATCTCTTTGCAAGTTCTTCCCTCTGAAATTCTTCCATGACTAAGACGACATCTGCCTATGCAAACTCTTCTTTAGTTAATGGCTTTTGATTGTAGAGTCCTGCGGATCTTGTAGGAAAATCGGAAGTGTTATCATTTGACTGATAAACGCTCCATGTTTCTTTCTTGAAGAAACAACCCGATAACCTTGTCGTGGTTTTCTAAAGATTTCGAGAATGAGCATGTCTTTCTCACTACTCTTCCAACTCTTTGTCTGA
>JACRKL010000121.1 GCA_016219835.1 Candidatus Woesearchaeota archaeon
AACAACTCAAGCTTTAAACGACGCTTCGGAGACTACGTCCGAAGCGTTACCTTCCGCGCACAGCACGCGGAAGTGACGGCAAGAATCATCCTTCACAATCTAAAAGCAATATTAACCAGACTTTTTCACCGGAGCCGTTTTTTGGGAAAACTGAAAGAAAGAAGAACGCCTAGACGCAGGCGCCGTTGGAGCAGGAGCACACAACATTACTCCATGTTGCGTAAGCGTCGCTATACCTTCCTCCTGTGCACATATGCTCCGTTAAAGTCGATGAGTTGGAAGCAACATACAACGTCCCATTAGCATATTTTCCGACACAGTAGTCCGTGTAAAGGTGACCTTGGTTGGAGAGCGTTCCTTGAAGATTGATGTTGTTTCCACCGTCGGTGTCGGTGCAGGTAGTGGTGTTGGTGGCTGCCGTGACATTGATGTAGAACGTTGCAACATTGTTTCCCTCGTTTGTTTCTGAAACCGCATTAGGTGTATCAACCATATGAACAACCCGATAAATACCGGGAGAGGTATAACTATAGAAAAAAGTTTGTTCTCGCACAGACATTGAAGGGAACGGCGGGTAGAGAAGATTAGTGCGTGCGTTTGCGAATGACGGATATTGTGGGTTAAAGGTGTTGTAAACCTGTTGATTAAGATCAAAAGAAGGAACACTCTCGTAGTAAGTACGAGTCGTAAATTGAATTTGCTGACCAACAACTGCTTTAAAGGTAATCTGTGGTACAGAGTCCCTCGCTAGTTGTAGCCCCGTTGTAGCGTCCGTGGGATAAAAAAACAACGAACTAAGATCCAAATAAAAGGCGTTGTTATTAGAAGTGTTCCCACACGTCGCATTAAACGCCACCGTCGCATTGCACATCACGAGATACCCTTCTCCTGCAACCACATTGAAGTTGTTTGCAGATGAACCCGCTTGATAAATAGCCCAATTATTATTGAGGAACTTTGCCATGTTATCACATTTGCCGCCTCTCGCTTTGACGAAGTCTAAATACGTCTTCATGGTAAGTGGCGTATACGCAGAACCATTGTACGTCGTCGCATTACACAACGGAGTCATGTAATTCCAACCGGAATTGAAGCGATACGTGAAACCATTCGGATTTGCTAAACTATCAGACACTAAAGGACCTTTGACGTTGAGGGTTGAGGGACACTGCACCAAATACCCTTTGCCCGTTTCGACATTAAAGTTATTGACGGGATAACCTTTCTTCCAAGTCTGCCAAGAAGTTCCTGTCCATTTTGTAGCAGAAGTACATTGGGAAAGGTTAAGACGAGTACTAGGGTACTGATCAACCATTTGAAAGTCCATCGGACGACCGGGCACCAGAAATCCCGTCAGCACATTCGCAATAGGATTTCGAACAGGCGTTCCAATCTCGCCGACACTGTACCACGACATACCCGTCGTTGTTGAGGGAGAAGGTAACGTCGCCAAGCCAGCGACGTTGGCTGAACCAGTACTTGTTTCAGGGGAAGGGGTAGCAAGGTCAGCCTGTCCAGCATCAGTGGCTGTCAACACAGCCTTCGGCTGCAGAGCAGCTCCAGCAATCAATCCCAGCACAATGCCGATCACCAAAGCTCCTAAGACATAGAGATATAACTGATCTTTTCCGGAAACAAACGCTGTTCTTTTCTTTGCCATGCATGCACCTCAAATGATTGTGATGCAGATGCTTGTGACGTTACTTATATAAAAACATTTCTGTTTTTTTTCGACGGGGGAACGACGACGAAGAGGAAATTTATATATCTCCTCCCTCTTCCCCACTCCATGAAACTCACCTTTTTGGGAACCTCCTGCATGACACCGACCAAGGAAAGAAATCATTCAGCAGTCCTCTTGACCTATGAAGGCGACGGTATCTTAATCGACTGCGGTGAAGGCACGCAACGCCAACTCAAAATAGCAGGATTAAAGACAACAGTAGTCAATAAAATCCTCATCAGCCATTGGCATGGCGATCATGTGCTTGGCTTGCCTGGATTAGTGCAAACCTTAGGAACCAGTGAATACACAAAAACACTTCGCATCTATGGCCCGAAAGGTACTAAGGAACACTTTAACTATTTTGCAAAAGCATTCGATTTCGATCTCCGCATTGCCGTAGAAGTGCACGACATCACCCAGCCTCTTTTTTTCCAGAATAACGAATATGAGCTCCATGCACTTCCGTTAGATCACGCCATCCCTACGCTAGGATTTAGATTTATGGAGAAAGATAGACGGAATATTGACCTTGCCAAAATCAAAGCCATCGGTATGCCGGAAGGTCCGTTACTGGGCAAACTCCAGACCAACCACCCTGTCCTTTGGAGAGGGAAAACCATTCAGCCCGATGACGTCAGTACGATCAAAAAAGGGAAAGTCATTGCTTATGTCGTCGATACGCTACCCTGCAAAAACGCGGTAGCACTTGCCAAAGATGCAGACTTGCTGATTGCAGAATCATCCTACCTCTCCAATTTAGAGGAAAAAGCAGAGCAGTATAAGCATATGACGGCAAAACAAGCAGCACAAATCGCTCATGAAGCTGGCGTGAAAAAGCTAGTACTCACTCACTTTTCCCAACGATACAAAGCGATTGATGAAATCAGAGAAGAAGCATCTGCCATTTTTCCGCAAGTTGTTTGCGCTGAAGATTTTTTGCAAATCACGAAGTTTTAGCAGCTAATTTGATATCGCTGGCTTTGATCGTCTTCCTTCCTGCATGGGCTGCATAGCGAACCGCACCCTGCGCAATCTCTTCCGCAATGGATTCAACAACATCCTTCAATTCAGTTTTAGCATCATCGCCAACACGTGATGCGCCACATTTCTTCATGATTTTTTCCATGGCTGCAAGGGAAAGCTGGCGTTCGCTCATGCTACTAGGAACGGCATAAAACTATATAAACGTTCTTCTTTTTTACCTGATGCATGCCACTCTTCAAAGATATCCTAGGACATGGAGAAACGCTCTTCAGAAATGAGCTTGCATTAGACTTTTCTTTTCAACCAAAAATGGTTCCTTACCGTGAGGCTGAGCAGAAAGAAATCGCCTTTTGTATCAAGCCATTATTCCAAAACCGAACGGGAAAAAATTGCATTATCACCGGCTCGCCGGGTATTGGGAAAACGGTGGCAACACGCCACATCCTCAGAGAACTAGAAGAGGAAACGGATGAAATCATTCCCGTCTACCTGAACTGCTGGCAACGGAACACGTCCTATAAAGTTGCCCTTGAGCTTTGCGAACAACTAGGGTATGCGTTTACCCACAACAAGAAAACAGAAGAGCTTCTGGCAGAAGTAAAAAAGATCGTCAACAAAAAAACAGTAGTCTTTGTGTTTGATGAAGTCGATAAGTTGGAAGAGCTTGATTTCCTGTATTATTTGCTGGAAGAAGTGTATCGCAAATCGATCATCCTCATTACGAATTATCCCACGTGGGTGCAAGGCCTCGATCAACGGCTCAGGTCACGGTTAGTAGCAGAGATTATTGCCTTCAAACCCTACACGCTTGAAGAAACGAAAGGTATTCTCGAGCAGCGCAAGGAAGCAGCACT
This sequence comes from Candidatus Woesearchaeota archaeon, assembly GCA_016219835.1. Lineage (GTDB taxonomy): Archaea > Nanobdellota > Nanobdellia > Woesearchaeales > JACRKL01 > JACRKL01. The sequence goes on from JACRKL010000121.1 coordinate 3,565, forward strand.
CATGCCCGATGTCTGCGCACCAGAAGCATTTGCAGCAGTAGTAGAGAGAACCTATACCCTGAAAGATCTCCGTCAGGGATTACACCTCTTGCGGCATGCTGCCCTGCTTGCAGAAGATGCAGCATCTACCAGAATAACTCCGGCGCATGTGCAAAAAGCGTTGGCAAAAATAGACGACATGAAAATCAAACCGCAAGAAGAGCTTGAGCAGGATGAGCAGGACATCCTTACGCTGGTTAAAGAAAATTCCGGCAAAAAGATTGGGGATTTATTTCAGCTCTACCAGCAGAAGCAACCAACGACACAATACAAAACCTTCCAGCGAAGAATTAAAAAGCTGAGTGACAATAAATTTGTGTTTACTGAAAAGATTCTGGGTGGCACAGAGGGGACAACCACGAAAGTTTCATATCAAGAAAAGACGAGAAAGCTGGATGAATTCTAGGAGATTACAGCCTGTTCTTTGGCAAGGTATTCTTCCCGTGTTATTTTTCCTTCGAGATACTCCAGTTGCAGCACGCCTAACGCATTGTGAGGAACAACACACGTTGCCGAGACTTCAGCTGCAGTGGTTGCATTCGCGGCATGAGTTTGCATCACCAGCGTTCCCACAGCAACAGCGAAGGCGACAATGAGTACGGTAGCGATGAGGGGAGAGATAGTAGTTGCCATGTTACCTTTTTTTGGAGCGATAGTGTTTACTCACTAACCGCTGCTGGTGGAGAAGCATGTAGATAAACTGAATAATCATGCCCGTCTCTAACAGGGGATTAATCCAAAGTGGATAGTCGATGAGACCTGCAAATTTTAAGATAGTAAGCAGTTCTTCGATAACAAATAAACAAACGGCTCCAAACAATAGCTTCCAATGCATGAGCTTTCGCTTCTTCGGTGTTTGAAAGAGCTGCAAAAAGAGAATAAAGACAATAATAACCAATCCGAGATTATAATACGGAGCAACCGTTCCAAAGCAGGCAGCAAGCGTCATGCGATCTGCTTCTCCACCACAAGAACTGCGATCAACAACCCGAGGATTGCACTAGGAATAAGATGCGTGAGATAGGGACTATTGTAGACGCCAAACGCACGAAGCACTCCTAAGATTTCTTCAACCATAAAGAGCAAAAGGACAATGATGAGGTATTTCCACGGTCGCAGCTCTTTTTGCTGATGTGACACTTTCAGCAAGCTTAAAGCCAAACCCCCAGCAACGAGGGCCAGAACAAGATTCGCGATATTCAACACACCTGCAAGGTATTCAACCATGCCTAACAAGCCGTCGTCCATCTATATAAACCTTGCGAGCAAACGTTTAAATAGATCCAACCCAAGAGACAAAGTATGTATAAACTCCGCGAATCAGACAAGCATTTTCTCTGGTCATTGTTTAGTGCCATCGGCATCGTCATGATCTGGAAGGGGATCTGGGAAGGCATTGGGTCTCTTCCGATCATCGAGAATCCGTGGGTGAGCTTGTTTATTGGACTCATCATGTTAACCTTCTCCGGCATCATTTTCAAGGAGTTTGATCCTCTTGGCGGACTGGAAAAAGGGATTGCTGATATTATGAACCACATCCAGCATCATCCAAAAAAACACGAGTTCTCCGTCAAATACTATGATTCACTGAAAAAGAAAGAAGTCCTGATTGCTGCAAGGGACATCCATCATCTCGAGAAGAATATGGTTGCCATCATCGGAGAAGGCGGCAAGGAAGTCTTTGTACCTATGCACCGGATCCGGTCAGTACACAGAAAAGGCAAGCTGATTTGGAAGATGTAACACCTAAAGCTGAAAGATTTTCAACTTTTTCTCACGAGGACATATAAACCCAAAAGCGCAAGAAAAAATCCTTGCTTTCGCACAGGACACTGGACATCTTCGGCTAAGGTATTTAAACAACATCGATCCCTTAACCTTTGTTGCAGTAAAGTACGCAACACCACTCCCGCCTCTGGAACCGAAAAATGGTTCATAATGAAGGAGGCGTTGAAACAAAACGCGAAAGCAAGGAGATGGAACCATGGAAAACAACCAACAGACAAGAAATCCGCCAGAAAAGAAATTTCAGGCAGGACCCATAACAGCGATCGTGTGGAATAACACATCCACAAGACCTGCAGCAGGGGGACAACCGGCGGTCCCTGCAACCTATAAGACCATATCGCTGGAACGGATCTATAAAGATCGGAACAATCAATGGCAAAACACGAATTCTTTGCGATTGAATGACTTGCCAAAAGCAGCACTGGTGTTGCAGAAAGCGTATGAATATCTGGTCATAACGGAGAAAGGAAACGCAGCAGCAACAGCACTGGCAGAAGAGGATATTGCATATTAATGCAAAGATGAAACAAAAAACAAGGTGAACGCTCATGAAAAAAGAACCGAAACAGGAAGAGCTTGAAGTATCGTTAGACATCAAGACAAAAAAGGACAACGTGGAGAAAACCATCTACGATATTCCCGGTGTGGGGGCAGCAACAGCAGAAAAGCTGATGACCTCTGGCTTTGATACTATGATGGCCGTGGCAGTCGCAACGCCCGGAGAATTGATCGAAATTGCCGGCGTCACGGACGGTGCCGCGAGGAAGATGATTCTCTTCGCCAGAGAATCCATGGAAATGGGATTTGAGTCCGGCATTGATGTGCTAGCAAAGCGAGCAAAAATATTGCGGCTCAACAGCGGAAGTAAAGAATTAAACAACATCATGGGCGGCGGTTTTGAAACCGGCTGCATCATCGAATGTTTTGGTCAGTATGGCAGTTCAAAGACGCAAATAGCCCATCAGCTTGCGGTCAATGTGCAGATGCTTGAGGGAGAGAAAGATCCGATTGCCGTGTTCATTGATACAGAAAACACCTTCCGACCAGACAGAATTCAGCAGATGGCGAAAGCTGCAGGATTAGATCCCATGAAAACACTCAAGAACATTAAAGTGGCAAGAGCTTTCAATTCAGACCACCAAATGCTGCTAGCTGAAAAAGTCGAAGACATGATCAAAAAAGAAGGATGGAATGTCAAGCTGATCATTGTTGATTCCTTAACTGCGCATTTCCGCGCAGAATTTGTCGGCAGAGGAACGTTAGCAGACCGTCAGCAAAAGTTAAACAAACACATGCACGTCCTCTCGAAAGTAGGAAGCTTGTACAACGCCTGCGTCTATGTCACCAATCAAGTGATGGCAAAGCCAGATACCTTTTTCGGCGATCCTACCGAAGCCATCGGTGGCCATATTGTAGGGCATAACTCAGCCTTCAGGATCTATCTCCGCAAAGGCAAGAAAGGCAGCAGGGTAGCCAAGTTGATCGACAGTCCAAACTTACCGGAGAGCGAAGCAGCCTTCCAGATCACGGAGGATGGGGTGAAGGATCTTTAGGTTTTATTTTCGCTAAGTTTAAATATACCTACATTGTATTTATTATGTAGCTAAGGTTATATATCATTGTAGTAACCAGAGAGGTATGGAAAAACGGATGGTAAACGCTATCTCATTATTAAAATCGAGCGATTATCGGCATAGAATAATCGAAGCTATTGGAGATGATACTCTTACGCCATCAGAAATAGCTACTCAGACAAGATTAAGACTAAATCATGTAAGCATGTTTCTCAAAGAACTTAAAGAGAATCGGTTAGTCAAATGCTTAAATGAAGATAGCAAGAAGGGACGGTTATATGAGTTAACTGAGTTGGGGAAAGATGCAATTAATAAGCTTACAAAAAAATGGGGCAGCACTCGAATCTCATGAAGTGAAGTTTTGGGACACTAGCTGGGATTTTAAGACTGCCTACACAAAGTATAGTAATCATGGTCTCCACACGTATCCGGCTATGATGATCCCACAAATTGCTAGAAGATTGATAGAAACCTACGGGAAACATGCTACAGTCATCCTCGATCCATTCATGGGTTCTGGAACTGCACTATTAGAAGCGAAGCTTCATCCCAATTTTAAAAAAGCATATGGAATTGATATAAACCCACTTGCTTTGCTCATTTCTAAAGTTAAAACGACGCCTATTAATCCGAAGTTGTTATGGAAAGAATATCATCAGTTAATCAATAGGTGTGTTGAAGATCGGAAGTCTGCTAACTTTAAAGGAAAAAGTGTTCTAACTCATTCATTCATTAATCTTGATTTCTGGTTTAAACCTGAAGTAACCCAAGATTTAGTGATGATCAAAAACAACATTGATTTGGTCACGATTCCAGATAAAAAAACAGAGCAGGACGTTAAGGATTTCTTCTTAGTTGCGTTTTCAGAGGTAGTACGAGATGTGTCTAACACGAGAAATCGAGAGTATAAATTATATCGTATGTCGGAAGAAATATTGAAGAAACATAATCCTAATACTCTGCAAGTGTTTAGAGACAAATTAAAATCTAATGCCGAGCAGATGGAAGAGTATTTCAAAGAGCAGAATAACATGTGTGAAGTTCGCATCCTTGCAGAGGATTCCAGAGCTATAAAGTCAATCCCAAATAGTTCAGTTGATTTGATTGTTACATCGCCCCCTTATGGAGACAGTGGAACAACCGTTGCTTATGGTCAGTTCTCTCGGCTAGGATTGCAGTGGTTAGGTTATGACAAAGACACTGTTTTAAGCATTGATAGAGTCAGTTTAGGAGGAATTCCTACGATAGATTTAACGAACGATTTACGATCGCCAACGTTAAAGAAAACCCTCGCTATAATCGCAGAGCAAGATCCTAAACGAGCAAGAGATGTTTTAAGCTTTTACGTTGATTTTGATAAATGTATCAAAGAACTCCATCGAGTAACGAAAGAGGGGGCTTTCCTATGTTTTGTCGTCGGTAATAGGACGGTTAAAGGAGTCCAGATACCAACGGATGAGATCATTGTAGAACTATTCCAAGCGAAGAACCATTATCGGCATGTTAACACGTTCATAAGAAACATTCCATATAAGAGGATGCCAAAGCTCAACAGTCCGACAAACATTACTGGAAATCATGCCGTTACTATGAATGAAGAATGGATAATAATATTAGAGAAACAATGACTATATTTCTTCAATGTTGAAGACCTTGTTGAGATTTCCCTTCTTAACACGAAAACCTGAGCCGTGGTCATGGGTTTTACCTTTGTGTTTGCCGCTTCGATAAACTCCAATCCGAATATCATACTCAATAAGTCCTTCCGCTACTGATCTCGCAAACCTTTCGAATGTGAGGTTCTTGAGAAGAACGACATTAGTAAACGCAAAATACTCTTTTCCGTTTTCTTTCTTACTTTTAGCACTGATGAATGCAATATGCTGACACTTCATTTCAATAATCTCCTTAAGAGTGTCAAAATCGTACCAGATATCCTTATCAACGATCCCGCCAGTAGTTAAATCTTTTACAAGCACGAACAATTTCCTATACTTTTTATCAACTTCTAATCTAAAACCATACTTATTAACAAAAGTGTTAAACTTCAAAGCCGAGAACGTAGTGTGTAACGTTTTCATGCCACCTGCCGCGGTATCAGGAGAACCGTACTTCTCTCGTAGATATGAGTTTACACCTTTTGGGTTCGAGGGCGATTTAGTAAATAATGTAAGCATACTTTTTGAGAGTTCTCTTTTTGATTTTATTTCCAAAACTCCAGCATAATCTGCAAGAAAGTTATTATTCTCAACAATACCGATCGAATCCTCAAAGGTCTTACCAATTCCAGTGTCATGAGCTCTATTGGAAGGCACAAAACCCTTAGCTTTGATAGCAAGAAAATCTTTCTTGAATCCCTGCAAGACTTTATTGTCCATAAACAAAATTACAGGTACAAGCTATATAATGCAATACCACGAGATTATTACACTTTGATTACAAGGGGAAAAAACTCACAACACTTTTTTATCTTTTCCAACAGCAACGGAAATTGTGTATACCCAACCCTCGGTTAGCTTTACTTCAACAGCCATTTCCAAAGCGGGATAAAGTGGATGATCTTCCTTTCGTGCTGCTCTCTCCCCTCATAATCTGAAGTGATCACGAGCATTTCGTTGCATCGTAATTCTCTGCTCGCGACAAGCAGCGCTTTGATCTCGCGTTGCTTCGTTTCAATGTGCGTTATGTCTGCGCAGACCTGTATCAGTTGAACTACGCCCTTACCTTCCTTAAGAATAAAGTCAACTTCACGCTGCTGATGATCCTTCCAGTAATACAACTCCTTATTTCTTCTCCATAACTCTACGGCAACAAGATTCTCCATGAGAAAGCCACGATTCTCAGAGGACTGGAAGCCGACAGCCCTGATAATACCAGTATCAATGCAATAGGATTTTCTTGGAGCAAGAGCCTGCTCTTTAAGCTTAAAGGAGAACCGCTCGACAAGCAAAACAAGGTACGCATTCTGGAGGTAAAGAATATAGTTCTTCACCGTATTGACACTTTTTACCGCAAAGACCTTGCGCAACTGATTATACGAAAGCTCCCGGCTGTGGTGAGAAACGAGATACTTGGCAAGATCATTCAGGACTTTGGCATGCCGGATCTTGTAGCGCTGAAGAATATCTCGTTCAAGAATATCTTTATAGAGATCAACGAGAAAAACATTTCCCAACGTATACGCAAGCGGGAAACCGCCCTTCTCAAGGTACTCCTGCAGATACGTCTTTGCTTGGGCAATATCCTTGGTGCGGTCGCTGGGCGTTAAGCCCCTCCAACTGCAAAATTCCCTAAAGCTGAACGGGAATAAACGAACATCCCGATGCCTGCCCGTCAGAAATGTTGCAAGTTCCTTGCTTAAAAGACGAGCGTTGCTGCCGGTGATGACAATCTTTTTTGTGGTCAGCAGCCTCACTACAAACCGTTCCCAGCCAACAATGTTCTGGATTTCGTCAAAAATGCAGACGTCAACATCTCCTTTCAAGGCGTGGATTGCTTCCATAACAATATTCAGATCAGAAGCGGGAATATTGAGTCGCTCATCCTCAAAATTCACATAAGCACTTTTCTGTCCCTTGGAGAGCATGTATGCTAGGATGGACTTCCCGCACCGCCTGATGCCAGTCACCACTAGAGCAGTATCAGTATGCAATTGGATGTTGCTCGCAGCTTCCCGTCCTATAATATGCTCCTGCCGGAATTTCTGTTCGAGTTCATCTTCCCGATCGGCAATCGCACTTTTGATGCTGTCTAAGGCAGCCATAACTTCCTTTGATCGAGCGGAGTATTTAAATCTTTGCATCAGAAATGCAAGGATTTAACGATTCTTTGCGATAGTACTGCAAGAATTAAAGCTCCCGTTTCACTCTCTCCAACAGCAACGGAAACGTCGTATACCCAGCCTTCGCATTGAAATGCCCGGCATGCGGCACAAAGGTTAGCTCTACACCCAACTGCTTCGCCAGCTCCTCGCCATTGCCTAGCGAAACATACGGATCATCATCCGATTGAAACACGTCGAAGTGCTTCGCACTCTTCACGATCTTTTTCCAATCAAAAGAAAAGCCACTAAAGCTGCTGTCACGATCATAATTCAAAATAGGTCGAACTCCGACCGGCGTCCCGATAAAAAAAGCAGCTTTGATCGGCTGCTGCAGCTGTTCCAGAAACTTGAGCGTAAAAACGCCGCCCAAGCTGTGACCGATGAAGATCGTATCTGCAGAAATATGCTGCTCATATCCCTACAGCACAGCAAACCACTCCGAGATTTTTGCAGGAACGATAGGCGGGGATGGAAATTGCGGAACAAAGACTGTATGACCTAACTTCTCCAACTCCTGCTTCACCCACGGAAACCAATTCTCTTTCGGGTGTCCTTCAGTTCCATGAATGATGAAGATGGTCGACATGAGGTGAGTGAAGAGAAGGGTTGTTAAAAATGTTTTGTAGATAAATTTCTCGGCACACGCCACGATGGCGGCTGTCGTCGCTCCGCTCCTCGTCTGCCACCCCGAATGGGGCATCCCCCATCAGACCAGCACCGACGGTGGCGTGCGGTGAGGCAGGGGAAGTCCCTTACGGGGTGCCGAACAGGCTGCGATGCAGCCGTCGCACCGCTTTTGTCGGTGCTGGTAAGTATGAAAAATAATTACGACAATCAAGAAAAAGGAAGGCACGCCCCGGTGTCGATCCAGCACTGCAAGAGCAACTGATCCTTCTTCTTCTCGATCCCGGAAACCCTGAAAGCACCTCTGCAAAGGATTAACGCTGCTCCATTCCTGGCCTGACGTGATTCTCCCAAGCTGAAGCCAGACAGGACAGGATCTCATCGGTAAAGAAGGGGCTGTCCTGCAGCCTGTAACCTTCATCGAAGCTTCGGTCCTGCCGTGAAGCCGGTTTGCAGCGACAAAGGACGGCTAACCCTCCGACCTAGCCTTCCAACAAGAAAGAAGAGTGAATATCTTAAAAAGGTTTGCTTATGGAAGGGCTCCGGTGAAAATGTCAGTTCTGCCACCCTAAGGTGAGCATCAGCAGCATAAACCATGCAAGCGGAAAGGGAATTCCAAGGGAAATTTCCGCTAGCAGAATACCCAGAAACCATGCGAACCGATGGCAGAACCTCGCATCTTGCGAGATTTTCACCGGAGCC
>JACRKL010000124.1 GCA_016219835.1 Candidatus Woesearchaeota archaeon
CTGCTTCTTGGCAGAAGTAAGTCCATTCATAACGATATTGCTGCTGTTGCAGCTTGTGCAGATGAGTTTTGGTGCCATACGCACACCAAATATTTCAAAGAATAAAAATCTTTCGGTCAGTCATTTACTAACACTACCTAACAGTGTGTCTTTCCTCTTTTCTCGAGATACTGCTGATGGTAGTCTTCTGCGTTGTAGAACTGCGAAGCGGGAAGAATCTGAGTGACGATCTTTCCCCTATATTCTTGCTGCATCGTTTCTTGAGAAGCAAGGGCTGCTTTCTTTTGCTGCTCGTTGTGATAGAAGATGGCGGAGCGGTATTGGTCTCCTACGTCGGGACCTTGCCGATTCAGTTGCGTGGGATCATGGCAGTTCCAGAATACTGTAAGGAGTTCATGGTAGCTTACCTGCTTTGGATCGAACTCGACCTGCACTGCTTCTGCATGACCTGTTTTGTCGGAGCAGACGTGCTCATAGGTTGGGTTTTTGGTAGATCCACCCGTATAGCCGACCTTGGTAGAAAGAACTCCTTGAACTACACGGAAGGCAGATTCAACGCCCCAGAAGCAACCGGCGGCGAAGGTGGCTATCTCGGTTTTTGGTTTCACGTACAAATCACAGGTAACTTCTTCTGCTTCAGTGCTTCTTTGATCTCCATGGCGATGCGTTCGCCGTAGGAAATCGAAGAACCGTAACGATAGGCTGTATAGGGCGTAAACATCGTGCCCGGAGAGCCAGGTATTCTAAACGACACATCGAAGATAACGATGTCTTCCTTGCCTTCTTCTGCTGTGACCATGCCTTGCAGAGCAAACGGTCCGATGATGCCGCTCGGATGAGCTTGTTTGCATGCAGCTACGAATTTCTCGCCGAGCGCAAAGGCTTTTTCGATGAGACTTTCTTTGATCGTCACCGCAATGTGACCGGTCTCGATGAGCTTGGGTTGAGCGTATTGTAGGACTTGCTGCTGGACATCTGCAGGCAATCTCAGATAGCCGTCGATATTCGTTTGCCGCCTCGTATCGGTGCCCATGAGTTCAAGCTCTTGGGTAAGCGGACTGTAGAAAAAGTTGAGATTGACTTGCGCACCGAGGATGTACTCTTCGATGACGGCTTTCTGGAGTGCTTCTCGGGTAATCGTCTTTTTCTTCAGCAACTCTGCTGATTTCTGGTCGAAGTCTTTGGAGCTGTTGCAGAAGAAAAATGCTCGTTCGTATCCGCGAGCTGCTTCATTGACTTTGACGATAACCAGACGATCAATCTTATTAAAGTCGGTGAATAATTTTGGAATCCTGATACCTGCTTTTTGCAGCAGCACATATTGATTCATGGCTTCATGGCGTTCTTCCCAACGAACCATATCTCTTGTCCCAAAAATAGGGACGTTGAATGCTTGCTCGATCTTGCTGAAGTCCTCAAAGTACACCCAGAAGTAGCGGTTGTGGATGAAGATGGCGTTCTTTTTTCTGAGCTGTTCTTGGATGTTGGGCTTGAGAATATCCTTGAATTGGTCAACCAGCAAAACTTCGTCAACGCAGCCGACTTCACCGTTGCTTGTTTTTTTCGTTGCATAATAGTTGGCGTACGTTTTCTCTCTTCCTTTTTGGCAGACTGCAAGCGTTTTGAAGCCCAGCTTCTTTGCTCCTCTGCATACATCGAGTGCAGAATGGCCTCCCAAGACGGCAATGGTCAGTTGAGAAAGATCATATCCTTTCAGTAAGGTTAGTGAGTTCATTGGATGACCATCGGGAGTTTTTTCTGTGCAATGGCATTTTTTATTTCTCTTGCTATTCTTCTTCCGGTGCTCATGGGCTCGTTGTAGCGGAGCCACGTGTACGGAGAACCGTTGACATAAGGATTGGTTCCGGCAACAATTCTTGCGCTGATTTCAAAGACGCAGAACTGCATTTCTGGCGTAAGAATGGTTTCCAAACAAAAGGGACCCCAGATGCCTGGAGGGGCTATTTTTTTGGAGACGGCAACAACGCGCTTGCCCATCTCAAGAACTTGGGGTAAAAAGGATTCACGAATGACGAGCGGAATATTGCCGACGATGACATAGCTCGGGTCAACTTTTTCTAATGCGATCTGGTCTCGTGCAGAAATTCTTCCTAAACTATCAACGTTGCTTTCATACCGCTTGTCAAAGCTCATGATCTCTACCTCGTCAAGGAGTGGAGAGTAGAAGTAATGAATGTACATCGGAACGCCGATGATGTATTCTTGGATAACATATTTCTCGTTCGGATGGTTGACGATCTTTGCCTTAAAGTCTGCTTCATTTCTTGCGACAAAATAGCCCTTGCCGCCTTTCGCTCCATGAAATTTAACGATAACGCTTTTCTTGATGTCTTTGGGTGAAGCAAAGATCTCCGGCAACTTTAATCCACTTTTTTCCAACCATTCTCTTTGCAAGGAACGGTCAGATTCCCATTCGAGAACTTTCTTGTTGCCAAAATACGGGACTTTGAGCTTCATGACTTCGTCGTTGCCCGTGTATTCGATGAGAGAAGCGTGGGGGATGATGATGGCTTTCTTTTTGATCAGTTCATCAGCGTGTTTTGGCAGATCCTTGAAACAGGGCATACGGATGATTTCGTCGGCAACACCAAACTGCTGATAGACTTCTTCCGTTCCTTGCTTACAGAGAACAATGGTCTTGAATCCTTCGTCTTTTGCTCCCCTGAGAATTTGGAGGGCTGAATGGCTGCCCAGTGTGCAAATGCTGTGTTCCATAGCAGGTAAACAGAAGGGTGATATTTAAATTTTGCTTTTTGAGGTTATGTCCGGTCGCATCTGCACGAGTTTCTTCACGATTGCTTCAGCAAAGGCAAGTGCTGCCTGCGCTTCCTGCTGCGTTGCATCGCTACCTTTGTACTTGATCTCATGCCTTTGGATTCTTAGCTGATCTGCCTGCGTTGCTTCAGTTATCGAGAATCCTAATTCCTGCAGATACGCTGCTGAAGCTTCATGAGAATAGGTCTTATAGCCATCGTATGCAAGGATAGCGTCGATGAGTTCACGAACAGCCTCGTAGGCATTCTCCAGCACATACTTTGGCTTTTCTGATGATGCGATGGATTTTGCCAGCTCCAGACGATCAAAGCTCTCACGACAGGTTGCCCTTGCGAGATGGATATCAGGCTGTCGCCTCTGGACTTTATTCGTTGCAAGATAAAATGAAAATTCTCTCATAAGGCACCCTCAAGGACAATCCCATTGTAAAGGCTTGCCTTAAACTCGGCTGTAACCTCTTTGAGGTTGATGTGATGCAAAGACACCCTACGCTTGAAGAACTTTTCATACTTCTCAACGGGTAGAACTCCCGACCCTCCAACAATGGCAAGGTCAATATCAGAATCCTCAAAATCCTCGCCACGCGCATACGAGCCGAAGCAGACAATTACCTGTGGCCTGCACGTTTCCGATATTTTGCTCACGAGTCCTGAAGTATAGAGTCGCTCAAGATTGTTGATCCTTTTGAGTTGTGAGAATTGCTGATTCTGGGTATTCGCTTCTATCGTTGTCACGGCTCTTCCCCGATTCATCAGCAGCATACGTTCATGGACCAAGCTCTTGACTGCCCGTAAGATTGTCGGCATGGAGAGCTTAAGCTCCCTCGAGAGTTCACGAAGATGGATTTTTCTCGTGGGAAACACATAAAAAAACTCCATAACTTTCTGAATGTTATTTTTTTGGATCATCTGGTACGATGAAATAACAACTGGTATTTAAAGTTTCTTCTTACCATCCACTCGCCAATCAAATACATGCTTCCCGTGAAGAGAATAAACTCATCACCCCCTCTCAGCTGCTCTGCTTTCTTGATGGCTTGCACAACATCAGGCTCGACGATTGCATCAGGAACAAAAGGAAGCAGAGCTTTCGGATCAATCGCCCGGTAGATGTTGGCTTTGGTGAAGATGACATGGCTTGCAAACGGAGTAATCAGGGAGAGCATCTCTTTGACATTCTTGTCATCACAGGCTCCGAAAACGATGATGCATTTCCTCTTGAGGGTTTTGAGATAGGTAGCAAGCACGTGTGCTCCATGAGCGTTGTGCGTTGCGTCGATGAGAAAATCCTTTGAGAGCCATTGTAGTCTACCAAGCCATTGTACTTTAGCAAGACCTCGCTGGATGGCTGCATCTGTAAGTTTAGCATCAAACGCATTAGCTGCAGCGATAGCTAATCCTGCGTTGATCTTCTGATGCACGCCGAGTAAAGCCGGCTGAATGGCTGAGGTTTTTGGCTTGATGCATGGTACGTGCTGGTCTTTGCAGATCTTCGCAATGGTTTGGTAAGCAACTCCTTCAGTTGTCGTGAAAACCGTGCAGCCAGATTTAACTATTCCTGCTTTTTCCCGAGCTATTTTCTCGATACTGTTGCCCAACGTTTTCGTATGTTCTAAACCAATATTAGTGATGGCAACAATGCCCGGCGGAATGACGTTGGTGGCATCCAACCTTCCACCCAAGCCAACTTCGAGGACAACGACATCAACTTTCTGGTTCTTGAAATAAACGAATGCCATCGTCGTGATGATCTCAAAATAGCTCTGGTCAGTGAGAAAGGGTTGGATGGACTCATAGGTTGCAACTAGATCTTCCTTGCTGATGTTTTTTCCGTTGATCTGGAAACGCTCTCTGAAATCAACGAGATGCGGCGAGGTGTACATACCAACGTTGTATCCTGCTGCTTTAAGGATCGAGGAGATCATGGCACAGGTGCTGCCTTTGCCATTCGTACCTGCGACATGGATGTATTTCAGAGAGGACTCGGGATGGTTAAGCTTCTCTAAAAGAAGATATATGCGCTCCAAGCCAAGCTTGACATTATGATCGCCGCCCATGGCGAAGAGCTTCTTGATGAGATCGTCGTAGTGCATGGTGGAAGAGGTAGAGAAGAGGTTTAAATGGGTTGCTGTGGGCACGGCAGCCAGCAAATACCTATATATACCAGCATAACCCCCTCCTTTCCATGAAGTTCACCCAAGAAGGCATCATACTCCAGAGAGAGCTTTCTGACCTTGATCTATTCACTTTGGAATTTGTAAGAGTCCTCCGAAAGTTTACACCCTATGTCGTGGTCAGTGGCTATGTAGCTATCCTGTTAGGAAGAGCAAGAGCAAGCGAAGATGTTGATGTCATCATTCCACCAATAGAGAAGCCGGTGTTTACTCGTTTTTTGGAGGAGCTCACCCATGCCGGTTTCGACTGTATGAATACTGGTAACCTTGATGAAATGTTTTCTTATCTTCATGAGAAGATTTCTCTTCGATTTGTAAGAACAGGAATGGTCATTCCAAATATCGAGATGAAATTCTCGAAGAATAAAGCTGATGAAATCTCCCTGAAGCAAGCGATCATTGTAAACATGAACAACGAAGAGTTACGCATTTCTCCACTTGAGATGCAGATCGCTTTCAAAGAAGTAGTTTTAGGCTCACCGAAGGACATGGAAGATGCAAGACACTTGCGCAATATTGCAAAAGGGCATCTGGAAGAAAGCAAAATAGAAAACTACATGGTGATGCTCCATCGGATTTAAGGAAGAAAATCAGAAAGAGCGGATGGCTTTTGTGGATCTCTGGTCAAACTATGTCAGAGAGCATGATGATAAAGACTGGTCAAGACAGCAGAATGTCATCATCAATTCATGCTTAAAGACGGCAAAGATGACGAAAGAAGAGTTTCTAGATATGAAGAGGAAATGACCTCCTCCCACACCCTAAAGGGTGGGGTTTCCATTAGACAAACACAACATTATGGTGTTCTGCTTGGTTCTCAATATAGCGGATCATTGAGTTGAGGTCATTGTAACCAACAGTGACGGCACATCCTCCTGGGC
>JACRKL010000123.1 GCA_016219835.1 Candidatus Woesearchaeota archaeon
GCCCAGGAGGATGTGCCGTCACTGTTGGTTACAATGACCTCAACTCAATGATCCGCTATATTGAGAACCAAGCAGAACACCATAATGTTGTGTTTGTCTAATGGAAACCCCACCCTTTAGGGTGTGGGAGGAGGTCATTCTTTTCGTAAAGAAGTTTACTACAAAGGTTATTATATCCTTTTTACTTTCCATAATCCTATGGAACAAGAGGAACCACTGGATTATAATCTTGAGCGTTCGAACTTTTTCAAGAAGTGCAACAATTGGGTGTTAGTATTTACTTTTGGATACGTTTTTGGATCCATTGTAGGGCAAACCCCTCCGTCTTCTTTAGAATCTGGGCGTTATATCTCTCGGGTTAAACACGTCCAACATGGCTACGTGAGTCCTAACGACCTCAATATCGTAACCCAAGATGTAGGTAACGGTGAAATCGAGATGAAACTGATCTATAGAGGAAAGCATTTCGATTGGTTCGATATACCTGGACAACCGGTGGCTATAGAAGCTCAGCGAATTGATTATCGAAAGACCTCTGCAGATTCGCAAGTAAACCTTATTGCTCCTAGTCCTTTGGCTCTTCCCCTTTATTCTGTCGATCACCGCGGTAATCTTATACCCTACAAAGAACAAGCTCTGCCGCCTATGCACTAAGTTTCTCTCAGAAAATCAACAACACTTAAATACCTCCTCTCGTCCACCTTCATCTATGGGCCAGTGGCGAAACCTGGTATCGTGCCCCATTGGCTATGGGGAGGCTGCGGGTTCAAATCCCGCCTGGTCCATATCCTCTTATTGCTTAATTTCTCTTAAGGTGACCTCCGTGGCAGCACGACGGCTAAAGCCTACTCGGCATCCCATAGGGTTTCCCCTGCCTCGTCGTGCGTCACGGTCGTCTTGGACTATAGCTCGCTGCTGTTGTCGTTCGGCGAGACGGGGGATGACCCCTACGGGGTGGCGAGTATCGAACTCCCTACATCAGCAGCGAGCGCTGAGAGAAAAATGCTTATCGGATCGCCATATACGGTGGCTTTGGATGGCAAAATTCATTCATTTGTTTAATGCCGTGGGGCCGACCACTACGAACAAAAGTATCAGAAACTAATAAGAACCCCCACTTATTTCTTCTCTTCACGGGCTCGTAGCTCATCGGTAGAGCGTTCCCCTCGCACGGGAAAGGCGGCGGGTTCAATTCCCGCCGAGTCCATCTTCTTGATAGCGGGAATTGAACATGCACGCCAACGCAAACAGAGTTTGCTGGGTTGCGCTCGCAAGCTCGGCAACCAACTTCGTTGTCGGCACAACGCTCGCTTCGCTCGGTTGCTTCCCGTCAAGTCCATCTTTTTAGGTCGTTATCACGATCAACGGTACATACATTTCTTCCTTGCTGATACCGCCATGATTGCCTTTATGCAGAACAAGTTTCCCGCCGAGCAATTGATCTTTAATGATGTACCCTTCCTTCATGATCAGTACATAGTCACCGATGCGATCTAGTAGCCTTGGATCCGGCTTGCCAAATCCAAAATAATTTCTCTTCACTACTACTCCGCTTGGGAAAACGGTACAAGCATGGCTCAGATGTTTCTTAACATAAGCAACAAACGCTTTTGCTCGTGCATGCTTCACATAGCAATAGGCAACTCGTGGTTCTCCACACAAAGGAACCGATAGCATCTCTTTCATGTGCGGATGTTGTTCCAGCAAAATCACGTTACTCTTTCCCGCATTCATCAATCCGTGGTCTGCAGTTACCACCAACAATGTTTCTTGGAGATGCTTGGTGAGATAAGTAACTGCTTTCTCCAGTTGCCGAAAGTGTTTCTCTACCGGTTTACTCTGTGTTCCATAATGGTGGCACAGCTCATCAAAATATGGCCAGTAGGCATAAACCAGCTTTTGTTTTGGCTTGCGCGTTACCCTGATGATCTGCTGTATCATGCCAGACAATGTCTGATATCCTATTTTCTTCGCTTTTCCGGACATCGCACGAGAGTAGATTGAATTCACAATGCCCGATGGTTGGATGGCATAACTTGGGATATATATATTGTTGAAGATGGACGGTGAACGAATGAGTTTTGTGGTGTCTATTGCAATTTTTTGCTTTCCTGCTCGTATCGTTGATGGAAGTATTGCTGCAACTGCACCAATCTCTTTGAGGTTCATGTACCACCCCGTACTCGCGTGCTGCTGAGGAGCTACACCGGTCATAAATGTGCTGACGCACGCCGCAGTCGTTGACGGAAAAACGCTCGTTATTTTTCCTCGTAGATGCTTGCCAAGAACCTGCTGGTGTTTGATGAAATACTCGTAACCCAGTCCGTCTAGCACCAGCAGTACAATATTTGGTAGTGTTAGTAAATGACTGACAGAAAGATTTTTATTCTTTGAAATATTTGGTGTGCGTATGGCACCAAAACTCATCTGCACAAGCTGCAACAGCAGCAATATCGTTATGAATGGACTTACTTCTGCCAAGAAGCA
>JACRKL010000126.1 GCA_016219835.1 Candidatus Woesearchaeota archaeon
ACAACAACTCAAGCTTTAAACGACGCTTCGGAGACTACGTCCGAAGCGTTACCTTCCGCGCACAGCACGCGGAAGTGACGGCAAGAATCATCCTTCACAATCTAAAAGCAATATTAACCAGACTTTTTCACCGGAGCCGGTGAGCAGCAATAGTTCTCTCAACTAACTGCTCGGGATCTTCTTCCCAGACTATCGAAGAGCTGCCCTTTTTGGCTGCATCATCGAAAAGAATCTGAATAGCACGATCCGTGATACCGCCAGTATTTTTCAGAATGCCAATAGTCTTTTCGAGATCATACGCAATCGTCACTTCATTCATCGTGCCAATTCTTCCGCTGATAAAGAGAGCGATATCAACTGCTGCAAGCGAAGAAACATTGCGGTATTTCCGACAGACGCGGGGGTCTTTCGCGTGCTCATACGTGGGTGGGACAAAGGAACTGAATCCTTGGGTAGGATACCCGTGATTAATATGCTCCTCAAGAGAAATTGCTGGAGAATAGGCAATGCACTTCCCGCGCATTTCAGCAGCGCCGAGCACTGCTTCTTGAGGAAGCCCGATGCAGCCGCCGGTCACAAGGACATGACCATACTGTGCAATTGCTTTTCCTAACGCACGAGCTTTTTGCTTGATGAGATCATCAACAACTCCTGCTGCTGAACCATAGACGCCGATATACATAGGATAGGTGAAGAAAGCAGGTGTTTTAAATTTTCTGGTAGATCCAATACCGCAACTCTTCAGCGCCTTGGAATATGCTGCCTTGCTGGAGAGGAGAGAGTTTCGTTTCTGGAAATTTGTCGAGTTGCAGATGCGTGATGATGCCCAGCCTGCCTTTCTTATTCAATACATATTCAGCTTGATGGAAGAGCTCCTTGAGCTGCTTTTGTACGTCGGCAAGTTGATCTTTTCTTCCTTTGAGATGGACGGCGATGATCTCAACGCCGCCTTTGTCGAGCTTGACATCCAGCCAGTCTGCATCAACCCTGCTGCAGGTGATTTGTTTATGTAAGCCTGCTACGCGAATATTTTTCTTGACTGCACTTAAGGGCTGGAAGTCAGGATTGAAGGCAAGGATCTTTGCACACTCTGTTTTCGCTTTTGCATCAAGATCTGTAAGAAATGCATCGCTGTTGATCTTGAGAAAATGAGGAAATGAAAACTTCTGCTTGCCATACGAATGAAGTGATTGATGCATCGAAAATGATGCTGCTTCGATGGCTATCGTTCCTGTGGTAGAATACGGATCAATCATAGATATAAATCCGTCGTCTGTCATCAGGCGAAGAAAACCATACGCGACCGGCCCTCGCAGTGAGGAGCCGAGCGTAAAAATTTTGTAATCACGCTTGCTGAGATCAAAGCCAGCAACATCAATACCCACAAAAACGTACTGATCTTTTACAAAAACAAAGATCGTAAGCTGGGGATTGGAAAGATCAACCTTAATGCCCTTAAGCAGATGTTGTGCAACCTCTTTTTCAATGTCCGTACTTGTGAATGTGTGGCTACCTTCTCGTTCTGCACGGACAGCAACCGTAGTTTCAGGAGTGATGTAAGGAGCAAGATCTATGTCTTTGATGAATGTAGGGATATCATCCAGGGAGGTGATGGTTCCTTGAGCAAGAAAGAGAAGCACACGGCGCGCACTCCTTGCAAGGTAAGAGAGCTTGGCGAAGTCTTCAGGCCTCTTGGCGGAAAAGATAACTGCAGAAGGATGGATGGTTGCTTTTACTCCAAGAAGCTCTTTCACTTCTTGCTGAGCGACAGCTTCCATGCCCGAGAAGGTGATGAGGATGGCTTGCATACGAGTAAGAAAAGGCAAGGTGTTTATGTAGTTTTCTTTCTACCATCAAATACCAAGGGATTTAAGAATAATGTAAGATTCGCCTTATGTATGGTGAGCATAGATCGACCAGGATTTGCAAAAAAAGTTGAGGAATACCTCATAACACCAGAGAGATTCAATCAAGAAGGTGTAGAGCACACGCTGAATCTTCTGGACTTAGAATCACTATGGGCAGAACGCAAGGGCATTCGATTTGGATATAATACAGAATTGATGCTTCGGCTTCTGTCACGAGCATACGCAGCTCTGGAAGAACCCGTAGATTCACACACGTTTGCAGAAAACGTTGCAGAGAGCGTGGAGCATTTTGCAGCACCATTCTCGACACAAGACAATTTATGTTATCCTCATTTCTTATTTCATGGCATCGCACAGCCAACGTTGGAGGGAATAACTGCAAGAATAGAGAAGAACTCACGGATTATTCATGAGATGGGGGAAACGAACAGAGAAACCATGGATCGTTACGGAACGGCAATGATCCAAGAAGATCTGCAACTGACCATGAATACGGGGCTCACCGATGATTACTTTGGGATTGCGCTGCTGCTGCTGACGAAACGAGGTGAATCCTCCATCTCAAGTGCAACAGGTTATATTGCGAAATGTGGATTTTTTACTGATGCCAAGGAAAAAGAAATGTATGTTATGACCATACAAGCGAGAAGATTTGGTGAGATAGATCCTCATCGCAAAGAGAATCAACGAGATGGTCAGAGAGAGTATAATCGGATAAGCATTGCGTTAGGTATGGGACCACGAACATTTGTACTGATGGAACTGATGAAGTATGCAAGAGAAAAGGGATTCCAGAGGATCAAGGTGATAACCCCAGAAGAGCATCCGATGAGTATCGAGGGGCATAAAGGATTCCAGGGAAGCTATAGACCGATTATTCTAAAGGCAGGCATCACCGAGGAGAACGGATGCTATCTCGAGAAGAACTTGTTGTAGGCAGGAACGTGAATGGTGTCTTTCTCAACAAAGCCAATATCTTCTTCAATTTTTTTAAGCCGATCATGATCCTGCCTAAAACCACTGGCACGCTGCAAAGCGTGGATTGCCTGTCGTTCTCTTTGGAGATCATCCAAAATTTTAAGATATTCTATGCATGGAAATAATACGACCTCAATATTTCGCGTGATAGATTTTCTAAGGGTCGTTGGCTTATAATTTTCGGTATAGGCATCTCGTTGATCTTCTTCAGAGAATTCTGCAGAGAATTCAGGTAAGATATGAAAATGGAAATGCCTCTTGTAGGCATCAGTTCTTTCTTTTCGAATCCCTACAGGTTCAACTGCCATTAGACGATGGGTATAGAAGATTTTTGGATCCCAATGATCATCTTTGAAATCAAAATCGAGAACTCCCCAATCCTGAGAAGAAAGCCCTTCAAAATCAACACGCCTGAACCCATAGGCTTCTACAAGCATTTCTTCAAATACCCGGTTTCGCAAATCCATGAGTGACCTATTTGTATCGACATCAAGATGATACACCCCCTGACAAGGAGCAATCTCAAATCGGTAGCCATAGTCCGAGGTTTCAGAATAAGCATTCCTTTCGATTGCCTTAAAGAGAATGATCTCCGGATGGGAGAGCGATTCGCGTACCTTCTTCAGTAAATTTTCTTGGGTCATGAAGTAAAGGAGTAGAGATGGAGTACTTATTTTTTCTAGCGAACATGTATGCCTATTTCAAATACGAGAGAAGATCGGGCATCACTTTGTATTCTGCTTTCTGCAGATGCTTCTGATAGGTAGCGAGAGAGATCTTCATCAGGCGAGCAAGCTGCCGTAAGCCGATGTTCTTAGGAATCTGATAATATCCCTCTTGGATGGCAAGTTCAAGGGATCTTTTCTGCAAATCAGTTAGAGAAGGAAGAACCTTTGGAAAATAGATGTCCTTGAGTTTTGTCTGTTTGATTCCTAAAAGAGAGAAATCTTGACACAAGGGCTTGACCTTGGCAACAAATTCCATCAGTTCCTCTCTCTGATGCGATGCGATTTCCCAATGCTCAAAGCCATCAGTGCCAATAACCACGGGCTTGACGAAGAACATCTTTCTGGTAAAATGGGAGACTGGCTTGCCTTTTGATGATTCTACAAGGAAAAGACTTTTCTCGCTAACTTCAAGATGAGTGACGCGTTTGTCTTTTCTCAAATCAGTTATGAAGAGACTAACAGCTTTTGGCAATCCGATCATCTGATGCAGCGACGAGGTTATGGCTTTTCTTCCTGTTTTTTCTTCATTGAGATCATATGATTGGAGCATGACACCAAATTTCCTGCAGCGGTTGCCCAAGATGCAGTCATGCCGCAGTTTGATTCTAGCTACCCACATACGAACATGTATGTCTAGGAAGTATAAATAGATTTCTCACCCGAAAGGTTAATATATCCACCGTCCCATGAAACATCTATGCTTGAAGTGAAAGACCTTACTCGGACGTTTAAGAAATTTACAGCGGTAGATCACCTCTCTTTTTCGGTGCAGCAGGGCGAGATCTTTGGCATTCTTGGTCCTAACGGAGCAGGCAAATCTACGTTGATGAAAATGTTGACTGGATTTCTAGAACCAACATCGGGCACGGCAACCGTTGCTGGCGTAGAGATTAGGGATAAAGAAAAGCTCAAGCGAGTTATTGGCTGGGCCCCACAGGAAGACTGCTTCTATGGAAAATTAAGCATAGTTGAAAATCTTCAGTATTTTGGAAGCCTCTATGGCGTCGAGGATATTGAGAAAAGAATCTGGGAATTGGTACAGGCTCTCGGATTGGTTGACAAGAGAAATGCACTCGCAGAATCGTTGTCCGGCGGCATGAAAAGGAGATTGAATATTGCACTTGCGATTGTCCATAGCCCAAAGATTCTCTTTTTGGATGAGCCGACACTTGGCATTGATCCCATTTCAAGAATGGCGTTATGGGACGTCATCAAAGATATCAAGAAGCAGAAGATTACGATTATCTATTCAACTCACTATCTTACGGAAGTGGAGCAGCTCTGCGATCGGATGATTATTCTGCGCAGAGGAAGAGTCGTCAAGGAAGCGACGCCGCAAAGCATCAAGAAATATGGAAAAACGATTGAGGAGGCATTCTTCAATATCCTGAAGAATGAAACGGATGAAAGGACTCCAGATGCTGTTTAAGGACGCGAAGCTGCTGTTAAGAGATACGAAAACAGTCGTGCTGGTCGTTGTAACACCACTCCTGATTACCTTAATTCTTGCACTCCTCTTTAGCAATCTTTCAACAGAAGCAGCAGTAGGAAATGTCAAAGTAGGATGGTGCGATCTCGACCAGCAGGGCTTTTCCGTCGAAGGGGCAAAGCTCAAGCTGATGGACTTAGGGAAGAATTGCAATGCAACGGCAGAGCAGATGGTCAAAGAAGGCAGTGTTGCTGCTGCGATAATTATTCCAAAAGGATTTCAGCAGCAGATTAGTGAGGGGCATGGATCATCATTGCAGTTGTATCTCGACACGACGCAAGTGCAAACTGCGCATGGCATCAGCACTGAAGTACGAGCACTGGTCGAGGAAATGAATCAGCGTATTGGAGTTACCTTCATTAGCGAAGCATGGAAAAAGCTGAAAGCACTGAATGATCAGCTTGCAAAGGTCACGGATGAATTAGAGCAGGCACATCAGACAACCTTGACGGTAAGGAATCAAACGCAACAGTTGAAGGATTATTTGGCATCGGTTAATCTCACACAAGCTGAAGAAGACCTTGCCACTGCAAATCGGACATTACATGAAATACAAGCTAATCTAAGCATAGTGCAGCAAAAGATACAGAATTATCAATTGATGGTATCGTCGCTGCTACAAAGTGCTGTTCCGCTTCTGAACATGAGCTATAACCAAAGCTGCCAGAATCAAAGTATCGGCTGTGCAGCATTACTGGAAGGAATAACGGTTATTGAAAACGCTTCTGCAACATTGAACAATGCATCCTTGAGTACTGAAGTTCAAACCATCGCAGCACTGAATACTACAGCATTGCTTCTTCCGCTGAATGCTATTGGTGATCTCTCTACAGCAAAGGCAGAAGTTCAGGAGAATTTAACAACGCTCTTAGCAACGATCGATGCCTATGCAGCAAACATTGATGCAATTATTGTCGAGATCCAAGGCACGCATCAACTTCTGGAGCAGTACACGGCACGAGATCCGCAGTACATTGTCAGAGCAGTGAGTGTTGATGAAAAAGAATCGCTTGAACAGGTTTCCTATCTTTGGATCATGACGCCTGCATTAATTTGTGTCGTGCTATTATTTATTGGACTTTTTATCTCCTCGAATTTGATCGTGCAAGAACGGAGAGCTGGAACGATGCTGAGGAATGCGTTGGCACCGGTATCGCTTGCTTACCTTATCTTCATGAAGGTTGTCTTTCTCTTTGTGCTTGCGATCATACAAGCAACGCTCATCGTTGTGGTGCTCATGCTGTTTGGGATGACGATTGCCCTGAACATCTATTTCCTGAGCGCAATTGCGGCAATCTGCCTGCTGTTTATGGTGCTCGGCTTGTGCATTGGCTGCGTTGTCAAATCGGAAAACAGCGCTTTGCTGACGAGTTTAGTGTTAGCACTGCCGATGATGTTCTTGTCTGGCATCTTCTATCCTTTTGAGATGATGCCTGCCTCGTTTGCATGGATTGGAGGGAAGTTGCCGCTGACGATGGCTTTACAAGCGTTACAGAAAGGCATGCTCTACCATGGAGAGGATTGGCAGGGGATCATCGTGATGTTAGGTGTGAGCGTTATGCTCTATATTATTTCTGTCTATCTTGTGTGGAGAAAGCCGGTGGAGTGAGGAGAGCAGAGAGAATGAGGGTTTCATAACAAAGAACCATCGAAAGATTACCGCATTGCATATCGTTGCAATACTACTTCATCCGGGAGAGAGGTTTCACGCGCTTTTTCTCGCAGTTCGTCAACGCAAAGATTGCTGATAGCATGGTAAAGTTCGGTTTTGAGCTTGTTAACTTTCCTGAAATGCGTAATATGAGCAGAGAATGAGTGGTCCAAATCGGCAGATTCCTCAAATAAGGTATAAGCATGGTACAAAGCTTCCCTAACTTCGGTAAATTTCTCTATACCTCCAAGGTTATCCACCGCAGCCTTAAATGCAGAACCGAAACAGAGTTCCAGTTCTTCAACAGAAACCGGAATGTGAGGGTCCATCAGTGATTTCATGGATTTGATCATCTCTTTATCGAGAGCATGTTCATAACTGAGAAAGGTGTGCTGGGCTCCATATAATTTCCAAACCTCTTTTGCATCAGCAACACTACCTAACAACGACGTGGATAAGGTTTTGAGGGTTACCTTGGGTAAACCACCGGACGAAAAATATTTGATGAAAGATAAAGATGATAGCCCAAGTTGTTGGGAAATAAGACCCTCATATTCACGTACAGGACTCATCAAGCAAACGGTAAGAGCACTATGGTCTTCGTAAGCGTCTTCAAGCAGGTCACAAAATTCGGTTGGAGAATCGGATTTGTCTGAAAGATTTTGATGCAGTGTCGAACTCTGATCCTTTACCAGTTGAGGATATGATGCCCGGACAGCAGAATGAAGCAATTTATACCCAAAAGACAAGAGATGAGATGCTCCCAGATCATTAGAAATTAAAGGTCTGCCACCAAGAGTATTGAGTTTCCAGCCCCGATAATCGTAATCCAAGTCAGACACTGGACGTTCGCTAATTTGGGTCAGCAATTCAAGCGCCATAAACGTGATATAGCAAAAGGTGAAATAACTAAGTTAAAAAAACGACTCACATCCAATTCCTATCCTTCTCCATCTCTTGGATCTTCACTTTGATGTTTTCGATCGTCTTCTCGTTTTCCTGCTGATGCAAAATAACGCCACACTCAGGACACTTGAAATCGAATTCGGTTGCTCGGTCAAAGTCAAGCCGTGAACAGAGCTTAGGGCAGATGAAAAAGACGTTCTTGTACCGTTCTTCTTTCACTAAACGCTCTTTCAAGTCTTCTAACTTACGGACATGCTGCGTCTTTAAGATATTTTTGACATTGCGCAGATTGAGGGACCAATAGCTAATGTACCATCCTTTTTCTCGATCTTTTTTCTTGTGATAGGTTACCAGATTGTGAGTGTGGAGCCGATAGAGCATATTCCTCGTGTAGTTGACTTCAGTCTTCAGGCTCTGTGCAATCTGAAACTCAGAGATGTTCTTCTTGTCCTTGAGGTAGTCAATCAATGGAATGACGTCTTCTCCGACCGTAGACTTCACGGTATTTTCGACGACAGATTTGGTTATTTTGGAGGCTGGAACAGCCTTTCTTTTTGTAGAGGGGGTTTTTTTCGTAGGCATTAGTACTCTAGAGTAACACTTGTTTAAATATCTTTCGGTTTATGTTCACTCGAAAGTGACTAAATCATGCCTGCACTTTTTCAAGAAGGCTTACAATATTCCATACCTGAGTTCGGGTAAATGGCTGCAAATTTGCATCGTCTGAAATGTCGTCGAGTTCCTGCAATGCCTTGTCGACATTTAAGGAAAGGTCGCCACCTTGAGTAAGCACTTTACTGATGCCCTCTAACTTGGATTTAACATTACGGGGAAGCGTAGCATCTTCCAATACTTCATTGATAGCGTCAAGAACAGGGATCAAGGTAGGTGAGCTCATGCTTTCATCTCTTTGATGATCTCTTCTTGCAGGGCAGAAGATTTCTCTTTGATCTGCATTTCCTGCTTTTCGATCATCTTCAGGCGGAGTTCAACCTGATCCTTCTTCTCTTTGAGTTCCTGCTCAAGGGTTGACTTCTCTGTAAGCACCATGAGATTACCGACAATCTTATATGCCTTCGGTGCCTTCACGAGTTCTTCAGACGCAGATTCTACCTCGACGAGCTGTGATTGGAGTGATTGTTTCTGTGCTAACATACTCTGCACACTTTGCTCATAGAGTTGAAGGCGATGCAATTTTTCTTTTGTTTCTTTGCTTTCAGTCATGGGATTGATGACACCTTTTCATAGATGATAAGTTGTTTCAAAACGCTGTTAATACCTACACGCAAGGATGCAAGGTCTTCAGCAGTAATGGTAAAGGATAACGTCTTACTGTTTTTAGTGATGGTCAATTGGTATTTCCCCTGAGCCTCGATTTCAGGAGAACACATCTCAGGAAGGTTGTTCAGAGGAACATGGATTGCGGCTTTCATGACATCCAGAGACTAACGCGCCTTAAGTTTAGTTGTACCGGTACGTGGTTTAAACAGTACCCTGCTACCGCAATACGGGCAGTGTACTCGCTTTCGGAGCATAGTATCAGGAATTGCCTTATTACAGTCAATGCATTTGTATTCGACCATGCGTACACACCTTCAGTTCATTAATGGAAAGCGCTGTAGGCGCCGCCCGTGAATTTTGCGTTGCAGCCATTGCACTGCCAAATGCCAACCACCAATCGCTTGACTTTTGGCTTCATGCAGTAAGGACATTTATAGGCTGCCTTCTGACGGACTTCGATATCTGCAAGTTTCTCGCGGATCTTTCGTCCGTATCGCGCACCAAGGCGCTTGACTGCTTTCTCGTGCTTTCTTACCATAGATGATTCCTCATACGTTCCAACATGATGGGGCTGCCCGGAATTTCCTCGCCCCGGAAGCCCAGGAACGTCTTTGAACCGGGGTCTTCTGGTTTTTTGCATAAGACCCAAACCAGAAAGGATAGCCAAGCTACCCCACAGCCCCTTAGGTAAGATGAAAAAAAGAGGGTTGTTTATAAATGTTTTGAAACGGGGTTCTGGTGCATCTTAGGGTGTTTTAGGCAATTAGCTCCGTTTTGTTGCGTTGTGGGTGGTTTCCCTCTTGATAAAAAATTAAAGAAGATTTGGTAACTCTTTGAGTATGTCCTGTTGCATACTCTGGAAAGTCCGTAGGAATATTTCAGTTAATTTAGTCGGATTTATCTTTCCTTCATAACGATTTCTCATAAGTAAACCTACCTTCTCTAATTCATTAATCCTCCTATTAGCGGGCATTTTAGTAAGATTTGTGTCTTTCATAATTTCTTTAATATTACAGGGCAACATTTCTAAAATATGGTAATTCGTTTGATCTGTCCCACATCTGAATAAATTAAGGGTTACTTTTTTAGTTACATTCTCAAATAGACTCTTATCTACTTTACTAAAGTCTATTCCTTTTTTGTCTATGTTCTGCATTTGCATCACCTCATTAGGAAATATAAAAGTGGGGGGCGTTTGCCCCCTTCACTTTTGGTCTTTCTTTGGAGTGTATCCCAAAGATAAAGGAAGGGGCTTTCGCCCCTTCTTACGGTGTACTTTTCGCTTTCGCAAGGAACGTAATGTTTCCTTGATGATCTCAAGGATTACTTCCTTTGCGATAAGCTTAATCAGCTCACCGTATATCTCTGGGTCTATCATTTTTACTCCATCAGAAGGTAGACCACGACCTTCTGATATTAGTTAGAAAGTAGCTTCGATATATAAACCTTTCTATAATACAAGAAGTTTTAAAGGTTTAGATAAACATTTATATATCCCTTTTGCTTAACAAGTTTCGATGATCTCAGGGATTACTCCCTTTTTACTTTTCAGACTTAGGTTGAGCAACGCCATCCACTTGTTGCCATGCCCTTCTACTCCTATACCTGCCATTTGAGCAGGAGTCTTACCTTCAAGCGTAGAATGTGGTTTGATGAAGTTGTAGTAGTTCCTAAAAGCAGAGGTCATAAGCTCTGCTGTTGCTTCGCTGTGGAAGCCACGCATCGGCGTTACTCTGTCCCTAATCGTTCCGTTCAGGCGTTCTATGTTCTGATTGTTTGCTCTCTTGTCGGCAATCGTAACCAATCTGACGTGCTGCGTAGTAGGTAGTTCTTTCTTGATGCTTCTTGTATAGCTGTACCTACCGTCGGTGATAAGGAAGGTTGGCTCTATGCCTGCCTGCTCTCTTGCAGCTTCAAAGATGGCTCTTGTCTCCTTCAATCTTGTTTTGGTGGAGACTTGTGTTGTTATCAGAAACTTCGTCTCCTCATCCATAATATTCCAAAGCCAACGCCATTTACCGCCTGCCTGAATCTTCATTTCATCGTGATGCCAAATATCCGCTACTTCTGGCTTTAGCGTCTTAACATAGTTGTCAATAACACCGCTAAACTTTTGTATCCTGCGTAGGATATTGCTGTGGTCAAGAGGCAAGCTGTGGAATTGTTGTAAGTGGTCTTTGATGCCTCTCAACGATATTCCCTTAAAGTAGAGGTCAAGGATCATCGTCGTAATCTTTCCGTTGCCTTTATAGCGTTCAAAGTCCTTCTCTTCGATAAACTTTTTGTTGCACTGCCTGCATTTGTGTATCTGCTTCTGTCCGCTTTGCGTGTGTCTCTTGCCATAGCCAATAGTGTCCTGCGAAGAGCAGTAAGGGCATGACAGCTTCTCTGCTACTATCCCCTTATTCTCCGTCTTAACCTTATTCTTGAAGTCAAGGAAGAACCTTACCGCATGGATGTGCTTGCAGTCCATCTTTCTGCCTGCAAAGTCAGGGCAGCTACACAGCCATTTCTTTCCGACGATTATGTTATACTCTCCGTTGCCGTTCTGCGATGCAATAGAGAACGTCTTAGCATCTATCTGCTTCGGTACGTCTCCTTTGCTGATAATAGCGTATCCTCTGACTACTCTCATCTGCTCCGATGCGTTCTTTTCGTTCATTTGTTGGCTGTTCATTGGTATCACCATATCTTAAAGATTAACAACTTAAACGCCAATCCTAAAATCAATCCTGCAATAAATGCCCATATTTCGGTTTTCATTTTTGGTCTCCTCCCTTAGTAGGGATATAAGTACTAACGCCTCTCTGCTTATAAAGGTTATGTAATATTATTCCTAATATCCAAATT
Source organism: Candidatus Woesearchaeota archaeon (assembly GCA_016219835.1). GTDB lineage: Archaea > Nanobdellota > Nanobdellia > Woesearchaeales > JACRKL01 > JACRKL01. The sequence continues at coordinate 11,752 of JACRKL010000126.1, forward strand.
AATTACCTAATCTTCCATAAGTTTTAAATATAAGAAGTACTTTTAGTTAAGGATGGTAATTGAAAACCCAAAATGGAAAAATACATCAGATAAACTTGAGATTCAGAATATTTTCAGACCTAAACCAGAAAACGAAGAGCAGGATGCTAAAATAACTAAAGTTTCTTCTCCGAAAGCTACACAATACAAAGTTGCATTCCCAAAAAAGTTTGCTGAAGATATCAATCTTAATGAAAAAGATTTTAAGGTAAAATTTGTTCTTGAAAAGGGGTATAGTGAATATGCCATAACAAAATTGTATGCTTATGTGGTGAAAAAATGAGTGCTTCCTTTAACGCAAATGAGCAAAGGATTATTAAGGCGTTATATAGGTTAAGTCGTTTTGCATCTACCAGTGAAGTTGCAAAATGGGCTGAAAATATGAGTTGGAATACTGCTTTGGGTTTATTACATAACCTGAATATACGAGGAGTTGTAAAAGGAAAACAAGTTGGAAATAGAATTTATTGGCGTTTAAACCTCTAACCACCCATACCGCACCAGCTAACTCACCGCCCGATTACGCACCAGAACCTGAAACGGGGAAACTGCCAAAGAGACGTTCCAAGAAATGAAGCGATACTGCGCAAGGTGAGTGAAGAAAAACGTGCGATACTTGAAGTTCTAGAACAAAATTGGGCACAGCAGAATGACCTCCTCCCACACCCTAAAGGGTGGGGTTTCCATTAGACAAACACAACATTATGGTGTTCTGCTTGGTTCTCAATATAGCGGATCATTGAGTTGAGGTCATTGTAACCAACAGTGACGGCACATCCTCCTGGGC
>JACRKL010000122.1 GCA_016219835.1 Candidatus Woesearchaeota archaeon
AGACAAAGAGTTGGAAGAGTAGTGAGAAAGACATGCTCATTCTCGAAATCTTTAGAAAACCACGACAAGGTTATCGGGTTGTTTCTTCAAGAAAGAAACATGGAGCGTTTATCAGTCAAATGATAACACTTCCTTATTTTTTAGTCATAGTCGTAGTCAAAATGGATTAGTCGTATTCTGGTGATACTGAACATGAACGCTGAACTCTTTGTTGGATATCATGGACTTGTGGTGGTACATCCTGACTTTTCTCATAGACCTAAGCATCCGGAATATGTGGACAACTTATCATCTGCGGTTGACTTATTTCATTCTTCAGGAAGGCCTATCTTTGTTGCAAGAAATAAGGTAAATAATCCTTCAGCAAACATCTGGGGAACGTTAAACCTAGTTGGTGCTCACACGTTACCAATCAGCGATCCCTCCGATGGCATTTTTGTTAGTCTTGAAGAGTATCTGCGCCAAAACCAACAGGAAGTAGATTTTATCGTGCGCCGCATTGGAATGGAACACCAAAACATTCGATTGGCTTTTGGTGGCCTCTATGCAGAGCATTGCGTCTATGCTTTTGCTACGGCTTATTGTGAAAGAGTTGAGACAGAATATCCTAACGAAGAACGAGAGCCGGTAGCATTACATCCTATTGGATTTGGCAAAGTGTTTAGAGAGATTGTGTAATCAATATGCCAACTTCACGAACATCACTTCCCTTCCTTCGGATGCTCATGCCCTATCTTTCTTCTCGTCTTCAGATGCTTGAGATGTGCAGCTTTTTCTTTCAAGAAACGACCGATGCTCAGCTTATGGTCTTCGATCATCGTCGACACATGCTTGCCTCCCAAGAAATGGGGCATGATGACATAGGTAGCTCCGGCAGCATAGAGTTCCATCGCTTCATCAATCTGGTGCGACACTACCATAATAATCATCCGCTTGTTGATTCTTTTGGCATGCTTGATCAGCAGTACATTTGTCTCGAGTCGAGGAATCGTGGAAACAATCATCTTTGTCTTCGAGAGATTGATGTCACGCAGCAACTCAAGGTCATTGGCATCGCCATAGGTGCAATCATACCCTTGCTTCGTCAGGGTAACAATAACATCAGGATCATAATCCAGCACCATGAACTTTTTCTTTAATTTCTTAAGTGATTGTAATATGTCAAATCCGATGCGGTTGTAGCCAAACAGAACGATCTCGTACGCTTTCCCTACCTTTTTTTTGTCCCGTTTTCTTCCCTTTCGCTCCAAGAGAGAAAGTAACGGTGCGCAATACGGATAGATTTTCTCTGCGTAGAGGATCAGATAGCTCGATCCTGCAATCGTGATGATCCCCACAATGGTAACCAGCGACAGCACATCATTACTCAAATGGCCGAGCTTTACCCCGAGTGCAATCAACACCAGAGAAAACTCACTGATCTGCGCTACAATCAATCCAACCATAAAACTGTTTCTCTTGGTGTAGCCAAGCAAGCTCATGAGAATGATCATAATCAGTGGATTGCCGATGAGAATATAGAGCGAAAAGACAAGACTCGGCACAAGGACATGTGCGATATTTTGAAACACCATCTGCGACCCCAGTAAGATAAAAAAGAGGACGAGGAAAAAGTCGCGCAATGGCTTCATCCGAGCACTGATTTCATAATGGAACGGAGAAAAGGAAAGCATGACTCCGGCAAGCAATGCTCCTGCTTCTAATGAAACCTGAAAATAGGAAAAGAGCGAAGCAATACCAAAGCACCAGCCAATGGAGAACAAGAGGAGAAACTCCTGTGACTTTGCAATGTAACTCATCAGTTTGGGTAACACCAAGAAGCTGACGAGCAGAACCATCAGCAGTATGCCAACACCCCTCACGATGACACTCAGCAAGACACCAGTCATACTTCCATACTGGGGCATCGAGGAGATCAGCATGATGAGGAAAATTGCAATTAAATCCTGCACAATAAGAAAACCTATCGAGATTCGTCCGTAGAGTGTCTCCAAATCTTTCCTATCCGCCAACAGCTTCATAATGATGATCGTACTGCTGAACGTCAAAGCGACGCCGATATAGAGTGATGCTATCGTCGAGAAGCCCAGCAGTTTGCCAATGCCATACCCGATAATTCCGGTCACTGCAACTTGCCCAATCCCTGTTACGAGGGAAACCTTTCCTACATCTTTAATGACGGAAGGGTTCAGATTTAATCCAACCATAAATAACAGGAACGCAATCCCTATCTGCCCGAAGGTGGTGATCGCTTCCGTCGATTTGACGAGATTGAGTGCCATCGGACCAACAATGATCCCCGTTAGAATATAGCCTATAATGAGCGGCTGCTTCAGCAGACGCATGATTCCAGAAACAAGCACGGTTACGAGTAACAGTGTAGTAAGCTCAATAAAGATTTCCGCTGCCATGGCACCTCTTTTTTGATGTCCAGTCTCCCAACTTTAAAAAACTATTTATAGTGAGGAGTAACTTTCTTGAAGGAACTGACCGTAGAGTTGTTTCGTGATCCTCCTTGGAGGTCGGCGAGTCGGGGGACGACCCCTGCGGGGTGGCGAGTAGGGCAAAGCGATTTTCGCCGCTTTGACCGTCGACCCGCCTTAGAGGAGGATAAGAAATACTAACCTACGCACGGGCCCGTAGCTTAGGCTGGTTGGAGCGCCGGTCTTATAAGGCAGCGTTTCAGACAAAAAACCGTAAGACAGCCGGTGGTCGGGGGTTCAAATCTCCCCGGGCCCATTTTTTCTTTTTTTGTTGATTTTCTGGTTGGATCATCGCCCTTCCGGCTCCGGTGAAAAAGTCTGGTTAATATTGCTTTTAGATTGTGAAGGATGATTCTTGCCGTCACTTCCGCGTGCTGTGCGCGGAAGGTAACGCTTCGGACGTAGTCTCCGAAGCGTCGTTTAAAGCTTGAGTTGTTG
>JACRKL010000127.1 GCA_016219835.1 Candidatus Woesearchaeota archaeon
GCAATCAGACAAAGAGTTGGAAGAGTAGTGAGAAAGACATGCTCATTCTCGAAATCTTTAGAAAACCACGACAAGGTTATCGGGTTGTTTCTTCAAGAAAGAAACATGGAGCGTTTATCAGTCAAATGATAACACTTCCACAAATCTATCCATGAGTTTATAATACGGAAACTGGCTCAACCCGTGCAACCAATATGATGTATCGGTTCTTTTTCCTTCCCACGCACTGCCCGCAAACCATATAAACCTCATTTCCTTCTTTGCTGTCATGCTCGATCTCAAACAGATTAAGGACAACCCGCAGATCGTTAAAAATGACCTCAAGAAAAGAGGTCAGCTTGATCACCTCAAAGAGATCGATGAACTTCTAGCGATCGATCAATCCTATCGCGATCAACTCGCAAAACTTGAAGCTCTTCGTGCTGACCGCAACAAAGTGACGCTGGAAATTAACCAGCTCGCCAAACAAAAGAAAGATGTGAAGAAAAAAGTCGCTGAAGCAAAAGATATGCTTGCAGAAATTCAACAGCACGAGTCAAGAGTTGAAGAGAGTAAAAAAACAATTACGAATATCCTCATGCGTTTACCGAATATCTTACATCCTGCAGTTCCTTTAGGTAAAGACGATTCTGAGAATAAAGTGCTCCGTGTTGTAGGCAAACCAACAAAACACTCGTTTCCTACCAAAAGTCATGTGGATCTTCTAGAACAGCATAACCTCGCAGACATCGAGCGGGCAGCAAAGGTTTCCGGAGCTCGCTTCTATTATCTGAAAGATGACCTTGTTCTTCTGGATTTGGCCTTGCAGCGCTTTGCTCTCGACCATCTCGCCAAAAAAGAGTTTACCTTATTGCTTCCGCCTTACTTGCTTCGCCGTGCTCCGTACGAAGGTGTTACCTCGCTTGGCGATTTTGAAGAAACCCTCTACAAGATTGAAGGTGAGGATCTCTATCTTATTGCGACATCAGAACATCCGCTTGCTGCCATGCACATGGACGAAGTCCTTGTTGAAGAGCAGCTTCCGCTCAAATATGCTGGCGTAAGCCCCTGCTTTAGAAAAGAAGCTGGTGCCCATGGCAAAGACACCAAAGGCATTTTTCGTGTCCATCAGTTTACCAAAGTTGAGCAATTTGTTTTCTGCAAGCCGGAAGACTCATGGAAAATTCATGAGCAGTTAATCAAAAACGCAGAAGAACTGTTTCAGCTTCTTGAATTACCCTATCGCGTGGTTGACATATGTACGGGCGACATTGGAACGGTTGCTGCGCGGAAATATGACCTCGAAGTCTGGATGCCAGCGCAACAATGTTATCGTGAAGCCGTTTCCTGTAGCAACTGCACAGATTATCAAGCCCGTCGCTTAAACATCAAATGGGGCAAAGAGGGCGGCAAAAAAGAGTATGTGCACACGTTGAACAGCACAGCTTTTGCTACCACGCGTGTTATTGTTGCCCTCCTTGAAAACTTCCAGCAGAAGAACGGTTCTATTGCTATACCTAAAGCACTCCAACCCTATTGTGGGAAGACGGTCATCGGGAAAGCGGTTTGATACTCCCATACGGAAGAAAGTATATTTTCTCGTACGTTTCTCTCGTTGGTTCAGTTGGTAACCAGAGATGATCCCGTAGCGTGTCGTCTCCGCCAACACGTCTCCCGCATTTTCCGGTTGATTCGATCGTAGCCGAAACCTTGAGAACAATACCGTCTTTCACAGTTTCTGGTTGAGGCATTCCACTAATCACTAACGCAACAACGTGCGTCCAAAAGTAAAGATCTTCAGGTTTGTAGAGGGGAAATTCAACATGAACGTCTTTTCCAAGTGCCTGTACCAGCCTCTCGAGGCAGATAGCATTTGTTTCGTACCGTTGGATCTGGTCTTCCTCTTTTTTTTGTTGGATAGCAGCACGTTTCTCCTTCAGATCACCATAGCGTTCTTCTATCGCATCAACGATTGCAAAAATGTTCCCATAAGGGTAGCTCTTATTTAGAGGACTACGCTGATAGCATCTTATGGCGTTCCTCAACATCCGCCATTCTTCTAAGATTGTTCTCTTCAAGCCCATATTTACCTCCATGACGTAGATAACACTACTAGTGGGGAGTACCTATATATCTAGCTTTCTTCAAACTCTCAAGACAAAACGTAACAATTAAATAGTCAAATCAACTTTTGTCCCAATAATGCAGCTAAAAAAGAAGATCCGTGAGCAGCTCACACAACTCGATCTCAAAGACAAGAAGCTCCTGTTTGCTTTAGACTTCAATGCACGGCTTCCGTATTCCTCACTCGCCAAGAAGATAGGCATGAGCAAGCAGGGCATCGAATACAAACTTAAGGCTCTGCAAGCAAAAGGCGTCATCACGGGATTTTACCCAGTCATCGATCCTCATAAACTCGGTTACCTGTACTGCCGCCTTGCCCTCACGCTGCAAAATGCCACGCAGGATAAGCGCCTTGAAATCAGTACCTTTCTCCAAAAAGACAGCCGTGTCTTCTGGCTCTTTGAGATGCAAGGCATCTACGATATTTTTATGGGTCTTTGGCTTCCTTCACTCACGGCATTCAAGCAGTTCATTGATGAGCTTCTCGCTAGCTATGGCGACCTCATTAAAGCAAAAATAGAATCGGTGGGGGTCGACGTTATCCATTATCAACACCGCTATCTGCTCGGTCTCAAGCAAACAGAAGAAATCCATCTTCAGGAAACTGCTCCGCACATGAAGATCGACAGCATTGATCAGCAAATTCTCAAGCAGCTCTGCACGAATGCCCGATTCCCGGTGATTACCATTGCCCGTAGTGTGAAGCAATCTGCCAGTGTCGTTGCCTATCGTATTCGACGTATGGAAGCAGCAAAGCTTATCCTCGGCTATCGTCCGATTATCAATCATAACCGCATCGGTTACACGTACTACAAGCTCTTTGTCAAGTTAAATAATTTCTCTCCGGAAGCTCTTCGTTCTATCAAATCGTATCTGCGGAGCAGTCCGTTGGTGATTTACCTCGTTGAAGCGTTGGGTTGGCAAGCCGATCTTGACATCGAGCTCATGACCTCTTCCAATCAGCAGCTCTTTGATTTCATCAACGACCTCCGCTTCAAGTTTCCTGCTATCGTCGGCGACTATCAGACGGTTGTCTTCACCAAAACGCTAAAAGTAAGGTATTTGCCGTCGGGATGAACAACCTTTAAATATTTCCTCCCTTTTTCTATTATTGCGCGTTGTTGTTCTTCTCTTAGGATCTTCCATAAAAAAACAGATACATATTTGGGGTGAAACCATGAACATAACACCAATCGGCGAACGAGTCCTCATCAAGCCGGCAAAAGAAGAGGACAGAACGAAAGGCGGCATTTACCTTCCGGAGTCTGCCAAGGAAGAAAAGAAACAGGGAGAGGTTATTGCCGTAGGTCAGTACAAAGATGGCAAAGATCTTCCCTTGAAAAAAGGAGATAAGGTCATCTATGGCGGTTACAGTTCAGACGAAGTTAAAATCGACGGAGAAAAATATCTCTTCGTTGAATTCAAAGACGTTCTTGGAAAATTCGCATGAGGTGGAACAATGGGAGCAAAAACAATTATTTTCAATGATCCTGCACGGCAGGCGATCGTTAGAGGAGTCGATAAGTTAGCAAATGTGGTTAAAGTAACGCTTGGTCCAAAAGGCAGAAATGTTGTCTTAAGCAAAAGTTATGGTAGTCCTATCATTGTAAATGATGGCGTCACCATTGCCAAAGAAATCGAGCTTCCCGATAAAGTAGAAAACCTCGGTGCTCAATTAGTCAAAGAGGTAGCTGAACGCACGCAGGAGAATGCAGGCGATGGGACAACTACCGCTACCGTGCTTGCCCAAGCTATCGTGCATCAGGGTATGCGCATTATTACCGCAGGAGCAAATCCTATTGAAGTGAAACGTGGCATTGACAAAGCGGCTTTGAAAGTTGTTGATTTCATCAAAGCCAGCAGCATTGACGTGAAAGACAAGATTGCACAAGTAGCTACCATTTCTGCAAACAATGACGAGGAAATGGGCGCCCTGATCGCAGAAGCGATGAAGAAAGTGGGCACTGAAGGCGTTATCACGGTAGAAGAAGCCAAATCATTTGAGACGTCATTGAAAGTCGTTGAGGGCATGGAATTTGATCAGGGCTACGTCAGCCCCTATATGGTCACTGATGCTGAACGCCTTGAAGCAGTGCTCGATGATCCATACATTTTGCTGTACGACAAGAAGATCAGCTCCATCAAAGACCTTGTTAAAGTTTTGGAAGCCATTGCGCAAGAAAACAGACAGCTGCTGATCATCGCCGATGATCTGGAAGGCGAAGCACTCGCAACGATCATCCTCAACTTATTGCGAGGAACTTTGAAGGTTGTTGCTGTCAAGCTGCCTGGATTTGGCGACGAGCAGAAGGAAATGCTCGAAGATCTTGCTATCCTCACCGGTGGCAGAGTCGTCAGCGAAGACAAGGGCATGAAGTTGGATCAGGTTACGGTCAGAGATTTAGGACAGGCAAAGCGCATTAAAGTAACTAAAGAAAAAACGACCATCATCGAAGGTAAGGGCGACAGCAAGAAAATCAAGCAGCGCGTCTCGACTATTGAACAGCAGATCAAAACCAGCGATCGAGATAAGGATGATCTCAAGAAACGGATTGCAAAGCTTGCTGGCGGCGTTGCCGTCATCAGTGTAGGAGCATCCACCGAGACAGAAATGAAGGATAAAAAGTTCCGCATTGACGACGCCTTGCAAGCCACGAAAGCTGCTGTTGAAGAAGGCATCGTTGCCGGAGGAGGAACAACGCTTATCCGATCGATCGCTGTACTGGACAAAGAACATTTGCCAGGCGATCAGCAGATAGGTCTTGAGATTTTGAAGAAAGCTCTCGAAGAGCCCTTGAAGCAGATCGCTTTCAATGCAGGGAAAGAGGGAACGGTCATCGTCGAATGGATCAAGAAAGAATCCGGCAATATCGGCTACAACGCAAAGACAGATGTCGTTGAAGACCTCGTCAAGGCTGGTGTCATCGATCCCGCCAAGGTGGTGCGCAGTGCTTTACTCAATGCTGCAAGCATTGCCGGCATGATCTTAACCACGGAAGCTGTGGTGGCAGAGCTTGACGAGAAAAAGACGCCGAAGATGCCATCGCCAGAAGAGATGATGATGTGAGCTAATCTTTTGTTTTTATTTTTTCTTATTTTTGAAAATCATCGACCGTTGAATGCTCTTCGGGACAAAGCAAGAAAGATGTCTCCTGAACAGATCGGGAATGAGATTCATGAGACCAGAAACTAGTCCTTTTGTCTTCTAACTCAAAGAAGTAACAAAAAAAGAAAATAAAAATCCCGCATCAACAGTCATAATACAGATGGAACTCCCACGGATGCGGCCGCTTCCTAACATCATCTTCTTTCTTCTTCACATAGTCGATCCACGTGTCAATGACATCCTGCGTAAACACACCTCCTTCAAGCAAGAAGGCATGATCATGCTTCAAAGCTTCCAGTGCTTCTGGCAATGTCTTTGGTAACGATTTGATCAGCTTTACCTTTTCAGCTGGCAGATCATACAGATTCTCGTTCGTCGGATCTCCGGGATGCAGCTTCCGTTTGATGCCGTCCAAGCCTGCCATCAGCATGGCGCTAAAGGCAAGATACGGATTACAGGCAGCGTCTGGTGATCTGTACTCAATCCTCTTCGCTTTCGGATTGTCGCTGTACATTGGAATCCTGATCGCTGCACTTCTGTTCCTGCCGCTGTACACCAGATTGACAGGTGCCTCAAAACCAGGCACCAACCGTTTAAATGAATTGGTCGTTGGTGAACAGAGTGCAGTCAATGCCGGTGCGTGAGCTAGAATTCCACCGATGTAATAGATGGCAGTCTCACTCAACCCGGCATACCCATCTCCTGCAAACAAATTCTTCCCGTCTTTCCAGATGCTCTGATGCACATGCATGCCTGATCCATTGTCGTTAAACAGTGGCTTCGGCATGAAGGTAGCAGTTTTTCCATGTTTAAATGCAACATTTTTGACAATATACTTGAACAGCATGAGATGATCTGCTGCTTTCAACAACGCTGCAAACCGATAATCAATCTCTGCCTGTCCTGCTGTTGCAACCTCATGGTGCTGCCGTTCGATTTGTATGCCGCAGGCCATCATCGTTGCGATCATCTCATTTCTTAAATTCTGCTGCTGATCGGTCGGTGCAACGGGAAAATATCCTTCTTTATGTCTGATCTTGTTTCCCAAATTCTTGCTATCGCAGCAGCCGCTTCCACTGTTCCAGATGCCTTCTTCAGAGTCAATGAAATAATATCCCGAATGCGCATTCTGATCGAATCGAATACTATCAAACACGAAAAACTCAGCTTCCGGTCCAAAGTAGGCAACATCGCCAACACCGGTCTTCTTGAGATATTCAGCAGCCTTCTGTGCAACATACCTAGGATCTCGGGAATATTTCTTCTTGGCGACAGGATCTGCAATATCTCCTACCATGCTAATCGTTGCATCAGAGAACGGATCAATAAACGCCGTGCTCAAGTCTGGCATGATGAGCATATCGCTCTCATTGATCTCCTGAAATCCACGAATGGAACTTCCATCAAACCCCAATCCCTCACGCACAGCGCTTTCATCCAACTCGCTGAGTGGGATGGTAAAATGCTGCCATGTTCCTGGTAGATCGACAAACCGAAGGTCGATAAACTGAATATTATGTTTCTTTGCTATCTCCTGAAGTTCATGTAGCTGCATAGTTTCACCCGTCATCTTGTTTTCAATCCCTCTTTTTAATCGTCATCATTGTACGCTGCAATACCATGGACGGTGACATCGAGACCAGTCCTTTCTTCCTGCTCACTGATACGAATACCCACTAACTTGTCGCTCAACCAGTGGAAGAATAACGCACTCCCTGAAACCCAGATAATAATCGCAAGCGCTCCAATAACTTGACTCACGAACTGCCCGAGTCCACCCGTCATCGTAACATCGTACAAGACCCCCTTCACTCCTTGATAGGTTCCATCCGAGAAAATCCCTACACTGAGTACGCCCAGTAATCCACACATACCGTGTACAGAAATTGCTCCAACAGGATCATCAATCTTCACTATCCAGTCGAAGAACCAAACTGCATAGTAAACAAGGATTCCTGCGATAAAACCAATGACACATGCACTGATGGGGTTCACATACGCTGAGGGCGCTGTAATGGCAACTAAACCTGCTAACATTCCATTCGCTCCCCATCCACCATCCCATGTTCCACTTTTCCATTTTGCAAGAAATACGGTAGCTAATGCCCCAGTAAACGAAGCAAGCATGGTATTGACTGCAACAATCCCTATTCGAAGATCGGTCGCAGCAAGACTACTGCCAGCATTAAAGCCAAACCAACCAAAGGCGAGAATAAATGTTCCCGCAATCACATATCCGAGATGATGCGGTTTAAACGTCTTTGGCTTACCAGTGGCGTCATATTTCCCAATTCTCGGTCCGAGGTACCAAGCACCAACCAGCGCCGCAAATCCGCCGACCATATGGACAACCCCTGACCCTGCAAAGTCCTTATACCCTGCCCCCAATCCAACAAAGCCAAGCTGGCTTAACCAACCACCACCCCACGCCCATGCTCCAACGATGGGATAGATAATTCCGCCCATAAACAAACTAAAGATGATAAATGCTGAGAACTTCCAGCGTTCCGCCATAGCTCCAGTTACAATTGTTGCAGCGGTGTCCATGAACACGAGTTGGAAGAGGAAAAGCATAACAACCCCAACATCATAAGCAGCCCCCCCAAGAAACATTCCCCTCAATCCGAAGAGATTCCACCCCCCTATGCCAAATGCGTGGTTCAAGGGAGGGAAGAGGTTGCTTCCACCCATCATTAAAGCAAACCCAAGAACAAAGAATGCAAATCCTGCCACCGGATAAACGAGAAAATTCATGAGAAACACATGATGTGCATTCTTCCATCTGCAGAACCCAGCTTCAACTAACGCAAAACCGGTTTGCATGAACATCACCAAAAAACCCGCGAATAGAGTCCACATGAAATCAATAGAGTACATATTATGACTCATCTGCTTTGCAAGATCTAATTGAGTGACTTTTCCGATTTCAGTTTTCCCGTTGATCGGCTTCGCTGCTGGGCTAGAATAGTAGTCCGATGTTCCCGTAGGATCACCCGTTTCTACCCCTAAGGCTAGCGGCAGTATACTTAGCAGAACAACAGCGAAAATCCCATATAGCATGGCTCTTTGCAATCTCTTGGTCATGTTTCCCCCCGTAACCCTATGGACTGTTGGCTTCTCTCTTGAGGAGTCTATATAACATTTATCGCATTAAATATTAACATTGTTTAATTAAACGATAAAATTTATATACTTGTTCAGGAAATATCAGTTAGAAGATGCAAAAATTAACAAAAGACAAAGGAGCAACAATCGATGCTTGTGACGAAGAAATACTGAACGAACTCACGCTGAACGCTAAAATCTCCCTCCGTGATCTCGCAAAGAAAGTACGGGTGAGCTTCGTTACGGTTATGAATCGCATTAAAAAAATGGAGGGTCTCGGCATTATCAAGAAATATGTCCCTCTTATCGATTACCGTGCCCTAGGGTACGATACCCATGTCATTATAGAGGTGCGCATCTCTAAAGGCAAGTTGTTGGAACTTGAACGTAAGCTTGCAAGTTTTCCAAGTGTCTATGCAGTTTTTGATACCACTGGCGATTTTGACGCAACCTTGCTAGGGAGATTCGAATCAACGCGATCGCTTGACAGCTTTGTCAAAAAAATCCAAACCTTAGATTTTGTCGAGCGGACAAATACCAAACTCATCCTCAACACCATTAAAGAAGACGTTCCTCGGTTCAGGCACCACATGTAATGCGGTCTAACTCATCTCCCAAGATCGTGACATTTTCACTATAATCGATGGGGCATTCCACAATGACCGGACCATCCTGCTGGAAAGCTTGCTCTAAAACTTTTTTAAGATCGCCTTCAGCAATTACACGATAACCTTTCGCCCCATATGCTTCAGCGTACTTAACAAAATCCGGATTCGTATAGTCCATGCCAAAATTTTGGAAGCCAGCGTTCTTCTGCTTCCATTTAATAAACCCATAGGCATTATCATTCAAGATTAAGATGACGATCTTCAGCTTGAGTCTGACGGCAGTTTCCAACTCTTGTGAGTTCATCATAAATCCGCCATCACCGCAAACGGCAAGAACTCTTCTGTCAGGATGGACAAGTTTTGCAGCCATTGCACTGGGTAGTCCGGCTCCCATCGTAGCAAGGGCATTGTCCAATAAAAACGTGCAGATATTATATGTCTTATAGTGACGTGAGAACCAGAGTTTATAGATTCCATTATCTAAACATACAATGTCCTTCTTTCCTAAGACTGCCCTGCAATCAGCAACAATTCTTCTCGGTTTGAGGGGAAATGAGGTATCGTTACTTCCTTCTTTGAACAACTTCTCTTCAAGATTTTCCCTCGTCCGTTGATGCAATGAGGCATCGTAACCGTATCCCTGTAATTCGCGTTGCAGCATATCGAGCGATGCTGCAATATCCCCAATAACCTGACTGCAGGGGTCATAATACATCTCCGGTTCAGCTGGCGTGAAATCAATATGCAGAATTTTTTTCTTTCGTTCTTTATTCCAAACGCTCGGCGGATGTTCAAGAGGGGAATAACCGACTGTAATAATGACATCGCACGTGTCAATCAAACAATGCACATAATCCCGCTTGTGCATCCCAAAGGCAAACAACGAGTTGGGATGGTCATCCCCCAGTGCACCTTTTCCTAATTGAGTATGTACCACATACAGATTCGTTGCGCTGCAGAACGATCGTAATGCTTCATGCACACGCGTCCGTTGTGCTCTGCTCGAGACCATGATCAACGGTTGCTTTGCATTCTTTATGCACGCTACGGCAAGGTCAATGGCTGTTTGATCAGCAATGGGTCTTCGTATTTTTACAGCATGGTGAGGCACAAAGCCTTCAGGTTCATCTTCACCTGCAATATCTTCCGGCAATTCGATATGGCAAACGCCTTGGCGTTCTGTTGTTGCCGTTGTAAACGCCATTCTCACTTCTTTGGGAATAGACCTGGGACTATGAATTTGCACTGCTCGTTTGGTCAATGGCTTCATCATGCCAACCACATCAAGCACCTGGAAATTTGCCTGCACATTATCGCGAATGCCTTTTTGCCCGGTGATGGCAAGAACGGGCATTCCGCCGAGTTGTGCGTGTGCAATTCCCGTTACGAGATTGGTCGCTCCCGGTCCTAACGTGCTTAAACAAACTCCTGGCTTTCCGGTTAATCTACCGTATGTCGCTGCCATAAACGCAGAGCACTGCTCATGTCGGTTCACGATTAGCTTGATCTTCGAGGTCCTTATACTCTCTACCAAGTCGAGGTTTTCTTCTCCCGGAACACCGAAAATATACTCCGTTCCTTCTTCTTCTAAACATTTCACTAGAAGATCAGATGCCTTCACGGTTTCATCTCATGGAGCGTGATTGCTTTCACATTCACAAATTCCCGTAATCCGTATTTCGACAACTCTCTTCCCAATCCGCTTTTTTTAATGCCGCCAAAAGGCATACGTGGATCAGACTTTACCATCGTATTAATGAAGACGCAACCCACTTCGAGTTCTCGGGCAAGTTTCAGTGCCTTTTTCTCATCTGCTGTCCATATGCTGGCGCCCAGCCCATAGGGAGTTGCATTTGCGGTTGCAATAGCCTCAGACTCATCTTTTACAACAATGATTGGTGCAATAGGCCCAAAGATTTCTTCTTTCACCACCTGCATTTGAGGGGTTGTTGCGGTAATGATCGTCGGCTGGAAGAAAAAACCTTGACGGTCTACTCTCCCCCCTCCGACGGTAACGATCGCTCCTTTTTTTCTCGCATCCTCAACCACCGTTTGCATTTCCGTTACTGCATGTTCGTTCGATAGGGGACCAACATCCGTTTCGTCTTGTAATGGGTTTCCTACGATGAGTTTCTTCATCGTTTCAGTCATCTCTCTGGTAAATGCTTGCGCTACACTCTTAGTTACAATAAACCGCTTCGCAGAAATGCAACTCTGCCCACAGTTTTGTACCCTTGCTTGTACGGCAACGTTCGCTGCCTCGCTAACATTCGCGTCATCCAGCACAATGAACGGATCCGATCCACCCAATTCCAGCACGACTTTTTTGAGATGTTTTCCGGCAAGCTCAGCAATCCTTGCCCCTGCTTCTGTGCTGCCAGTGAGCGAGACCCCTGCGATCATATCAGAGGCAATCATCGTTTGCACGGTCTCATGATCTGCAAGTATGGTAGTAAAAACATATTCCGGAAAACCCGCTTCACGAAACGCACTTTCGATAGCTAACGCACATCCCGGCACAAGATTCGAGTGCTTGAGTATGGTTACATTACCGGCCATCATGGTAGGGATCGCAAAACGAAGCGCCTGCCAGAATGGAAAATTCCAGGGCATAATGGAGACTATGACCCCGAGTGGCTCAAAGACAACGATATTTTTTTTCCCGTCGGCCTGCACATCTTCTTCTTTCAGCCAGAGTGCAGTCTTTTCAGCGTACACTTCGCAGGTCCATGCGGACTTTTCAATCTCTGCTCTCGCCTGCCTGATTGGCTTGCCCATCTCTTGCGTCATGAGCGTTGCATACGTTTCTTTATGGTCTCGGAGTATGCGTGCTAGCTGTTGAAATAACTGAGCCCGTTGCGGAATGCTCAGTTTTTTCCAAGCTAAAAAAGCGTGATGCGCGCGTTCAACATCTTTCATGACGGCTTCTTTGGTCATTAATTCATATTCTGCAAGAACACTTCCCGTCGCAGGATTTGTTGTTTTGAATTTCATAGACTAATTAAATGATCATTTTCTTATAAATGTTTTCAGAAGCTCCATCGCGTTCCTTTCTTTTGCAGTATTCCTTCTCGCCGCATCTGTTCCATGATCTTGATCAGACGTGGATCATTCATTTCGCTCCGAAGCTTTTGAACGGTCACTTCTCTCTCCTGCAGCAGCAATCTCACAATCTTCCCTCGAATCTGCCGTTCAGAGCCTTCAAACTTTGATTGCTGTGATAACGGCTTAATGCCTGTTTTCTTCGCAGTCGCCAGCAAAGCACCATAATCCATCAGCGCATTATGCCAGATGCATGACTGCTGCGGCGGAATAACGGCAACTGCAGTCTGCTCAAGTTCTTTCATAGTGACATCTTCAGGCAGCCCAAGCTCATGGATCAACACCCTTCTAATGTTTGTGTCGATGACCGGCACTGCCCTATTAAAAGCAAACGCAAGGATCGCCCTTGCTGTATATGGCCCGATGCCCGGCAGCTTCATCAATTCTTCTTCAGTTTCTGGAAACGGTTTCCCTGCAATCGCTTTCGCTAATTGCTGCAGCCGCAGCGCACGATGATTATACCCCAATCCCGACCAATGTCGCAAGACTTGTTCTTTGGACGCTTGCGCAAGTAGTTCTGGTGTCGAGAAAACCTTCAGCCATCGTTGGTAGTAGGGAATAACTCGATCAACTTGCGTTTGCTGCAGCATGACCTCGGATACCAGAATGTGGTACGGATTCGTTGTGGTTCTCCAGGGGAGATCGCGTTTGTTGTCTTTATACCATGTGAGAATTTTAGATTGGAAGGTTGCGATCTTGTCTGGAGAGGTCATACTCTTTCCGAAGTACCGGAATTTATATGGTTGATGACATCAAACGGGATGAGGACAACCTCTAGGTATTCGTTACATCGCCTTTAAATAACGCATTTACTTTGGAGTCATGATGGCAAAATCCGTTGCTCTTCTCCTTCCACCGGGTGGTTTTCCAGGAGGCGCCATGCTCGTCGGCGGTTTGGTCGGGTTAGAGGAGATGCTTGCCAATGACGAACCCTTTCCTCAGCTATTTACCTTAAAGTCCGGTTGCAGTGCGGGATCAGTTGTTGCAGCGTCATTGCACTTTGGCATGACTCCTCGCCAAATGAAAGCAGCTTTAGTTGGTGGCAATAGTTTTAGTATTGATCCTTCTGAATATCTCTCTTTAGATTTCGATGAACTTTTCCGGTTAGGATACCGTAATTTACGTCGTCTTCCGTCGTTGATGAACAAACTCGAACATTTTTATCAGCGTCCAATTTCGACCTTAGCCCATGCGATCGACTCCTTAAGTGACGGATTCATTGAAAGTTCATACCTTGAACGCTACCTTGAAGGCTTGGCAGAGTATGCTTCGCATCACGGTATGTACTCTGGGACAATTGATTATACCGATCAAGAAGGAACGCCAAAACTTCGGATTCTCGCTTCGCGATTAAAATCAGTTCAGAACGGCTTTGGCAAAAAAGATCAGGACTCATTGGTTATCTTTGGCGAAACTCCTGGTTTTGAACATTATCATATCGGTCAGGCAGTCCGTGCATCAAGTAGCATCCCGGGATTAGTCACTCCTGTCCGTTTCTGCAGAACCGAGCCAACGTTTTTTTCACAAGCCTTCCCTTTTCGTTATTATGCCGAGCATCGCGATGAAAACACTATCGAAATGCTTTGTGACGGCGGCATCGATCGTTCTATAGGATTCAAACGATTCCTTGATCAGGGTTACTTTGCCGTCTACTTCTCAGTGATGGAGCCGTATCAGGGATCAAAACCTTTGTGGGGGATCGTGAACAATCTCAGCAACGCATTTAACCATCTTGTCAGTTCTCGATTAACACTCGCATTAGAGCATTTACCTGCAGAGTATCATCAATCATTGGTCGGTTTCCATATCGGCGAAGGCTTTTTTAGTAATTTATTACGGCCGGATCAAAATGCCACTGCTTACAAGCATGGTTATCTGCAGTTCCTCCATCAGCTCATCGCACACTATGACGCGATTGCAGAAAAACTCAGCAGTACTGATCTTCATCTCGAACCCGTTGAGTATGCTCGCCAATTAAGGACAGATGCATCAGCCATCCTTGCTGAACAGTTCTTGCATAAAGGTCTTTACGTCCCTTCCGACGCCCAGAAGCAAACCCCGCTCCCTCTGCTTCACTTCATTCCTCATTATTTGCGCATGCTCGAGAAAGTCGCCTTCGGCGGCACAAGTACGTACTTCATTCCGCCGGTAAAGAAGCATGTTGAACCATGAGATCAAGAAGTTTTTCCCCATCTTCTACTCTAGTAATCTCTCCCCGCAGCTTTGCCCCGCCAACAACTCCGCTAGTAAACCACATCGCCTGATGTTTGACGATAGAAAACGGTATGCAATACTTCTGAGCCAGTATAGAGTATTCCATGAATAACGGAATGCGTTCTTTTTTTTCATATGCCCCTTTGTTGAGGTAATCGTTAATCTGCTGAAAGAGATAAGGATTCCCCATGGCAGCTCTGCCGATCATAATGCCATCAACGCCGCTCTGTTCCATGCGCTGCTTGAATATTTCTGGCGTTGTGACATCGCCATTCCCAATGACGGGAATGGACACCGCTTCTTTTACTTTCTTGATGATCTCCCAATCTGCTTTGCCGCTATAACCCTGCTGTTGCGTCCTTCCATGAATCGTGAGAGCCGCAGCCCCTGCTGCTTCAACACCTTGTGCAACTTCAACGGCATTAATGTGACGATCATCAACACCTATGCGGATTTTGACGGTAATGGGGCGATCAACACTTTCAACAAGCTTCCGGACAAACGCCGTAATTTTCTCTGGCTGCTTTAACATCTCACTGCCTGCTCCGGTCTTGATGACTTTCCACGCAGGACAGCCGCAGTTCACGTCAATGATGTCAAAGCGATTCTGCACTAACTGAGCGGCTTTCACAATATCTTCCTCGCTATGGCCAAAGAGCTGGATCGCTGCCGGTTTCTCTAATGGGTCAGTAGCAAGCATCTCTTCCGTTTTCTGGCTTCCGCGAACAAGTGCTGTGCTGCTCAAAAATTCCGTGCAGGTCAATCCAGCGCCATATATCTTGCATAATGTACGGAAGGCAACATCGGTCACGCCAGCCATCGGGCTTAAGATCGCAGGAGATGAAAGCTGAGGGAAACGGAGCGTCATGAATCTAGAGAATAGAGGAGCTTTTATTAGGCTTTCGCAAGCCATTTATAGAAGCCTCTTTTTCTTTGAGTTATGGCAGATAATCTTTCCTCATGGATCTCCCCCTCGTATCTCTCTTCCACGACCCAGAAAAAACTTGCTAAAGATTTCTCTCATGCAAAACCTTTTCCGTATCTTGTGCTTCCTGATTTTCTTCTCGAAGAAAAATTAACCCCTATTCGATCTGCACTCCTCAAAGAATCATTCGTCAAAAAAGAGAGCGATCTTTTCAAACTATCGCAGACACAAGATATTATAGGAACAAAACAGCAACCGCTCAAATTATTTCGATCGTTCCTTCTGTCTAAACCATTTCTATCTTACATGACCTCGCTCACTAGCTTTTCTTTTTCCAGCAAGGCTATCGACCTGCATGGCTCATTGTACCAAGACACTGATTTTTTGCTGTGGCATGATGATCAACTAGAAGGCAGAAAGATCGCATTTCTGCTGTACCTTTCTGATCTGAAGAATGGAGATGGTGGCACATTGAATCTGCTTAACAGCAAGTCTGGAAAGCCCACAAATATTGCAACCCGGATTATTCCGCAATCGAACACGTTTGCCTTTTTCGAAGTTTCTTCTCTTTCATTTCATGAAGTTGAAGAAGTCGTTGTCAAAACAGATCGTCTTGCTCTCGGAGGATGGCTACATGGTTAGTCCATCCTACCTTTCGCGTCAACTCCAGCAGCAGATGCGTGCAGCTTTTTTACAAAACAAAGAACTACCCAGCATCCAGTTGCAGCAGATTTTTCCTGCTACCCTTGCTCCAAAGCTTGCTGCTCAGTTGGCTTCACTTTCTTTTGCACAGAACAAAGATCCATTGCATCATTCCTATCGTGAAGCAGCTCTTCCACCAACACTTCAGCAGCAACTCTTTTCTTCAGAGATGATCTCACTGCTCAATGCAATCGTTGGAACGCAAGCAGTTATCAAAGATCCCAAAGTCCTTCTCTTCTCATGGAAGGATTATACACTCTTGCATGACGAGCATATCCCAAAACCAGGCATTGATGTAATCCTTGACTTCACGATAGATCTCCCTCAGCATGCTGGAGGATCCCTTGTCTATGTCGATGGCACCGGCGAATACACTAAGCTTTCGCCGTCGTTCAACACGCTGATCGTCGTACAACGGAAGAAAGGCGTGCAGAGCTTTTTGCAGTATCTGAATCATTACAGCAAAGGGAAGAAGAGACTGTTCGGGATATGCACTACTTAATCTATCGAGCAAAATAATGTACCATTGCAGCCATTTGCATCTCGCAGTATTCTGCCGGATAAACAGCCATCGCCCCAATCCGAGCGTCAATCATTCTCCCGCCATATTTCCGAACATACTCTTTGATTAAATGATCCCGTTGGTTATCAGATCTGAATGGTATTTCGCCAACACATTGTACGAACTCATCTGGTTCAATCGCTCCTGCAAGGTGAAACTCATAGTTTAGATTCCACCCCTTTAAATGGTTAGTCTCTCCTATGAGCAATACTGCATGTACCGGTTTACATTGCGTCTTTAATCTCACTAACTCTCGTTCCCATAAATCGGCATCATCGTAGGATTTTCCCATCAACTGAGCAATAAAACCTCCACGGTATATGCCTGTCGATATCCTCCTTTCGAGTTCATCTAACGAATTCGGTCTGACGGTTTTGTTCGATCGGTACAGTGTTGCGCAGTATTCAGCCATTGTGCCTCACCTCTTCTTGTAGGGATAATGTCTTAGGTATATAGAAATTATGATCTATAATTTTTATAAAACCGTATGATTTAAATATAAATGCGGATATATTTGAAAAACATGGTAAAAATAGATGTTTATGATCGAAAATTTGGTAGTGTTAGTAAATGACTGACAGAAAGATTTTTATTCTTTGAAATATTTGGTGTGCGTATGGCACCAAAACTCATCTGCACAAGCTGCAACAGCAGCAATATCGTTATGAATGGACTTACTTCTGCCAAGAA
>JACRKL010000007.1 GCA_016219835.1 Candidatus Woesearchaeota archaeon
AGCCCAGGAGGATGTGCCGTCACTGTTGGTTACAATGACCTCAACTCAATGATCCGCTATATTGAGAACCAAGCAGAACACCATAATGTTGTGTTTGTCTAATGGAAACCCCACCCTTTAGGGTGTGGGAGGAGGTCATATAGTCCTCCGTTAGTGTATTTACCATGAACAAAAAGATCTTAATCACGGGCTTAGTGCTTCTCATGATCGGCATAGTAACCGCCACCACAATTTTATTCTTCTTCCCCTACCAGCCCAACCAACCACCAGTCACTAATCAGACGGATTCAACACCACAAGGAATGCAGCAAGTGGTAAATGCCAACAACCAGTTTTCCTTTGATCTGTATGCTCAATTGGATAAGTCTGAACAAGGCAACATATTCTATTCTCCCTACAGCATTGCTGCTGCCTTGGCAATGACCGCTGAAGGTGCAAACGGAAAGACTGCAGACGAAATCCAATCCGTTTTTCATTTCCCTGAACAGAGCGTCCTCAGACCGAATTTTGCTGCTATCTACAATAACCTCAACCAAAGAAGCAGTGTTTACCAACTCAGCACAGGCAATGCACTATGGGTGCAATATGATTACCCTCTTCTTGATGAGTACACGAGTACTGTAGAACAATACTATGGAGGCAAGGTTGCAAATCTCGACTTTAAACAAGCAACGGAACAATCAAGACAGACGATCAATGCCTTTATTGAGCAGCAGACTAATAATAAAATCAAAGGTATCATTCCACAAGGTTATATTGATCCCATGACCCGGTTAGTCCTTACCAATGCAATCTACTTCAAAGGAACATGGGCATGGGAGTTTGACAAATCTGAAACGAGAGATCAAGATTTCAAAATCACTCCCACAAACGTCGTAAAAACCCCCATGATGTTTATGGATCCTAACAAGGCAAGATTTCTTTATGCAGCAACTGATGACGCACAGCTCTTAGAGCTTCCCTATAAGGGCGACAAGCTCTCCATGTTGATCATTTTACCAACAGAAAACCTTGACGCAATCGAATCCTCTTTATCCGCAGAAAAACTGAATCAATACAAGTCACAGATGAAAGCAACGAAGTTAGATGCGATCTACCTCCCAAAATTTACCTTTGATACCAAATATTTCATGAAAGGAACGTTGAGCGCCTTAGGCATGCCAACTGCCTTTTCCGGTGCTGCTGACTTTTCCGGCATGAGTGGTAAGAAGGATTTGCAGATCAGCGAAGTCATCCATCAGGCGTTTGTCAGCGTTGATGAAGAAGGCACCGAAGCAGCGGCAGCAACGGCTGTGGTTATTAGGGTGAGTGCTGCTATCCTACCAACCAACGTCTTCCGAGCAGACCATCCCTTCATCTTTATTATCCAAGAAAAAGCAAAAGGTAACATCCTCTTTATGGGGAGAGTTACTGATCCTCGCGATTAAGTCATTCATTGCGTTTTTCAAGTTTTAATTTCAATTTTGCTTTGCATCCAGAAAGACCCTTCTCATAGAGATTATCAATCGTTTGTTTAAAATAAAAAGTATGTGTCTGTTTAGATGGAAAATCACGGATAATGTGTCTTACGCTTGTTTCTCCCTTTAAAGCAGGATTAGATTCAATCTGATATGGCGCTAACCTACTTTGCAGAGTCTCTAAAACATAATCATAGTCCGGATATTTTCTGACATGCGTAGCTACACTCATTTCTAATCGATATGTAATCGGTAAGGCTTCATGTTCTCTAAGATCTTCAATGGTTGAAACAGCAGTCTCAAAATCTATAACCCGATCTTCAATCGTTCTTCCAAAATATTTTTCAAGGATCATACACTTAATGGATGGGGGCGAGTATTTAAATGTTTCTATGATTAACCACTTTCAGGTAGTTGTATTTGCGCTAAGTACTGCGAACCAACGTACGCCCAGAAACTACCTTTCAATTCAGTTGACTGCTTAAAATCCTCTGTAGCCTGTCTAAGCCCACATTTTCGGATAACTCATCCAAATAGTAACTTCATCGCTAAAGCAACAACGACGACAGCAAAAAATACTTTCACCCAGCCTTCACCGTTCTTAATAGCCATATGCGCACCGAACCAACCGCCCACTGCCATGCTCGGTAATAAGATCAAACCCGTGCTATAATCAATCAGGCCATGGGATGCAAAGATTCCCACCGAAACGATCCAAAGCGCGATCCATGGGATAACTGAGGTCCCCATGACTTCAATGATCGTCATCCCGCAGAAGAAGGTTAAGGCAAAGATCATCATGGGTCCTGTTCCCTGCCCGAAGAAGCCAGCAAAGATCATGATGAAGAAATACAGCGTAACGCCAATGATCTTCTTTGTAGGTGTTGGCTGTGCTGCAGGAGTTCCTTTCTGAGTTTTGAGAAAAAGCAACGGCAAAAGCACAAGAAGAAGAATGCCAATAATATTGCCGAGTATCTTATCGGATATTGTAATGAGAATAAATGCACCAATGAGCGAGCCAACTAAGCTTACTCCCACTAAGACCGGTACATAGCTCCAGACGATCTTCTTTGCTTTCCAGTACTTGAAAAACGTGAGGCAAGTTCCCAGCGTACCAAATCTTTCGGTTGCTATGGCAATGTTTGCAGGAAGCCCAAGAAAGATAAGTGCCGGTACAGAAATCAGACCACCTGCTCCAATGACTGCATCAAAGAATCCACAGACAAGACCAATGCCAATAACCATTAGGATGAACGTGATCTCTGGCATAAGCTCTTTTCGTTGTTTGGTGTTAATAATAGTTTCGACAGAGAGGTGACTTCCTAGAGGGAAGGTATTTAAACCAGCCGTGACTTCTTTTCTCCATGAGATCTCCCGTTTTACCCATCTCTCTTGAAGAAGGAAAACGATATTACAGAGACTTCGATTCCTTCGATGTCATCTTCATCACGGGCGATCCGTACTACGACCATCCGCTCAGCGGCATGGCTATTATCTCTCGGCTTTTGGATGCCAAAGGATACAAAGTCGGGATCATAGCCCAGCCAGAAACGGATGAAGACTACCAGATTTGTGGTCGACCAAAATATTTCTTCTGCATTACCTCTGGCTTGTTGGATTCCATGCTCGCCAACTATACACCCATGCTGAAGAAGCGGGAAAACATTCTTGTTCCAGAGCGCGCCTTAATGGTCTATACACAAAAAGCAAAGCAGCTTTTCCCCGGCATGATGACCGTTCTTGGAGGGGTGGAAGCAACCATCCGAAGATTTACCCATTTCGATTACAAAGAAAACAAATTGAGGAGGGGTATCCTTAATGATACGAAGGCAGATATCTTATTATTCATGAATGCGGAACGATCCATCTTAACGTTGCTGAAGAAGATGGAAGCAGCAATCAAGAGCCAAGAGGAAGGCAAGCCAACCGTGGCGGAGACCGATCGGGGGACGCCCCCTTCGGGGTGGACATCGAGTTCACGAGCGTGTCTAGACCAACCTTGTTGGGCGTGGTCGGTAGGACGAATTCCGTCTCCCGCCATGGAGGTTGGCAAAAAAGAGTCTCAAGCAAGAAAAAGGATATTACCATCAAACCCTTTTGACCAACTCAAACCCCACCTCGATCTTCTCTCTTTAGACGGAGTTGCATTCCGCATAAAAAAGGACGACATTCCCAAGAAGACCAGAATCCTTCCGAGCTACGAAGACTGTGTTGCAGACAAACTGAAATTCAACACCCTGACGAGAATGCATTACTTACTTCCTCATGACGCCTTTGCAGAACCTTGCGGATTGGGATGGATCATGCACAACCGCCCTTCCCATACGCTGCGGGAAGAAGAGATGGATCTCATCTATGAATTTCCTTACACGAGGCAGCTCCATCCTCAAAGCAAGAATCTTACCTTCAACACGAATATGGTGGAAAAATTAGAAGACAGTGTTATCATCGGCAGGGGTTGCTGGGGCTCTTGCAATTTCTGCGTCATTCCTCTTGTCCAAGGAAAAGAAGTAGCAAAGCGCAGCAAGGAAAGTATCGTCAGAGAAATCGAAAGCCTCTATGCCAAAGGCGTAAAAAAGATCAACGATTTAACATTACCAACCTTAAACATGTACGGCTCCCGATGCGCCCTCTTCACCGATAAAGAAGAAATATTTTCTCCTGTTATCGGTAAACCAATAACAGTCCACAACAAAACTGCTTACTGCAACCAGCAGTGTGTCGGTTGTAAGTATCGTGTGATCAGTGATGATCTCATTCCTGTGCTCGAAGAAGTCGAGAAATTGCAGCAGAAGTACAAGGGAACAGAGCTTGAGCTCAGAAGTGCATTACGCCATGACATCATCCTCGACCAAAAAACCCTCTTCCGAAAAGTCATGCTCTTCATCCGCAGATTAAAAATTGCTCCAGAGCACATTTCCTCTTCAGTGCTTGATGCCATGAACAAGGCAGATCCTGATGCCTTCAAGAACTTCCTTGCCGAATATAAGAAGATCAACCAAGAGCAGGGCACCACCAAAAACCTCGTTCCTTATTTTGTCGTCGCGCATCCGGGCAGCACGATGGAAAGTATGGATGAACTCAGAAAATTCTGCGATGACGAAGGCTTGTATGTTAATCTCACGCAAGTGTTTACGCCAACGCCAGGTACAGCATCAACGTCTATGTATTATACGGGCGAGCACCCCTTAACTGGGAAAAAAGTCTATGTTCCAAGATCATTCCGAGAAAAGAAAGATCAGAAGAACGTCCTGTTTGCCAGAGAAGAAGAGATCAATGATGAGAATGGATAGAAGTTGTACCTTTAAGATTATTTCCTCATGCAGAGATTGAGGTTTTGTTTTTCAAGGAGAAGCCAAAGAAATAAGCTGTATGTTAGGATTATTCGCCCAACACAACCATAATACTTACTGATAAACACTATCGCGCTTATCAATAACCAAGACAAGAAGCTCGCTCGCCTCATGAAAAACAGTATAAAGAATACGGTGCTTTCCCACACGAATACGAAATAACTTCTCCTTTCTTCCAACAACACGTTTTACATCACTCGGAAAAGGTTCTGCTCTCAGTTTTTCTAGCCTTGCCGAGAGTCGTTCAAATTGATCGGTTTCCACAGAATTAAGGAATTTTTCAGCTTGCGAAGCAAAACGGAGCGTTAGTACGACTACCGCCTTTTCTTTTTGATCTGCTCTAAACTCACCGTCTTTCCATGGTGATACTCACGCAATCCTTGCTCAACAAGATCTTGCTCGCCATCACTCAGAAGACTATTTTTGTCAACCATATGCTGCTTGAGATAGGTAATATCTTCTTCAATCTTGTCAAGTTTCTCTATGACTAGGGTAAGGTCGTTGTCCATAAGGAGTGTATAAACCTTAGACTATTTATATCTATCGGCGAGATTCTATTCCGGGTTTCTCGTAGTAAAAAATATCTCCCTCACATCACATCAATATCCTTCAAACAGAAATCAATCTTCTCCACCACGGCATCCAGCAAATCCCGTAACCGTTCATCCCTGCTTGCCGCCTGCACCTGCTTGATACGATCAATGAGCTGTCTAAAAAAGCGAACGAGATCCCCTTCCAGCAGATTCGTATTCTCTATAATTTTGAAGAAACTCTCCCCATAATAGCAGGGATGGACCAACGCCGTTAAGTCGTTGAAGTACTCAAATCTTTGCTCATGCTTGAGATAAGGGTGCGATTTTACTTTTACTTTGAGATGGTCAACGTCCTTGCTTGGGAAGTTGTGGAAGAATTTTGTGGTATCCCTTGCTTCATAGCAAATTGCGGCAATCAGCATCAGCATCGTGTACTCATTGAGTGTTTTGTAGAAATCGGTTGCAAAGATCTCTGTCGTCAAAATCTCATCAGCATAAATCTTGCTTGCAAACTCTCCTTTCTCTGTCAGCTGGGCTCCCTGCACGTACCCCATTTTCTCGATCACTTTTTTCTTGATATTGTCGAACATGTTATGGCTACGGTAATTTCGAATGGTTTCAAACTTCTTTCCATATTGTTGGTAAGAATGGAAGCTCTTGCATAAAATCTCGTCGATCTCTTTCTTGTTGTGCTGCTTGATGAGATTGAGCACCGTATTCACGGACAACTTGAACTGCGATTTGATCGGCGCAGTATCCGCGCTGGTAAGATCCCTCACTTTTTCATATTCAAAGTCTCTCCTGCTGATCATGGAATATACGTAACCTATGGTGTCAATACCTCTTCTTCCTGCACGCCCTGCAATCTGGAAGAACTCTTTTGAATTAAGTAACCGAAAATAGCGACCATCAAACTTCCTGAGTGCTTCAAAGCAAACGGTTTTTGCTGGCATGTTCAACCCAACGGCAAATGTTTCCGTGGTATAAAGAACGTTAATCATTCCTCGTGAAAATAGGTCTTCCACCAGTTCTTTCATAATGGGAAGGAGACCAGCATGATGGAATGCAATACCATACGGGAGGGTTTGTCGCAGCAGCTTCGTTGATTCCAGCAGATTAATCTCCGGTGGCGAGTCTTTGAAATAGTCATGAATAATGGGGGGAATCGCGGGATTGTGAGCAAACAATCTTTCTCTGAGCAACTCACCTGCTTTTTTCTGGCAGCCAGAACGCGAGAAGGCAAAGAACATGCACGGAGTTTTATCTTTAATTTCTCGCACGAGATCAATATGCCTTGGATCAAGAATTCTTTCCCTTTTCTGATGCTTTCTGGGCATATGTTTTGGTGCATAGGCCTGATCAAAAATATCCTTCAATGCACAAATGCCTAACTCTGTGTCATAAAAATGAACTTCCAGCGGCACCATGCGTACATCGTGCCTAATAACCTCAACAGGATGTCCTTTGATGGCTCTAATCCACGCCGCAAACTCGTCTGCATTGGGAATAGTCGCAGACAAGCAGAGCATACGCACGTGTTCTTTTGAAAAAATGATGCTTTCTTCCCACACATAGCCTCGTTCCACATCATTGATGAAGTGGATCTCATCAAAAATAACATACGAAATCTCGCTGATGAGTGGATCATCCACCAGAACCATGTTTCGGTAGATCTCTGTCGTCATGATCAGAATCGAGGCATCAGGATTCTTGGCAATGTCTCCCGTAAGGAGACCGACATTTTCTTCTCCATAGTCCTTGCAGAACTCCTTGTATTTCTGATTCGAGAGCGCTTTGATCGGCGCAGTATAAATCACCTTCACGCCTTTGACAATATCTCGGCTGATAATATAATCCGCGATGAGCGTCTTCCCAGAGCCCGTTGGAGCAGAAACAATCACCGATTTGTTCTCTTCAATGGCAGCAATAGCCTTTTCCTGAAACGGATCTAAAATAAGTCCTTTATATTCCATAAAAAAGAAAAGAAAAGGAAAGAGTACTTAAAAGTATTCTTTTCCCATTATCGCTTTTTCAAGGCTCCACGTTCCTGCGCCATACACAATAAGCACTAAGAACGCTGCGAAGAAGAGCACTGCCAGCTCGCCGCCGTTTGCCATCGGATTCCATCCTTTCGGTGCATGCGCCAAAAACCATGCAACCACCATTTGGACTCCGCCAAACACTGCTGCGAGTCTTGTAAAGAGTCCCAGCAACACGGCAAGTCCTCCCACAAATTCAACTAATGCAGCGATCCATCCGAGCCATAACGGCAGACCAAACGCTCCTGCAAATCCAGCAACATTTCCATTGCCCATCAATCCTAATTTTCCTGCGCCATGCAACATGAACAGCAATCCGACTAGTACTCTGAAAACGAAGTACTTATAGGTTCCGCATGTAGCACAGGCTTGTTCGATAATTCCTGCATTCTTTCCAGCCATACCATTCCACCCCCTTAGATAGTAAGGTAATCACCACATCGGATTCCCGATTATTTAAAACTTTCGGTAGTGTTAGTAAATGACTGACAGAAAGATTTTTATTCTTTGAAATATTTGGTGTGCGTATGGCACCAAAACTCATCTGCACAAGCTGCAACAGCAGCAATATCGTTATGAATGGACTTACTTCTGCCAAGAAGCA
>JACRKL010000128.1 GCA_016219835.1 Candidatus Woesearchaeota archaeon
AGACAAAGAGTTGGAAGAGTAGTGAGAAAGACATGCTCATTCTCGAAATCTTTAGAAAACCACGACAAGGTTATCGGGTTGTTTCTTCAAGAAAGAAACATGGAGCGTTTATCAGTCAAATGATAACACTTCCTTATTTTTATGCATCTGCTGTAGCAGTTATTGGGATGAGTGCATTTGCCTACAGCCTTTTCCTGAAAATCAGGATGTTCAAGAATGCGATCTACAAGGTGAGTTCTATCGTGCAGCGCAGTCCGGTATATGAGATCAGCATGGTGCCAGAGCACAAACCGATCTCCTACACCTCCGGGCAATTCATTTTCGTCCGGTTTTTCAATGAAAAGCTCTCCCGAGAGTCTCATCCATTCTCCATTGCTTCAAAGTCAAATGCTCCACAGCTAACGATTCTTGTAAAACAGCTGGGTGACTTTACCAGTAAACTAGAGCACCTACAAGTTGGTGATAAGGTAGCTATTGAGGGTCCATATGGCAAGTTTAACTATCAAGCTGCGCAAAGCAGGAATCAAGTCTGGATTGCCGGAGGCATTGGCATTGTGCCTTTTCTCGGCATGACGCAGGATCTTGAAGATGGACTGATGCCTTCATACACTGTTCATCTCTATTATTCGGTGAGCGATGATGCTGATTTTATCGGATTAAACATGCTCAACACTCTTGCCGCCACCGCCAACAATTTCCGTTTTATTCCCTGGAACTCCAAGAGGCAAGGTCGCCTTGATGCAGCAGCCATTTACCAGTTGAGCGGAAGATTTAAGGATCGTGATTTCTTCCTCTGCGGTCCGCCTCCGTTTAAAGATAGCATCGTTACAAGTCTACTCAAGCAGGGTGTTCCGAACAGCAGGATTCACGAGGAGGTGTTTGATTTCCGATGAGATTCCTCAAACTCAGGGTAGCCCTAGTGATTGCCTTGGCTCTTTTTGTTCTGATCACCGGCAATATCATAGCCTTTGGTCTTCTTCAGAAATCAAAAGATGTCCAGCAAACGGTGCCTATCGAACGTGGAACTTTACTCCAAGATCAGAAACCCCTAGCAACCTCTCCTCCGAATGAGACAATAACGCCGCGATCGCTCTCTCCAGTTCCAACGCCCGTTGTTGTTCAGGAATCGCCTTCTCAGCAGACACAAGTGAGACCATCACCGCCACCTGATCCAACACCGCCTCCACCAGTTATTATCTCTCACAGCAGAAGAACAAGGGCATCATGAAGACAGGAGGAAGAATTTAGACGGTTGTTGCGCAAAACTCAAAACTATTTCGAGAGTAACTCGTGATATTTCTCTCCGGATGCATCCTGCGGGTCAATGTGGATCGTCACACCAGAAAGATAGTGCAGGTGGTCGAGTAATCTCTTTCTGAGAGCCATACTAATGGTATGCGCTTTCTCGACAGAAATCTTTGGTGCAACTGCAATGTTGATTTCAGCATGCATCCTATGCCCGAGCCAACGTACCCTGACTTCGCTGACGTCTTTCACCTGCGGAGTTTTGCTGGCAATTTCTCTAATGTCCTCTACAACTTCAGGATCAATGCCATCAAGTATTCTGGTGAAGACCTCTTTTCCGGAGTCCCAGAGAATTTTAAGGATAGCAAGGGTGATCAGGATACCAATCAGAGGATCAGCGAGCGGAAAACCGAGCCATACTCCGATTGCTCCACCAAGCACGGCAAGGCTCGTGAATCCATCTGCCCGTGCATGATAACCGTCGGCGATGAGCGCGCCGCTTCCAATCTTCTTGCCTACCTTGATCCTGAACCACGCTACTGCCTCATTGCCAGCAAAACCAATGATGGATGCGATGACCACAATCCACAGATGCTGCACGGGTTGAGGATGCACCAAACGGTTGACGCTTTCATAGGCAATGATCACTGCACTGATCAGAATAACGGCAAGCACCACAAGCCCTGCAAGATCTTCGACTCTTCCAAATCCATAAGTAAATCGCTTGCTTGGCTTCTTTTTTCCAAACCTGAAGGCAATCGCCAGCGGCAATGCAGTGATCGCATCACCCAGATTGTGAATTGTATCGGCAAGCAGAGCGACACTTCCGGTGACGAAGACGAGCAGAAGCTGGAAAATGGCTGTGGCAAGCATGGCAAGAAATGACCATTTGACCGCCCACATGCCACGATCGATGAGTGCATGATCAGTGTGTGATTCTCTGGAATGATCCTGATGAGTGTGTATATGACCAAATCCCATGACAACCTCGAGACAGCTCCCGGTTAAATATATTTCGCTTTGTGAAGCCGACCGAGGGCTCTCCCGCGACCTAAACATTCAGTCTCTTTGAGTTGAAGGGTTTGGAAATAGCATTTCCAAAAGATCGGGGTACGCAAAAGCAGGAGCTTTTGGTATCACGCTCATGCTTCGGTGACTTCGCCATCTCGGTCGGCAGACTTGGGAACGGCTTCATCCCAGCACTAAAGGATTGGGCTTTCGCACTCGTTCCCAAGTAAGTTCACTTCTTCTTCACAAACCTTGGCACTGCTTTCCCGTCTACTACGACCAAATCAAGAAACTCCTTTTTCGGTCGGACGTAGAGGCGTTGATCATCTAATGCACGATACACAACAACTTCTTCCTTCGTTTCGGTGTACTGTGCTGTTCCGATCACGTCATACTCTTTGCCCTTGTAATGATGGTAGATACCTGGTTGGATGTTGTTCATGAGATCACCTTTGGTTTTTTCTTATCATGAAGGAGGGGATTTTTAAAGATGACGCTCTTTTGGTCAACCATGAAAAAGATTATAATCTCTTTTGGATTCTTTCTCTTATGATTGGTCATCATGATTTCCTAACGGATCAGGAATTTGTAGACTTGATAGTTCGGCTTCACCCAGATCTTAGAGCACTCAGAGATACAATTCTGAGTTATGAAGATTGTACGGTAAAACCTGGATCGTTTCACGATTACAATGCCTATTTTCATAGGGAGATCATCCCTCTCTTTCAACGGCATCATTTTCCATTAGCATCTTTTTCTAAGGTAGGCGTTGCAGTAAAACCATTAAACCAAGGTGCATCCGTGAGCTACGTTCTTGAGCAAGGTCGTTATGAAATAACACTTGGCTTCCCATATGTCGGTGGAACCAACGATATCCTCATCGCAGGACTCGTACATGAAGCAGCACACGTGCATCAAGCTGAAGGAACCAGAGATCCAAGAGCTTTTCTCAAGTTTAAAGGATATGACATGCATATCGAAGGTTCGGCAAATCTTCTCATTTGGAGCATCGCTCAAGAGCATGCAAACGGTTATTTTTGTAGAGTACAAGACGAGTTGGCAAAAATGCCTGAGGAGGTATTCAGCAATCCTGCAGCCTATCTGTCCATGCTTGAGTTAGTGCTTCAAGATGTTAGTCGGTTCCCGAATGCTCGATCTCTCGTAGGATCTTTAACGCTCATCGATATCTATCAGAGAAACGGCAGCAGTATCATCAAAGCGATGGCAGAGCACCGCATGAAACAGTATCTCCAGTCTCTCTAAACTGCATGGCTATCCAAACGGATTTCCCAGATATCCAACGATCAGCCCAAAGGCAATCAAGAAGAGGCAGAGCATCCCAATAAACACCCAGACCTTTCTTGCCTTGTTCTCGTCGCCAATGCTGGAATGCAGCAGGGTTTCCATGATCCTCCCGCCGTCGACAAATCCTAATGGAAGGAGGTTTGCAAGACCAATAAAAAAGTTCAGCAGATAGAGCCATCGTAAAAAGCCGCGGAGCCAATAGTAGAACGGGGCATACGGTTCCATGCCTGGCTTGATCTTGCGTTCATGCTTCAGCTGCGTTATGCCAAGAAATCCTTTAGCAGCATTACTTGGATTTGGAACGGTGGTAAGATGGTACGTTGCATTTGCTGTCGAGAGATTTAACGTTGTTCCTGGTTCAACACAGGAAAGGCGGGTTAAGAAAGCATCCGCATTCTTCATGGGTTCGCCGTTGACCTTGCTGACAACTTCGCCGCCTTTGAATCCTGCTTGAGCTGCAGGCAGCGAGTCATTGAGCAGAGCAAACGAAAATCCAACGGGCTCGCTGATCGAGTTTTCAAATGGTGCAGGTGTGTTATCAGTGAGATCGGCAACATACGGAAAAGCAAGCAAGAGCAGCACAGCCAATGCAATGTTAATCATAGGTCCAACGGCAAAAACGCTGTATTTGACAACTTCATTTTTCTTTTTGAGATGCTCTTCATCCGGTTCGACAAATGCCAATGGGATGAGGGGAGCAAAAAGACACATCACGCCAAAGCCGCTTGATTTAACGGGAACTCCATGAGCTCTTGCGACAATGCCATGGGCAAATTCATGAATAACTGCAAGAATGAAAATGCAGAGGATCCAGTCTACAAAGGGGAGATAGCCAATGCCTGGGATGTTCGTAAACGGAAGGACTAATGCAACGCCTGGCGTATTTTGCTGAGGGTGGGCAACATATTGGTATCCTGTCCACAGTAGAGAGAAAGAAACAACAAGCATGCCTATAAAAGAAAACCCTATGCAGGCATATCCTAAGTTTTTCACGAGCCCATTGTATTTCTTTGCCCATCGATCCATCAGGTTGAGACCAAACTTCGTACGATAGAGAATCAAGTAGAGCAGGGGAAATGCAATCTTCTCGAGTGAAAGCTTTTTTCGGTTAAGAAACAACACCAGCGAAAGCAGCACAACAAAGGCAATGAGGAGGTAGACCTCCAGTGAGATTGCCATGGTGTTTTTACTTCTTGCGCACCGGCTTCAGCGCTTTGCTGTTACATTTTTGGCAGCTTACTTTGCCAGCGAGTACTTTCATATTCGGAGAACGTACGGTTGATTTGCAACGCTTACAGACAAACTTGTTCTGGAACAAGCGCACTTGAGCTTCGGGAAATCGTGTCATGGGGTCCTCGTGTTTATTCTGTCTTAATCTGTTTCATCACTTTGTCATTCAGGATGATCCAGTAGAGTATGTTGCTTCCTTCTTTGATCTCTGCTTTCAACTCTTCAGCAATCTTCATATCGAAGGTTTCAAAGGTCTCAGCATCCATCACATTTGCAGTATCACCGGTTATAGAGAGTACTTGCGCAGTTCTTTTGTCAATGACCGGTACATCCATGCTTTCGTCGCCAGGCACGACAATAACCCGCTTTTTGTCATCAATCAAGCCGACTGCAGATAATCGGCATTTAGAATGCCCGTGCTTTCCTGGTTTTGAAATCTGGGTATCAACCACTTTGCACGCAACACCTTCGATGATGACGAAGTTGCCTTTCTGCAGACCGCCTGCTCTGGTTTGTTTGACATCTGCCATACCACTTCGGGAAAAGCGGAGATTTATAAATGTTACGGGGAGACGATGTCGATTCCAACAAAAAGCATATAATCTCTGACTCCGATAACTCACCTATGCCTCCAAAATCTGTGAATCATCAGATCATGGTACTCCTTGCCCTCTCTCTCGTTGGCATCTTCCTACTCGGCAATGGCATCACCGGGTTCTTGATCATCAGCCAGAGCTGCTGCTTTCCCCCTCATTGCGATGCAGAAAACCTGTGCGATGCAGCTAAAATCGTAAGCTCAACGGAAGGAAGGCGACATGCCATCTTTTTGTCGTTAGGAGCATTCATGATCGCTGGATCATTGCTTAGCGTGCTGAAGATGCAGAAGATGACGAAGTAGCCATTTCTCAATGACCTCTTTACCGCTGATGGAATAACAGCTCATGCGTTTTTAGACGTTAAACTTGGAACTGATAAATTGAGCACCCTGGTGCAGTTCTACCAGATACTGATACCTCCCGAAGAGGGCAGAATTTAGATCTCTAACTCTTATTTTATAGTTTAGTCTTGGTATTGAGTCTACATCTGGTAATAGAATCCCGAATTTAGACACTCTACTGAAAATGCCGAGAGGCATAGTTTTCGACTCAGCTTTTGATAACTGCAATCCGATTTGCAGTCAACGTATCTATTTATATAAGTCTATCTCTTTCTTCATCTGAGAGAACAAAAGATGGAGATGCACCCATGAATAAATCATTACCTGTTATGATATCTGTTGTTGTCACGCTTGTTGTGCTTTCTCTTCTGCTGATCGGTAATACTTATGCAAAGTCTACTCCGATTAAGGTATGCACGAAGGAAGCAAAAATCTGTCCTACTCAATCCACCAAAGAAGGGTGTGAAGCAGCTGGTGGATTCTGGGTAGTTCTGGGAGATCCAAAGGGATCCACTTTCTGTAGCCTTCCAACAGCTGATGGAGGGAAGAAATGCAAGAGTAACGCAGCATGTCAATCCGGATGCATGCCGGTCTATGACTATAATACTTCTGACCAAAGCAGACATTACAGAGGTTATGGCATCTGCAATAACTTCTCAAGAAGTACCTGCTTTGCAGAATGGGGAAAAGACAGCTCTGTTGAACCTCTCGTAGCTTGCTATTAATCCGAAATCAAGGGTCTACGTCTTTACGATCAGATATTTAGACCCATTAATCTAGTCTACACCATCCCTAACCGTTCCATCATCTTTGCTTTGTCGAATGGCTCAAGATCGTCATAATTCTGTCCAGTCCCCAGATATAAGATTGGCTTGCCTGACACATAAGAAAGAGAAACTGCAGCTCCTCCTTTCTCGTCCAGATCCGCTTTGCTCAGAATAACGCCATCAATATTCACATAGGATCCAAAGATCTTGACTTGCTCCACACAGTCATTGCCCGTGATGCTTTCTCCAACAAATAAAATCAAATCAGGCTTTGCAACCCGAACCACTTTCTTCAGCTCTTCCATCAGGTTTTCGTTGCTGTGCAATCTCCCTGCTGTATCAATCAGGACCGCATCAACGCCCCTTGCTCTGGCATGGGCTATAGCATCAAAGGCAACGGCAGCAGGATCAGAGCCGTATTGATGCTTTATGAGCTTGATATGCAGATTATCAGCATGGGTTTGCAGCTGCTCCAACGCAGCAGCTCTAAAGGTGTCAGCAGCAGCGATCACGCAAGTGAGCTTCTCATCCTGAAGCCGCTTTGCAACCTTTGCAATCGTTGTCGTTTTGCCAGTCCCGTTCACACCCATGAACACAATAACGGTCGGCTTCTCTTTCTGTTGCCGGATTCTATCTGCAATTTCAAAGGTAGAAAATGAAAACAGCCCATCAATGCTGTGGGTCAATGCTTGCTGAATGATCTCTTCAATTTTCCCTCTAGAGAGTGGCTTGCCAACAACGTCTTGCTTGAGATCCGCCTTGATCTTCTCAATCACTTCAACGGCAACATTGCTTTCCAGCAACGCAACCTCCAATTCCCAGAACAGCTCGTCAAACTGCTCTTCAGAAATGATTTTCTTAGTAATGGTTTCCTTGAGCTTTGCAAAAAATCCTTTTTTCTCCGACTCGGATGGTGGTGCTGGAGATGGTTGAGTAAAGACAATATCCTCTTTGTCTTCATGAGGCTTGGGAACTGCTTGGTGTTCAGGTTTCTGGATCTCTGCGTGCCTGTGCTCTTTCTTCTCATCTGGAACGAATATTTCTTTCTCTTTTATTTTCTCGATGTCTGGCTCAAACCCTCCGGATGCAGGATTAAACGTTAATGGTGCTTCTTCAAAGATCATTTCTTTCCGCTGAGAACCTTGTTCTTTCGGTTTATACTCTGGCTCTTTGCTCTCTGTTCTTGGAGACTTCTGCTCTTTGATTTTTTCGGCAGGATGCACTATCTTCTTGACTGGCTTTGCTTCCTGTTCTTCTTTCTCCGTTGCGGGCTTTTTCTCTTTCTTCTTCGCTTCCGGTTTCTCAGTTTTTTCGTGCTGCTTTTTTAGTTGCAGTTTCTCCTCTTTAGCTGATTCGTTCTTCTGCTCAACGATTTTTGGTCGTGCTTCTTCTTCCCTCTTTTGCTCTTCTTTTTTCCCTGTAAACGTCTCTTTGAGCTTTGCAAAAAAACTTTTCTTTTCTTCCCTCTTTTCAGGAGTTGGCTCTATCTGCGGCGATGGAGTAATCTCTTCCTTGTCTTGTTCAACATCTACTTCTTTCGCAGTCTCCTCTGCGCTCTTCGAGAACTTCTGCAATGCTCCCTTTAACTTGTCTTTCAGAAAGCCAAACATGGTTTATGCAATGAGCTTGGTTAGCTCCTGCTCCAGTTTTTTGACATGATGTGCCATTGCATCCAGCTGCTGCTCGAACTGCTTTTGGTAATGGCTGAGGTGGTGAATTTGCTGTTCGATCATCTGCTTTGCTTCATCAACGGTTTTCTCAACAACAATATTTGCTCCGACGTTTACGGCAACCTTCTGCTCTTGCATCAAGCTTGCTTTTGCAAAAATGCCGTTGGAAACGGGTATCAAAACTTCGCTGCCATCGGCTGCTGCACTGAAACTATCGAGTACCATAACCGTGTTCATCGCTTCCTGCAACTGCTGCACTAACGTTTGCAGCTGTTCTTCTATTGCTTTCTTCTGCTGCTCGAACATTTGGTATTCCATGTACTTCTCTTGGAGGAGTTGCTTCTGCGCTTCAACGTCGTTCTGCTTGGTATTGCTGACTGGTGCGTTGTTTACGTTTTCTTTCTGATGATGGTTCATAGTCCACAGAAAAGGATCGTTGTATATAAAGGTAGTGGAGTTTCTAAGCCTTGCGTTTGATCAGAATATCGAGCTTTCCATCACTCACCCAAACAACGTCGTTCCTTTGAACAGCGACATATCGCTCAACGGTTCGTTGCTATGGATGCGGTCAATCGCTTCTGCAAGAATCTGCGCAATGGAAAGCACACGGATCTTCTCCTGCGAATGCGACAAGGGCAAAGAATCAGTCACTAATACTTCCTTGAAGGGAGATCCTTTGATGCGTTCAAACGCCGGCTCAGAAAAAACCCCATGCGTTGCTGCTGCATAGATATCCAGTGCACCTTTTTCCTTAAGGCATCGGGCGGCTTCGACAATCGAGCCTGCTGTATCAATAATGTCGTCGATGATGATCGCATGCTTTCCTTCTACATCACCGAGCACATGCAAGGCGGTTGCCACATTATGGCTCGTCCTTCGCTTGTCGATAACTGCAAGCGGAGCATTGAGCAGCTGGGCAAAACTTCTTGCCCGTTTTGTTCCGCCGGCATCAGGAGAAACAACAACAATGTTGTCCATACTCTTTTCAATAAAGTATTTTGCAAACACGGGAATAGCGCTGATGTTATCGGTTGCCACATTAAAAAAACCTTGGATGGCTCCTGAATGAAGGTCAAAGGTCACCATACGGTTGATGCCACTCGTCTCCAAAAGATTAGCAACTAATCGTGCAGTAATTGGTTCTCGCACAGCAGCTTGCTTGTCCTGCCGAGAGTAAATAAAATACGGCATGACAACGGTAATATCGCCTGCAGAGGCGCGCTTTAATGCATCAATCAAAACTAACAATCCAATAAAATTCTCGTTCAGATTTCCGGTAGGAGCATGAATAATAAACACTTCAGTTCCACGGACTGATTCCTCTGCCTTCACATAGATTTCTCCGTTCTTGAACTGCTCAACATCTATCTTTTTTAATGGAACTGTAAGATGCTCGCTGACTTTTGCTGCAAGTTCTTGGCTGTTGAGACTTGCAATCAGACTAAGCTTGCGTTCTTTCATGGGTCATGATCACCTGTTCAAGAATCCCAATGCTTCATCGGCATTCACAATCTCTGGTCCGCCGCACTGATCTCCAACGATCAGCCCATGGTCATTGCAAATGATGCCGGAATGAATGTGAGATACGCCTAAGTTGATTGTCCCTTCCATACAGGGGACTTTCAACAACTCTTCAACCATCTCTTTTTCAAACGCAAGAACATCACGGTGGATCAAACATCCTTTGTTATTTACAGCCGCAAGACTTCCCACATTCGACATCGAGGCAATCTCTCCTTTTTTGACCGGCACGTTCAATACCTGCGTAATCTGCTCGATGTCCTGCTTCGAGAAATCTTTGTTCACCAATGCACCGTGATCATTCACGAGAATATTATTCCCCAAGGCAGTGAGTCTTGTAGGTAACACGGTACATGGAATGCCATGTTTCTTTAATGTTTCGATCTCATAAGGAAAAGCAATGCTCGGAATGAGAAGCCCATGCTTGTTGCCTGCCAAGAAAATCCCAACCAGCGATGTGCCACAGATTGTGGTCACAATAATCTCTGCATCCAATGCTTCCTTTATCTCTTTCATCGTCTTCTCTGGTATTCCCGGTCCAACAATGCAATACCTGTTATTTGCATAGGCATACAGTCCTACGTTGGGATTTCCCTGAATAGTGAGTTTGGCAAGGTGCATATGACGGGATAAAGGTGGTTGCTTTAAAAGGTTTACGACTGACCGTTTACTTTCATGAGATCATAGACATACGCGATATACCGACTGTTTGTTGTTCTCGCCATTTTCTCGACGATCAATTCCGGTGTTGAATGAGCTAATCTTCCTAATACTGGATTATGGTCGACGATGAGCTCCATCTGCTCATTCAGCCCTTTTGCTTCAATGCCATCGATCCTTGCATGCGGAGGAAGCTGCTTGCTGATCTCCTGCCCAAGATGGGTAGCGATGATCATCCAGCATCCGTGCTCTATGAAATAAGCAGCAGTCGCACAAATAATCTTCGCTGCAACACCTGGTTCGGTGACTGCTTCGATCTCATCGGCAAGCAGCAGCGTCTGTTTTCCAGGCGTGACAGAAGCCATTTGATTAAGCAACGTTTCAAATGCCCCTTTACTCATGCCACCTTTGGTTTTGGCGAAGTAATAGATCTCAGTGAACAACGGCAACTCAACGGTTCCATCGACTGGAAGCCCAAGGTGATGGAAGACAATGATCTGGAGGAGATGCTCCAGCAGCGTTGTTTTTCCTCCGCTGTTTGCTCCGGTTAACATCGAGCAACGGTCTTCCGCAGTAAGATGAAAAGAAATCGGCTCAGGCTTTTGCAGGAACAGATTTCTGGCATGCTGTATCCTCACCTGTTCGCTGAGTTGAGGATAATGACCCTGCAGAAATGGACTCGTGCCTGCAATGAAATCAGCCAACAGCAGACACTCTTCTATCCTCTTGAGCTCTTCAGGAATACTCCTTAACGCAAGGGCATGTTGCTTCAGTTTGCGTACAAATGTTGTAGACTGCTCATTGCCCTGATCTTTAGTGTAGTTCTGCAACGCTTCAAGATCCGGTGCAACGGGAATAGCCATGGTAAACAACATCGCAGGAAGACCCGACTGCTGCATGCTTTCCGCAATCACTCGTCGAACATCTTCGGGATAGATTCCTTTGCTCATTGCCGTGATCAGTGCTTCTCCGGAAAGGGTTAATCCCTGCAAGTGCTCATTGAGCCGTTGATTGATCTTTTTGCACGCGTGCTGCAGCATTTCTTCGTCGATTTTTTGGTCATGCCTTTCCAGCAATCCTAAGAGTGGCACTAAGTTTTCCAGTTTGATCCGGTTTTGCAGGAGTGGCGGTAGTTGCACATTTTCAAGTACCTGAAGATTTTCCTTCCATGCCGATAACATCACGAGATAGTGCTCCAGATACGCTTCATCTTTCTCTACAAAGACGGTCTGGGGGAGTTGTTCCAGCGCTTCTCTGTACGTATCTGCGCCAACAACTTGCACGAGATCATATCCTTCGAGTTCGCGAAGATCATGGGCTGACTGCACCAGCATGACCGGAATCGCTCTTCTTCTGAAATCAAGGTAAGCATGCTCATCTTCCGTAGCGATGATGATGTTATACGGCGGCTTCCAGTATGGCTTTGGTTCCTTCATGGTCTCCAGAAAATGGCCGCCTATGGTTGGCAAGGACTGGAAAAAAGATTGCCGTTGCTTGATTTCTTCAGGTGATGACGTCTCAAGAAGCGTCAGCAGCCTGGCAGTTGCTGCAAAATGAAATCTTCTTGATATTCTCTCGAGCACCCTTGTCTGCACTGCCTTTGCTTCTTTCGTCTTAAATGCAGACTTCTTTTTGTCTAAGCTTTCCGGAGCAGCAGATTCGGTAAACGGAGAAAGCCGCTGCTTTCGTATGGTGTCGAGGAATTGATCAAGCATGTTCAACAAGATGCTTAAAATGGCTGCCTTTTATATTGTTATAGGTGAGAGACATGGAGAGGGCAGTACCCAGTTTAGGGATGCAGCCAGCATACTGTAAACACATAAAAACCTCCTCAGCTTTCCAAACCTCATGAAAGAAATACTCCGCCGTTTTGCTGATGATCTTCGTGCTTCTCCACAGCAGGGCGAACGTATCTTCTTTGGTAATGCTACCTATGACGGCTTGGAAATCAGCAGCAGCAATTTCCATACGCTTTCTCTCCGCGATTCTGGGATTGGATCTACTCCTCGTATTGCCTTTGTTGACGGCGGCAATCAGGAGCTGTTGGGCGGCGCAAATTTCTCCCTGCAACTGATGCGCATCGCTGCCTGCGTCTTCCAGCATGACCAATGCATAGAACGAAAAATGGTGGAATTTCTGTTATACTGCCATGCCACTAAAAGCAAGAGCCTGATCTATACTGCACATCCATCGATTCTGCAGGGTAACTTTTCTCTGGCATCCTGCGAAGTTGATCCGTTTGATCCTGCTCTCCGGCAAGGTCACTTTCGTATGCCGATCTCACGCATGGGTGATCTCTTTCGCCGAAGGGCAGAATTGCAGATGGCAGAATCAATGCTCTCTACGCTCCGCAAGGGTGATCTTCTGTTGCTGGATGGTCAGTTGCAAGAGAACATTGCGTACGATGATACCTACCCTCGTTTGCTCACTGCAACTGCAATGCAGCAGAATATTTTGCTTACCGCACTTGCAAAAACAGACACCTTGCTCACTGAAAACGGCAAGAGTGTTTCTTCCCTTCTGCAGCAGATGGCTCCTTCGGGTGCATGGTACTATCATCCGTGTGCAGCTTGTCAACCTACGCAACCGGATACTGCATTTGTGAAACTTCATCCAAAGGCGACGCATCTTTTTCGCCTTGAGTTTCTTCATGACCAGCCGTTGCAGCAGATCGCACTGCTCCTTGCATCCCATGCTCATGACCCTGTCTTTTTGGGCTATCCCTATGGCATGATTGCAGCAGATCAACTCGCCAGAATTACCAACCATGATGCGGCATTCATGAAAACGAAAGTCCTGATTTCTCTGGGAAAAGATGCTCAACATCTTGGCTCAGCCCTCGCTGCACAGGATGCCCACAGCGTGCTCGATCACATCCGTTTCTAGGGGTTCATTCTCTCTTGAACTGCAACAACAAGGAATATTATCAACAAGAGATATTCCTCTAAGAATATTTCTGCCATGAATATTTTTAAACGCTGATGATCTTCTGGAGTCTCAAGAGTTATCCTTGGAGGGAAACCATGAACGACGTCTATTTTATAACTTCGGAAAGTGTTACGGAAGGTCATCCCGATAAAATCTGTGACCAAGTCAGCGATGGCATCCTTGACGAATTGTATAAGCAGGATCCTTATTCTCGCGTTGCTGTGGAAACCTTGACGACGACTGGCTTAGTCATGGTCGCCGGTGAAGTTACCACCAAAGGGTTTGTCGATGTGCAGAAAGTGGTACGAGATACATTGCGCGCTATTGGCTACACTGACCCTGGCTACGGCATTGATTGCGAAGATGCCGGTGTCTTGGTAAGCATCCATGAACAGTCTCCGGATATTGCACAAGGCGTAGATGAAAGCAAAGACAAAGAGCAAGGGGCAGGCGATCAGGGTATGATGTATGGCTTTGCATGCGATGAAACTCCGGAACTCATGCCTCTTCCGATTATGCTCTCACACCGCTTGACTCGGCGCTTGTCTGAAGTTCGTAAAAACGGCACGCTTCCGTATCTTGGTCCTGATGGCAAAAGCCAGGTTTCTGTTGAGTACCACCATGGCAAGCCCGTGCGTGTTGATGCCGTTGTTATTGCAGCACAGCATCGTGAAGAAATTAATTTAGAACAGGTGCGCAGAGACATTCTTCGAGAAGTTATCAAGCCCGTGTGCGGAACATTGCTCGATGCAAATACAAAACTCCACATCAATGCAACGGGTAAGTTCGTCATCGGTGGTCCACAAGGCGATACGGGAGTAACAGGACGTAAGATCATTGTCGATACCTATGGTGGTGTCGGCAGGCATGGCGGCGGTGCTTTCTCGGGGAAAGATCCAACGAAAGTGGACAGAAGCGGAGCGTACATGGCACGCTATATTGCCAAGAATATTGTTGCTGCCAACCTTGCCAGTAAGTGTGAAGTGCAATTGTCCTATGCAATAGGCGTTGCCCAACCTACTTCGGTCAACGTTGATTGTTTTGGAACTGCAAAAATCCCTGAAGCAAAGATGGCGGAACTCGTTCGAAAGCATTTCTCCCTCACGCCAAAAGGAATTATTGATTCCCTGAACTTGAGGCGTCCGATCTATAAAAAATCAGCATCCTACGGTCATTTCGGACGGCATGAAGAAGAATTCACTTGGGAGAAATGTGACAAGGCAGAAGCCCTGAAGAGAGACAGCGGGTTGTAATCTGTTGGGCATTCCGCCTTTTCTTTTTGCTTTTCTTCTATGCATTAATCCGTCAACCCATGTTCTCTGATTCTTTCCGGGTTAATGTATGCCCCATCCATAATCCAAAGTGAGCCTTCGTTCTTGCTCTGCCCTTTGTTGTAAGCGTAGAGGATCTTTGCACTGGACAGATGGCTTACTGCTGTTCGTCTGATTCTCACGATGATCTCGCCGGTAATCACATTCCAGCAGGGTTTTCCTCTGAGAACTGCGCCTTGCTGAAACTCGTCTCGTGTGGTGAGAAACAATGATTCATAAGCCAGCGTGATGGGTCTGCCTTCCAATGCTTCCTGATAATGGAAGTGAAGTTCATCAGTAAGGTCATGAGGTCTGATCTCTGAAATAATCAGGTATTGCTTCGTGACCAAAGACTGAAGGTCATTTCCAAAAGCACCTTCCGATTTTAGTCGATCAAAAGCCAAAGCGCCAGTGTCATACAGGTGGAGGCTCTCTCTCTGCTGGAGCTGCTGCCGTGCAAATGCATCTAGAAACGCGAGGTAGTTGAACTCTGCATTCTGCAAGCGTTGCCATAACTCGTTGTTCATGAGCGATTGCAGATGAAGATAGGGGTAGTTTTCTTCCATGGTAATCCAGAATATTCAAGGGAATCATTTTTTAATTTTAAAGGTTACGATCTTTCAACGATCTTCATCTGGTCTATGAGCACTTCTTTCTTGCCCCTATTGTTGGAGACTCTTCCGGTGACCTCTACAGTATCTCCTTGTTGCACTTCCAGCTGATCAAACGCAACAGCTTCACTCACGCAAGCATGCTGCACCGTTAGCTGTGTTGTTCCCGTCGTATGCTTGACATCTAGAATCACTCCGTGAAGCCTTACCATCTCTTGGTCGTCAGCAAGCTGAATCATCTTCTCCGGCAGCGGTACGAGAGCAGAGATGATTATGATCAGGGCAATGCCGATGATGCACAGAATCATACTAAGTTGAAGAAGCGTATTATCTGTCATTTCCATCTCTCGGTTATCGGTGCATGCCTTAAAAAAGATCTCGACAGAAAATCTGAAAATCCTTCGGATTTCGTCAGAGCCTGCCGAAAGGGCTCTGTAGAAAGTCTCGCTATCGCTCGACTGAGCAGCTCAAAACCTTCGCTTCTGCTTTCTAATAATCGACATTCCCCGTAAGGGGCATCCCGATGCATCTACGCTCCGGTTTTTGACGAGAAAATCACAAGATAGAGATTCACTCAAACACCATCCCCCGCGCATCTTTTCCTTCCATTATACCAACAACATGATGATCTTTCAGAGTCAACGTTCCGTTCTCGTGAAGTTGCTGTACTATAGGAGAAGATTGATCCACCATAAAAGAAGTGTACCTAAAACGACCAGCTGCATATGTACCTTTGAAGAGAAAAATACCCTTGTCGGAGTATACAGCAAGTGTACGAAGATGGATTTCCATGGATCTAGACACTCGGGGATCATCCTCATGGATCAGCTGAAG
Source organism: Candidatus Woesearchaeota archaeon (assembly GCA_016219835.1). Lineage (GTDB taxonomy): Archaea > Nanobdellota > Nanobdellia > Woesearchaeales > JACRKL01 > JACRKL01. Next base: position 16,027 of record JACRKL010000128.1, read on the forward strand.
CCTTCTTTCAGCCATCTTCAAAGACTCATTGCAATGAAACGAACATGGGCAATGGCTCAACGTCGGGAAATCAAAGTACCGCCCGAAAATGTTCATGGGGAAAGGAGCAGTATCTCCTACCGTGTTGTCAAAAGCAGGAAGCACAAAGTCGTTGTTCTTTTGCTCTTCTTGCTGATGATGCTTCTTAAAGAATGAGCAACAGCATGATGGATAACCCAGAACGTTGCCCAAGCCAAGATGATCCTGCCGTTGTTCCAGAAAAGCAGCACGATCGGCATCCTCTTTTGTGAGAGATGCATAGAACAGCTGCGACGTCTGCTTGTTCTGTTCTCTGGGAATCAGATAGCCTTTGCTTGAATACCCGCCACTTGACGAAGATCCGACTGCCGCTCCCCAGCAGAACGCAATTTTGTTTGAGGTACAATAGTTCTCAACACCTTTCTGAAGGTGCTCCGGAATGATCATCCTTGCAACGGGTTTTATTCCTGCAAGCACTTCCATAATCTCAAACGCCCTGCTCTGGTTGCCAAAGACCTGCATCAGATAAGGAATCATAGGTACTCAAGAGGATGATTACTTAAATAGATGATGTCTGCACTGGCTCTGGTGAAAATCTCGCAAGATGCGAGGTTCTGCCATCGGTTCGCATGGTTTCTGGGTATTCTGCTAGCGGAAATTCCCATTGGAATTCCCTTTCCGCCTGAATGGTTTATGCTACTGATGCTCACATGAGGATGGCAGAACTGACATTTTCACCGGAGCCGTCTGCACTTAGAAATATGCAACGCCGGTGCGATGATACTGCCCTCGATCATGCACCAGAGGAAAAGCAAGCCCAGAGCTAATGAAAAGAGAAGTGTTGATGACAGCATCAGACAGAGAACAAAGAAGACAAGTACACGAACTCGAGAGAAAAAACGCTGCATGATGATCTGCAAGCCAAAAGCAAGAAGCACTGCTGCAGGAAGCGGTGCCATGGTAGAAAAAAAGGACATCAGAAGGGCAAACGTGATACCGTGACTTGTGAAACGAAGGTACGACATTCCATAAGCAATCTCTTCATGAGCAAGCAAGGCAAGCACGACCCCAGTTATCACCCCTAAACCTGTAGAAAACAAGATAATCAAAACAACGAAGAGTAAGGAAGTCATACGTTCATGCCAATATGCTAGTATATAATTTTTACCTTCGAGGTAATGACAATATTTATAAAGAGGTTTCTCTTCAATCAAGATTAATTGTCACAGAGGGGGGGTTTAGAATGGCATTTTCCAAAACGTTTCTTGACGACGTCAAGAGAAAATTTGATTTGAATATTTATGAAGCAAAGATATGGACTGCTTTGCTTTCCAGGGGCATTGCATCTGCAGGGACATTGTCTGAGATTTCTAATGTGCCAAGATCAAGGAGCTACGACGTTCTTGAGAGTTTAGAAAAGAAAGGATTTGTGATTATGAAATTAGGAAAGCCGATCAACTACATTGCCGTTCCTCCGGAAGAAGTCGTCAAGCGCATGAAGCAGGAAATTAAGAAGCATGCAGAACAGCATGCAGAGACATTGCAGACGATCAAGGAGATGGATGTCTTTTCCGAGCTGGAATTGCTCTACAAGAACGGCATCGAACACATTGATCCGACCGATATGAGCGGCGCAGTTGTGGGAAGAGAAGCGATTACTGCTTTTGTCAAGCATGCGATGCGCGATGCTAAAAAAAGTATTACCATTGTAACGACAAAAAATGCGTTCACCCGAAAAGTTAGCATGCTCAAGAGCGCGTACAAAAAAGCAGGCAACAAGAGCATCAAGATTACGTTTGTTGGACCAGTGGATGGAAGAGCAGAGCATATCCTCAAGTCTATGTCAGCTAATGTAGCAGTGCACAGTCATGACAAGATCAAAGGAAGGTTTATCATCATCGACAACGAACTGATGATCTTCATGATGTACGACAGCCAGAAGGATTTGCATCCGAGCTATGAAGTAGCGATCTGGACCAAAGCACCGTTCTTCGTGAAGTCGTTTGAGAATTTAGTGCATCTGGCGGCGAAGTAGGTCAGGTACATTCTTTTTATTTTATTTCTTTGATCCCTTCTTCTTATACGTAGTCGGTTTCATCAAACGAGCAAGCCGCAGGAGCTTTTGCAGCCGGGAAATAATGGGGTACCATACTCGTGTAGCTCTTACTTCTTTCTCAATCAACCTCACTTCTTTTGCTGCGATCTTCTCAGAATCAGCAGTCACATGCGCAAGCTGCTGACCTTGGGTGATGAACTCCTCGCCTAATCTTCCCGGAGCACTCAAGCGCCCAATAGCCCATCCTAAAGGAAGGACTGCAAGAATATCAATGAAATACATCCTTAGAAACCTGCCCAGACTTGGTGACTCAAAGAACTTAAAATACAAGTCCATAACAATAAACAGGATAACCTGCAGATCAGCAAGTTCAACAATCTGGTGATGCTGCTGGAGGAAGACACCATAGGCAGCCAGCTGCTCGGATGCATGTCCAAACATCCAGAGCATAGCACCATTGATCTGGGCAGCAAAGACGCCGATAAGCATGAATAAGAGGACAAAAATCAGCCAAGGTGTTAAGAGCTCAACCAATTCTTCAACGAGATGGAGATGTATTTCATTGAAGCGACGGATACGAAGCTTGAGAGGGAGTAAGGAGGGCATAGAAAGATTGTGAGTGCTGAGATATTTAAATGTAGAGGGTTTTCAAACGGTTAAATTTGAAGGAGTCTAAATGCTTCCTCATACGACATTGCTCCAAGATTAGGAATAGTGGCGTTTGGCCATCGAGACCTATGCTTGTCATAATAGACGACTTCATCAAGCGTACGGAAGAGAGGAATCTTCTCCTGAGCAAAGGATTCGACGACCTGACGAAAGCTGAGATCGGTAAAATAGGTTCCATGAATAATATCGGGGATTTGACGATAAGCATCACGATCATGTGCAAGGTTTATGAGATGTGAGGCAAAGTAAAGCATGCCTGCATCGTAAACAAAGCCACCCGCAGGATTTCTGCTTTCAGGATCAGTAATGCAATAGAAACATTCACCGCTTCCCGGCAATGCAACAAGAGGTTTCCGTTTCCATCGATGTTCTGGCTGCCGTTCAGAGAGATGACTGATTAAGAAAGGAACAACGGGATAGGGAGAAAAAACATGCAATGCACCAGCTTCATTTCTTAGGATCAATTCAGGTATGCTTATGTCTAAGGGAATAAGTTCTGGTTCATCTTTCTCTATACGAAAGTTCCCGTCGTAGAGCATAGAGCTAAGATTTTGGTTGAGGATTTAAAGATGATGTTTTACTTTTTCGCGATCTTCCAGAGAAACATAAAGTGGTCGATATAGCTCTGCGCTATTTGTCTATTCTCTAGGATTATGGTCGTGAAAGGTTTTGTAAAATCAACAAGAAACACTTTGCTTCCTGCGATCATCGTCCTTACCGGTGCAATAAACTCCGAAGGCAAATATCTAATCTCTGCATGCGGCTGTTGTTGTCGATGACCTTGAGCAAAAATAAGCAGCGTCTTGAGCTTGTGTTTCTTTTCAGCGTCAAAGAATGCTTTAAGGTCATGAGGGAAAAATTGAACAAAGGGATTTTCCTGCGTTCCATAACCATAATTGTACCCTGTTTCTTTGCTTCCTTCTGCAAGCTCTTTGAGCACTATTTGTGGTCCCTGATTGCCAAGATACATTCTAACGTTGCTATGCTCTGACTTGTTTGCCTGTTTTGCTTTGATAACTGAGATAAGAGCAACCATTTCCTGCTGCGCATCTTGAATTTCAATCTTCTTCTCCTCAAGAAAGTCAACAAGACGCTCAGGCGGCGTTGCTTGGTAGTGTCTAACACCTTCTTTTTCAATAAAGCTAGCAAGACCCTTATTCAGCAGTTTTTGGAGAACATCATAAACTTTCGAACTCGCAAGGTTTGATCTCTTGATGATCGCGCCTGCCTTAGTCTCACCAGACTCAATAAGCAGTTCGTAGATCTCGCTCTCTCCCTTGGTAAGCCCAATCTTGTGCAGTTTTTCTTTAATCATAAAGGAAGAGATATCCTGAATTATATAAATGTTCTCCATTAAGGGGGGAGTAATATTTATATCCCAGATACCATTACTCAATAACAACATGGCAGATGAAGAACATATTCAGAGTATAGAATCTTGGCTTAGAAGACTCATAGGACGACCTCTGCGAGAAAGAAATCAGGCAGCATATCATGAGTATAGAAAGCAACATAAAAGTGAGATAGGTACGACGCTCCTATCTGATGACCTCATGAGCAGATGTAGTGGGTATGGTTCCATCTTTGAATCCATTATCCCAACGGATAAGATAGATCACTTTTATCATATCCCTAACTATCTCTGGCAAAAGCATATAACTGAAGGTACACCACTTGAAAAGCTTGTCCCTGAGAAAGCAGCTGCCATCCTGGAAGAAGTTGGAGATAACCTTGAGAGAAAACTCAGCCTTGATTGGGATCTTGCTGCTACGCACGCGCTTCTTGAGAATAACTTTTTCAGCCTTGTAGGGTATAAACAGTTTGTTGAAGGGTCATTTCCTCTAAGAGTAGATACCAGATATCGGGAACTAAATATCCCGTTTCATGAGTTTGTCTGGCACTCTTTTCTGTTTGCATCGCAGAGCGGCGGAATCTATTACTGGAAACCTAGGGAGGCTGTTTGTCTAAAGGTTAGCGAATTTGATGAATACGAGAAGGACATAACAGCTATGCCAACAACATGGAACATGCTAAAAGCGGATGAATATGATAGAGAAAGGCGCCTTCTTAGAGAGATGATGTTTGTTCCGCTTGAGTCTGAACTAGATAAGCTGTGCCTTGAATTAACAGGTCCTGTTACAAAGCAAGGAAGAATGTTAGTGATAAAAACACTTGAGAGGCTGAACTTTGAAGAGGAAAATCAAAGACCGGTAGCTGTCGAAGAAGGTAAAGATAGTTTTTCAGGAAGAGATCTGTTGGTTATGAAATATGACAAGAGTCCTTATCCAACAAGACCTGGTGATGCAACTGATTTTCAAATACTCTATAAGCAGCCAATAGGCAAAGGTAACCCACTCTCTATTAGAAACGCTGATCCAAGATGTGGTTATGATGGTATAATGGATATCAGAGAGAGTAAGCTTATTGGTGATAGAGCTATCCCATATCAGGGATGGGAGTTTTGATCTGACCTTTTTGCGCAGCCGTTTTTCACGCCAAAAGACTATGAAAGAATACTTGGCTCTAAAGCTCCTTCTTCCCTTTCTTCAGCTCAATCTTCGCCAATACCATCTCATGCATCCTGCGCAGGAATTCAACTTTCTCCTCGATCTTGATCACATCGGTAAATCCCTGGACATACAGGTTGAAAGCGAATGGACTGGGAATTTGTGTCGTAATTTCCGTTAGCGTGATATCCCCAGATTCAATGTTAGTAAGTACCTCTTGTGCATGAGGCAAGTCCATGAGATCATTAAGCACTTCTCTTCTTGCTTCTTTCAAGATGGGGAATTGTTCTGAAATTCTTCTCACGGCAGCCAAGAGTAACTGTGAGCTGACTTGTTGCATGCCTACACGCTTGCGATGGCCACGGTAATTGCGGAGGATCATTAATGCTCTTCCAGCACAATGTCGGAATCTTCGCTTTAAGATTTCCGTTTTATCGAGGGCAAGTTCCATCGTGCCACGAAGTTCGTTTGCTTTGAGCATTTGCAATGCTTTTTTTGCATCAACCCTGCTCTCCGAAGCGATGGAAAAGCCGTGGTCATTAATCCCGATTTCCACATCACGGTGCTGCATTCTTGCAATCGCAAAAGCAACAGCTCTTGCCAACACGTCATTAACTCTTCTGCCATAGAGCGCATGGAAAAAATAATACTCTCTGCCTTTCTCCTCCTCAAAATGCTCGATGAGCATGTTTTTATCGTTGGGAATAACAGCATAGGCAAACTGCTCTTTCATGTAATCATAGAGTGCATGGGCGCTGTTCTGATCTGCATAGACATAGCGGTTTATGAAGGCAAGGATTTCCTCCTCGGTCTCTCCTGCGGTAAATTTTTCACGCAGCAATCTTCGGAATTTGCCGATGTCGAGAGCAAGGTCATAACTCAACGGCAACATCTCACTTGCCCATGACGGAATCGTTGGAGGTCTCATGACTGAAGCGGTAACTTGTGCAACCATACCTCTGGCAAATTGAAATTCATATTTCTCTCCGCCCAAGACAAAGACATCTCCGCGTTTTAAGCGTTCGAGAAATGCTTCATCAATATGACCTACGGCATGATCGCCTACTTTGACGGTGATAAATGATTCATCCGGAATCGTCCCCACATTCGTCATGTACATTACTCTGCTCATCATGCCTTTCTTTCCGATCTTTCCTTCATTGCGCCAGATTTTTGCATAGACATGACGATCTTCCAGCGATGCATACGCACCGGAAAGATAGTCCAAGATTTCGTTAAATGTCTGCTTGGAGAGACCCTGATAGCAGTAGCTTCTCCGCAAGACGCCAAGCAAGAGATCTTCATCCCACACTTGCTCAATGGCCATACCAAAAATCTGCTGTGCTAAGACATCAAGGCTGCTTTTCGGAATGTTGATGCGGTCTATTTTTTGTTCTAGCGCGTTCTTGAGCAGGACGCTGCATTCGACGAGATCATCGCGATCAAGCACGATGATTCTTCCTTTTGCAACTTCATGCAGCTTGTGACCACTTCTGCCAATGCGCTGCAAGCATCGGGCAATGCTCTTTGGACTACCCAAGAGAATGACGAGATCAATAAAACCGATGTCAATGCCTAACTCCAGCGAGGTTGAAGTTACCACCACTTTCAGCTTACCCTGACGCAAGCTGTCCTCGATGTGGTATCTTGTTTCTTTGGAAAGGCTGCCGTGATGCGCACCGATATTTTCCAGGTATTTTGCCGGGAACTTTTCTTTAAGATGGTTAACGACACGCTCGGTTGCAGCTCTGGTGTTCGTGAAGATAAGCGTTGTTTTATGTTCTTGAATCAGTGAGTCAATCATCTCATACATCTTGCGATGCAACGTTTCATGCGGCGTATCAATAATGTTGGAGACGGGACAGAGCACTTGGAGATCCATCTTCTTGATGAACTTGACATCGATGAGATCGCAGGGACGATCAACACCAACCAAGAAACGAGCGACTTCATCTAAGGGAGAGACAGTAGCACTCAACCCAATTCTGCACATGCCCTGCGAGTGAAAATGCAAACGCTCGAGACTGAGTGAGAGATGGACACCTCGCTTGTTTTCTGCTAAGGCGTGCACTTCATCGACAATGCACCATTCGACCTGCTTCAAGTTTTCAATAAATTTGCTGCTGCTGAGCATGATTGCCAAGCTTTCAGGAGTCGTGATGAGAATGTGTGGCGGTTTTTTGAGCATGGCAGATTTTTCTGACGCTGATGTATCACCCGTTCTGGTTGCAACGCGAATGCCTAATGGTTTGCCGGCGAGCTCTTCCATTTCTTTTAAGGGAGTGGTAAGGTTGACTTCAATATCCCGAGAGAGTGCTTTAAGTGGATTAACATAAACACAATAGACTTTGTTCTCGAGAGCATTACGCTCGGAGAGACCGATGAGCTCATTGAGGATCGCTCCAAACGCACACAAGGTCTTACCACTGCCCGTCGGAGCGCTGACTAAGGTGTTGATCCTGCAATGGACGTTATACATGGCATAGCGCTGCGGCTCGCTGAGCTCTTTAAACTTGTTGAAGAACCACTTCCTGAACAACGACTGCATCATGCCTTTGGTCAGATTATCATCATGTGGCTCAGTTAAGAGGCGGATCATGGAAGAATAATGCTGATGCAGTTTAAAAGCATTATGGGGGCGGTTGACCAGTGGAAGAACAACAAAGAGGCTCTGACGAAAATCACGCAAGATGCGAGGTTCTGCCATCGGTTCGCATGATTTAGGGTTCATTTGCTGGCGAGAATTCTTGCGAAGCAAGTGTATCACTCGAGCTGACCTTAGTCCTCGAGTGATTTCACCTCTGGAACACCCTTCTCGCTCAAACCGATTCTTCTAAGAATGCTCACAGAAGGATGGCAGAACTAACATTTTCGTCAGAGCCCAACAAAGAAAAAGGATTATATAGATAACACATTAATGGTTATAACAAAACATGACACCGTCAACACGTGCTTCAGGGATAATCGCTGCATGCCAGAAGATCCAGAAGGCCTGCAGGGTTCTCTTGATACTAGAGAAGAGATCGTTGGCAAAGAGCGAGCTCGTGGTGAAGAATGCAACGGCATTGTTGGATGTTGCACCGACAGGAGTTTTCTCTTGGGCATTTCAGGGCAAACAAAGAGCATCAGACAAGGAGCGGATCTTTGAGGAAGTTGAGAAAGAACTGCAAAATCTGGGTACTATCCTTGAACTCCAGAATAAGTATCTCCTTATGGATTTTGGAAATGACACGGAAGAGGAAACTGTCCAATGGATACTCTCCCTTCCACTGCTCCATTCAGTTATAAACTCGCATGATGACAAGGAATTGCTTGAAGAGATCGTCTATAAGCATCCAGAAACAATCCGGCGCATTCTTGCCTGCCTTATGGAACACAAAGAGAAAGTTATGGCACAGGAAGCAGCAGCAAATCTGTTGTTCCGCCAGCTGAAAGAAATAGAAGAGAGATTCCGCAAGAGCCAAAATTATTTTCGGTTTGCCGAGCTGGAAGAGACAAGGAAGCAAGAAGTTACTGCTTGCGTGCAGTCGTTTCAAGAGCATTTTAAGCAGCTGGACAGGTTCGAGCATGAGCATCCGCTGGACGGGGCATCCTTCCGTCTCGGAGAGATGGCGAGGGAAGCTTCAAGAATCGTTGCTGAGAATCGGGAGATAGAACGACTATTTAATCAGAGAGATCTTGCAGAACTCAAGGAGCTGGCAGGACAGCAGGCAAAGAGAGAACAGGATAAGATTGCCTACTTTAACCGGAAGCTGGAGGAGATGCGACGGCTTCAGCTAAATTTCCGTCCAGAGCAGCTCATTGCAGTGCATGTAACAAACCATTTTCCGGAAAACGGAGTTATGAGAACAACTGGCCAGTTTACGGGCAAGATTTTTAGTAACGACAAGCGGTCGAAGGAACGGGAAGTCAAGTTTCCAAGGGAAACTATTCATTTTTCCCTCAACGGGAAAGTCGGCTCACATGTTTATGGAAACTGGGATTCAGTAAAGTTTGCGGTTCTTATTCCTGTTCATCTGATCATGCAGCGGATTGTAAACCTAAATCCGGTTGATACTTATGTTGTTGGAGAATTGAATCTTCCGCATGGAAGTGAGATTATTGCGCGAGAAGAGGATGCGGTAGGACATCAGTTTGGGAATGCCAAATTTGTTCCGGTTCCGAATGGAAAGGCACTTGAAGAGGTGATTTCATTGCGCATAAAGGAACGCGGGTTTACGCCGATGGGTGTTGGGATTGGATTGGTACAGAAGATAAAGGTGTGTTTGAAGCATATGCACGAGCTATCAAGGAAGAAGATGACTCCTTATATGATAAACGTTCTAGGGGTTTAATCTCTGCTGAAGAATACACTCAACGGTTCAGGGAAGGGCGTGATCTCTTAAAACTCGTCCAAGAAGGAACAGGTTCTGGAGGCAGGGACACAAATTTCTACAGGATAGCTCATGAATTTAACTTAGAGTGGGGTCATCATACAGACACCTCCTGGGGAGATATTGAGAAACTTGCAACACGGCTATATCACAAATATTATTTTGAAGGGCAGTTTTTAGCAAAACAGGAGATTGAATATGAGAAACGCAAAATCAAGGAATACGCCTCATTCCTTCTAGAGAGAAAAAAGCGGCTTACGTCTCCCAAAGAGAGGGAAGCGCAGGTAAGGATAGCGGTCATTCTGGGCAAGCTCTACAAGGGACTGGTGAAGAAGTATGATGCACAGAGGAAAGGGGAACGGTTTATTCATGCGTGAGCATTGGAGAGAAAAAAAAAGAAAAAATTTATTCTTTCCTCTCAAGCGTCCGGTAAACGCTGTACAGTTGGGTGTACTGATCCCTCGTCATCGTACGCTTTTCAAGCAGCTCGCTCGCTTGGTTTACCAAGGCATGAAGCTCCACCATCGGGCGTTCAACTTGTTCTTTCTGCTCAACGAGTCCCATGATTTTTGCATCATACGTTGCAATAACGTTTGCTTTCAAGCCGTTTATAGTATGTGGATCAAGGAAGCTGGTATCATTCTTGCTGCTGTACCGGTGCCTGTTATTGAGGTACTCCTTTACACGTCTTGGATCTCCTGCCTTTCCAAATAGGAAATCATACGACGGAAAAGAAACCTTGTATTTGACGTCTATCGCTTCCAGATCATGTCCTCTTTGGGTTCTTAACTTATACATATCATTGCAAAGCTGGGCAACCGCCTTCAGTTCGTCAGGGAAGAGTTGCTCATATTCTTTGTCTCCAACATAAGGAATGAAGCGCTGACGCTGATAGGGATTCTCATGGCTGCCGTCGCCAAACAACTGCTGATAATGCTTCTCAACAGCTTCAGCAAGCTGGGGCTTGCCTAATTCTTTGAACAGGTGACTGATCGTTCTACTCTTCTTAAAGATCCCTTCCTTCTTGTGTTCTTCAAGACTGTTTTCAAGATCCATACGTTTCTGCTTGAGTCTCTGCTGCTCTTGGTAACCTACGGAAGCTAATTCCACCACGGGTGCTTCGAGAGCTGCAACTGTAGGTTGTTCCTCTTGCTTCCCTTCAGATGCTACCGTTGGTTGTTTCCAGGTTTTGCTGAACAAGCTCATGGTTTCACCTGATTTGGTTGATACTTTGCAATCGTTGTTCTGATGAAGTCGAGCGCCTGAACATACGGCTGCTTATACGTTGCTTCAAGCTCACTGAACAAACGCTCATCATCTTCTTTCGTAGATCTCAGGGAAACAAAAGATCCCTGCTCATTCCACGTCCATTCTTTGCCGTGAGAACCATCAGAGAACAGATGTTGATCCTGAACATCGTCCATGGCGTAAATACTCCAGGGGCAACGATCAGATGGCTCATCCTTAAACAAGTGTTCAATAGATCGTGCATGATCCAGAACAGCCTCCATCTTTTCCGTAAGCTTGCCATAGTCTCCATAAGGCGCAAACTTGAGAATCTCACCAACTTTTTCCAGGACAGCATTCTCCACACCATGCCCATACGCCAAGAGAATGGCGTAGTTGATAGCAGCACTCCATTGCTTGCTTCCCTTTTCTTCTTCCCATGTATCAAGGTAAGCTTCAATTATTTTTCCGGTGCTGAACCCATAAGTATTACCAGCCATTTTATAGCCCATGTTTGATCGAGCATCACGGAATGCTTCATACTGTTCTCCATGATGGTTTCCCGAGGTGTTATACACAAATGGTGTACCAGCATCGTCCAAGAGCTTTCCGAGGTTCAGTGCACCATGTGACGTCGGCTGTTCACCTGCTTTCAAAGGAAAGAAAATATCAGACGCCACTGCATGAAATCTCTTTTGCTGAAGATGCTGTTCTGCTTCTTCGTACGTTGAAGCAAATGTGAAATTGATGCCGACACACTGCGAAGCAGTACTCTTGGCATCTGCAAGATGCTTGGGGGTGTCTTCGATGATTAGCATCTCCAAAGAACCTGAGCCAATAGCTAAAGGAGGTGGCACAATTCGGTGGTGTTCTTCTGGTGCTGGCTCTGGGACAGCTGCCTGTGCTGATGCTTTCAAGACATCTGGAGATGGAGATACCTGAAGCGGTCCTTCTGTTCTCTGCTTCTTCATTCCATATCCAAATATATTCTTCATACTCTGGTATAAGCTCATGGTCGTTTCCTCCGGTTTTGTGTTTTTTTAGTTATTTCTAAGTAGTAAGAGAAAGAACGATGTATATAACCGTTCGCTCTCCAGAAAAGGAGGAGATACTAGTATTACGGCGACCTTAGAGTAAAATTTATATACAAGTATTACTTTATTACCACTTATGGCAGAAGTCAAAACCATTAAAGGGATAGACGATGCAAGCTGGTCGGAGTTTAAGTCACTTGCAGCTCAACACAAAAAGAACATGGGCGAGTTCTTTGGTGACTTGCTTGCGGCATACAAAGCAAGAGAAGTTCGCAGATTTTGGGACGATATTCTTACCATTGAACATCGGCTAAGCAAAGAGGCAGCAGATGAAATTCGAAAAACAGTAGCTACTCTCCGCAAAGAGGATGGGTTCAGGGAGACTCTATGGCATTGATCCTGGATACCTCTATTCTCATCGATATTGAACAAGAAGTTCCGGAAACGTTACACGCTTTAGCAGAAATTGTGCGCTATGAGCAACATCCTGCAAGCATCAGTTTCATGAGCTACTTTGAATTTCTCTATGGCTTGAGGAACCAGTCCTATCAAGTCAAACAGGAGAAAACTGCTTGGCTGAGGAAGTTTTTGTGCCTTGAAGCGGGGCTTCACACTGCTGAAATTCTTGCTGAACTGAGGCAGCGCTATGCGACAAAAGGGAAACCTTTACCTCTTGCAGATATGATCATTGCCGCTCAGACAAAGGAACACCACCTCACGTTGGTAACCAAAGATAAACTGTTTGACAAGATCGAAGAGATAAAGGCGATAGTGATCACATGAACATCTCCATCCTTGAAGACATTGGATTAACAAATGCAGAGATCAAAGTATATCTCGCACTTCTGGAAATTGGAAGCTCAACTGCTGGCCCTATCATCGAGAAAAGTCAACTCCAAAGTTCTGTCGTGCACATGACGCTGAACAAGCTGGTTGAGAAAGGATTGCTCTCGTTTGTCAAAGAAGGTCAGAGAAAGCATTATCAGGCAGCAAATCCTCAGCACATTACCGATTACCTTGACGAGAAAAAGAAACGCTTCGAACAAATTCTTCCCGAGCTGATGCTGAAGCAAGAACTCGCAAAGCAAAAATCTGAGGTGATTGCGTTCAAAGGAATTAAGGGTATTAAGGAACTTCTGCTAGAGCTTCTGGAAGCTGGAGGATCTGAGCATCATACCTTTGGCTCCAGCAGTGTGTCGCTGATGATCAACGATGCATGGTGGGTTAACTACCACAAAAAACGAGCAGAGAAAGGCATTACTGCAAAACTGTTGTTCAACGCATCGCTGGTATCGTGGAAAGCTGAATCAAAATATCCAAAGTCCGAAGTGCGCTATACCAAAGCAGGATTTGAACCACTAACGGAAACCATTATCCGTAATGACAAGATAGGCATCATCATCTGGACAGAAAAACCCATGGGCACATTAATCCACAGCAAGGAAGCTGCTGATTCGTATGAGCAGTTCTTTCAAATGCTATGGGGTAGAGCTAACACCACCAAGAAAAAATAATGAAGAACACCCTAGCTACTTCTTTCCTTTCTTTGCTTTTGACTTGGGTTTCTTTGCCTTCTTGGCAGGCTTCTTCTTCGCAGCTTTTGACTTGGCTTGCTTTTTGAAGTCATCTGCCGTTGGCGCGTCAATCGGTTCCATGTGCTCAAATGGAAGAACTGTCGTATTTGGCTCTGGCTCCGGCGTTGGAGCAGTTGACTCCATCGAAGGCACGAATGGTTCCGATGTTGTCTGCGATTGCGTTGTCTCTTGCTTTTTACCAAACAGGTTTTTGAAAAATGATCCGATTCCCATATCTTATTTTATGAACGTCAACATATTTAAACCTTTTGATTTATAGAGCTTATATGAACATCTTCGACAACCTTGCTGAACTGCACAAATACATCAAAAAACACCGACGGGCAAAAGAGATCTGCCTCGTCGTGGTAACAAAGCAACGGTCGCTTGATGAGATCAAAGAAGCAATAGGTGCAGGAGCAGTTCATCTGGGTGAAAACAGAGTGCAGGAAGCTGAGAAAAGGCAGCAGGCTATAGCAGCAAACGTACATTGGCACATGATCGGCAGGCTGCAGAGCAATAAAGTCAAGCTAGCAGTCCAGCTGTTTGAGTATCTGCATTCCATTGGTTCGATGAAGCTGGCAGAGCTCGTCAGCAAGGAAGCAGGAAAGCAGGGGAAGAAGGTCAAGATATTTTTGCAGGTCAACGTTTCTGGAGAAGGGAGCAAACAGGGATTTTCAGAGGAAGAAGTCATTAAGGTACTGCCTGCCCTGAAAAAACTACCGCATCTCGACATCCTCGGACTGATGACGATGGCTCCGCATGCCGAGGCTGAAAAGACAAGACCCGTGTTTAAGAAGCTTGCCCTGCTTAAGGAGAAGCTTGGACTTAAGCACTTGTCCATGGGCATGAGCAATGATTATCAGGTTGCATTGGAGGAAGGAGCTGATTTCATCAGGATCGGAACGAAGGTGTTTGCACGTGGCTAAAGAAGAAGGATCAGCCAGCAAAGGCGGGAGACTGATCTTCGATCCTATCCCATACCCCGTAGGGGGCATCCCCCTCAGGATCTCCGCCAAGGCTGGCATCTCTAAGAATATCGTGCTGCTTGCTTTCTCATGTGCCTGCCTTGCTTTAATTATCTTTCTGAGCACCGCTTCAGTAGTGGTGTTTGATCGGGGCATGTATCAGGATCACCTCGAGAAACGGGGGATCTATAGCGACATGAAGTTCTTCAAGAACATGACTCCGGAAGAGACACGCATGGTGGTGGATCAGTTGCTTGGCTATCTCCAGAAAGGAACGTCCTATGATCAGCGATATTTCTCAGAGGAAGAGATTATCCATATGAGAGATGTACGGGGGTTATTTTACCGGAGTAGAGTTTTTGATGGCGTGCTCATGGTTCTGGGTGCCATCCTCTTCTTTTTGCTTCTGAGAGAAATACCACGAAACGCAAATCTCTTCACTAACCTGTTACAAGGAACAGCGATCGTTGGAGGGATCTGGCTACTGATGCTGCTGGTCTTGGGATTATTTTTTGCCCCTGCATTTCTGCTCTTCCATCAACTGCTCTTTGCCAACATGTACTGGCTGCTGCCTCTCGATTCAACGCTGATTCTACTATTTCCGGAGCCGTTTTTTAGGGAGGTTTTTTTCAAGATCGTGCTCTGGAGCGGGGTTGGATATCTCATCGGTGGGGTTTTTGGAATAGCATTACAGCGGTTCAGAAAAAGGGTAATCGATTCCTAGAACTCCATCCAGCGATGCGGAAGATGAACCTTTAACTCAAGGTCAGAACGCGGCTCGCTGTATTTAAAATGCTGGTTCGGTCCGAAATAATACTGCTTCACCAAGAGATCATCCCCGGTGAATGTAACGATCGTATACGAAGACCTGCCATGATTTTTGTGATTATCTGGAGCAATAGGATAAATCGGTCCGCAATTAACGATCACCGGCTTTGTTTTGGTGTCAATGCCGTGTGTGTGTTCATGTCCGATCAAAACAAGCTTAGGCTGGAGCTCCTTAATCGCATCACGCAAGGACAGAGTTTCTGAATGTTCGAGTTGGTGTAAGAGCAAGACATCAAGAGTCTCTAAATCGAATGCCTTGAGCATTTCATGGGGGTCGATTCTAAAGCGCCGATTCTCTACCTGCTCCCATGCTCCACGATAGACAAAGGCAAAACCTCCACCATACGCTCCAACACGATAGCCGTTGTACGTCCTCTTTTCTTTATGAAAAACGTACGGTTGTAGATCGCCCAAGGTGCCATCATCCAAAGCAATCTCATGATTGCCAGGCACGAAACCAACCCTCTGGATATCATCGGGGTTCATCCGTTGGAGATGAGGGACATGCTTCCGGAAGACTGAAGCGAGCCGACCATAGACAGCATGAGCATTCCATGGCGAACCTTCGTAGTTATTCAGTGCATCACCTAAGTGGAACAAAGCGTCGATGGGTGGATCTTCTCTTCCAATGTATGATAAAGCAGTTTCGGTAGTGTTAGTAAATGACTGACAGAAAGATTTTTATTCTTTGAAATATTTGGTGTGCGTATGGCACCAAAACTCATCTGCACAAGCTGCAACAGCAGCAATATCGTTATGAATGGACTTACTTCTGCCAAGAAGC
>JACRKL010000125.1 GCA_016219835.1 Candidatus Woesearchaeota archaeon
AATCAGACAAAGAGTTGGAAGAGTAGTGAGAAAGACATGCTCATTCTCGAAATCTTTAGAAAACCACGACAAGGTTATCGGGTTGTTTCTTCAAGAAAGAAACATGGAGCGTTTATCAGTCAAATGATAACACTTCCCGTTAATGAACCTGAGAAAGAAGATTTTAACATCACTCTTCCATCGTCTGATACGGGAGATCAACCAGAGGAAATATCATCCCCTGATCAGCCTCTTTTTGGGATGGCAGCGTTCGATGCTCGAGGTTTAGTCTCAAAGAAAGGATTATTTGCTGTTGGTATTGTGTTTATGGCAGTTGTTGTGATCGTTGCTTCTTTTGTACTCTTCCGAAACCGGGCAATGAGAACCTAAGAAGATATGGGGCCGCGGGGATTGTTTTGCCGCGCAAAACTCGAGCAACCGCAGTTGCGAAGATGTTCAAATCTCCCAGAAAAAGATATGGGGCCGCGGAGATTTGAACTCCGGCCTTACCCACCCCAAGGGCAAAGTCTACCAAGCTAGCCTACGGCCCCGATGATGGTAAAGAACCAAGAGTCGTTATTTAAATCTATTGCCCCTCTGGTCGCATTGAAAAGTTATAGGCTATCGATGGCAGAACCTCACATCTTGCGAGATTTTCGTCAGAGCCTCACAAACAAATATCTTTATATATCACTGGGAGCTGTCGTGAATCAAGAGAGGAGCAGACAAAAGGTGGTCTTCGTGAGGAAAATTTGCATTATCAACCAGAAAGGCGGCGTAGGAAAGACGACAACAACGATTAACCTCGGCGCAGGATTATCGAGGATGGAACGCAAAGTACTGATTATGGATCTCGATCCCCAAGGCAATGTTGGCGTTAGTCTGAACCAGTTTTCTGAGAAAGATATGTATGCATTACTCGTTGAAAGCGCAGACCCCGGCGAATGTATCCGTAACATGGGAAAAAATCTAGACATGATCTCATCGAAAGAAAACTTGACTAAGATTGAAACTGCCATGACCCAAGAACAGCAAAAGACTACGCTGCTCAAGCGAAAGATGGAGAAATTAACGGGATACGATTATGTGCTTCTTGACTGCCCTCCATCGATGGGAACGTTAGCAACGAACTGCATGCTCTATGCTGAAGAAGCATTCATCCCCGTATCGACGGACTTTCTGGGATTTAAAGCCTTGAAAAGCATCATGAAGACTATTGAAACCGTCAACGAACAGTATGGTCATCATCTGAAGGTTACTAAAATCATCCCCACCATGTATGACCAGCGAAGCAAGCTCTGCAAGCAGATCCTGAATGAAATGAAGAATGAGTTCTATGAGTTAGTCGCAGAGCCCATCAGAGTCAACAGCAAACTCAAGGAAGCGCCGTCCGCAGGGAAATCTATCTTCTCCTACGACAAGGAGTCAACAGGAGCAAAGGACTATTTCAGCTTGGTGAAAGCTGCGTTGCAGGACGAAGAGCTTTTCCTCAAGAGCAAAGCAAGCATGGTCAGCAAAGTCAAAATGGCCATGGCCAAGAAGCAGCAGGCAGTTGCGAATTGAGCAAGAATAATCGTCGATACAATGCCGTTCTTATTTCTTCTTTTCTAGCGTGATGATTCTGCCAAACGGTCCGGGATTAATGACTAAGGTTTTATGCAACAAGCCCTGCTTCCCCTGAAACTCGTGCAGATGACCGCAGATGTGCACTGGTGGTTTTTTATTCTCTAAGAACGTGCGGAAGCTCTTGTTGCCGCAGGCACGGTGATCTAAAATATCGACTGGTCCATTGTAGGGCGGGGCATGTGTCAGCAAGATGACATCCTGACGTTTGATACTCTTTGCCCATTGCTCAAATTCCGGTTCCTCCATGGAGAATCCTCCACCGCCAAAACCAGCCAAGCCAAAGTCGCCCAAATCAACGACTTTCTTATGGATAAAATGAAAGCCAAACGCTTTACAGGTCTTTGCCATGACTTCTTCAGTCTCATGATTCCCGTGGATAAAATAGCCTGGAAGCTTCATCTGACGTAAATCCTTCAACACAAGATCAAGCCCGCGTTCCATGGTGGTTAAGTCACCAGCGCAGACTAAGCAATCGGGCTGATACGTCTCAGCTTTCTGTTTTAGTTTTTTGACTGCTTCCTTGCTACCGTGCACATCCGTAAAGGCGAGGATCTTCATCGCGAGAGGAAATGAAGAAGGGTATAAATTACTTCCCTTTCTGTTTGACAGCTTTCTTCTCCTCAAAATCCAGTGCTACAGAATTAATGCAATATCGCATTCCTGTGGGTGTAGGACCATCGTTAAAGAGATGACCTAAATGACCACCGCACTTCTTGCAAACGACTTCCGTCCGTTGCATACCATGATGATGATCTTCTTTGAGGTCGATACTTCCTTTCGCAGCATCCCAAAAGCTTGGCCAGCCTGTTCCTGAATCAAATTTAGTGTCTGAAGAAAACAATGGTGCATTGCAAGCTGCACACCCATACACTCCCTTGTCCTTATGATGCACATATTTCCCGGTAAAGGCAAACTCAGTTCCCTTTTCTCGTAAGATACGGTATTGCTCAGGAGTTAGCTTCTTCTGCCATTCTTCTGCAGAGCAAGACATAGGTTGTGGTGAAGGCATAGACAAAACCATAAGTGAAGATGTTAAAATAAGTTGCGGTTAAAATCCACCGCCATCGGAGAATCCTCCGCCTCCTATGCCTCCGCCATCAGAGAAACCTCCGCTACCAAAGCCGCCACTGTCAAAAGTACTCATAGAAGAACTACTTGTGGAATAACTGCTCGAAGAATGATATGTTTCAACGGGCTTGAACTCTTGGTTTCTGTCTATTTCAGAGAGAACATCGCCAATCGAGCAACGTCCTGCTATGTATCCAGTTAAGAAATTATCAACCTCAAAATCTGAGCTGAACGTTGACCTGCTGGATTCGTAATCATTCCTGCGGAACTTGCTTTCAACATCTTGTAAGCCATTTACTTTCTTAGCCCAGTCATCGCGCTCTTTTTTCGTATCCTTGGCATTGTCTTTATACTGCCTGACTTCAGCATCAATCGCTTCTAGGCGCTGAACGAGACGGTCATCTTCAGTCCCTGGAGTCTGACGAGCACGTTCTTTGAGAGACGCAAGAGAATCATTCTGGAGATAACCCTTCAGGCGACTGATAGCTTCTTCATGATACGGATCTTTCGAAGAATCAAGCTCAGTACGTTGTTTCTCGTAGGATTGATATGTTTCCTTTGCCGTACGAATATCCTCGATAAGAGACTTACGGGATGCAGCAAGTTTCTTCATTTCTTCATCAATCGCATTAAGTCCTGCGTCTTGAGCAACTTGTTGCTCCAGTGACTGCATTTCCTGAACAAATGGCTGCAACTGAGCTTCCTGACGCTTGACTTCCACGTCCATCAACTCAGGCATAGCACGCAGGAAATCATAGTTCTTTTTATTTTCAGCAAAGTTGACTATCTCAGCAACCCACGTGTCTAGTCTTCGGACAATGCCAGAAGAAGTGTAGTTTGCACTACCAAAACCACGGTTTACCAAATACCTGAAAAGCACACTTTCATCATAGGGTACCAGCTTCGTTTTTGCTTCTTCAGTGAACGTAACCACGCGCTTTTTGCATTGTTGCAGTTGGCGATGTGAAACACCGGCATTTTGATCCAGTTCCTGATAACGAGGATGAGTTGCAAGGGCTTCTACTATTTTTCGTTCTGCACCTTCACGATCAGCTACCTTTTTGTTCAGTGCTGCTGTGACCGTTTCAAGTGTTGTTCCAAGCGTAGTCGTTTTCTCCTGCTCTTGTGCCATTTGTCTCTCGAGAGCCTGGCGTTTCTCTTGCTTTTCTGAGAAGATAGACCTTACCTGATCTTGAATTTCGTGCAGCGTCGTACGAAGCGTTTCTACTTCCAGTTGAGGAAGATAATGAATCGCGAGTTGAACAAAACATTCCTCCTGTTCGGCAGTAAGCGTTGTAATATTTCTCTCTAGCTCATACACCTGTCGTTCAGCTTGTTCTTGCTGCTGCTCTGCCTGATGCAACTGTGATTTGATACTTTTGTACACTGAACTCCCGCTTGTCATTTTTTACCCTCAGTGATGTGCCCACTCCGTTATCCTGCCACCAAGATGTTTAACGGAGTAAGTTGGATCTAAGTAACCTCTTTTTTACCCTCTTTTTGGAAGTGTTATCATTTGACTGATAAACGCTCCATGTTTCTTTCTTGAAGAAACAACCCGATAACCTTGTCGTGGTTTTCTAAAGATTTCGAGAATGAGCATGTCTTTCTCACTACTCTTCCAACTCTTTGTCT
>JACRKL010000002.1 GCA_016219835.1 Candidatus Woesearchaeota archaeon
AAGCAGGCACTCTCGCTCGTCGTATCAAACCGTTAATTTTTTGTAGTATGTTTGTTTTCTTTTTCATGGGGAGCTCGTACCTCCCCAACCCTGCCAGTATAGCTGGCAGGGGTTCTATTTTAAGATTTTCACCGGAGCCTAACATGGGATTAGCTTTATAAAGATCCGATCATTCTGCCAAACCCAAGGGGCTGTAGTATAACCTGGCAGAATAGCCGGCTCCAGTAATGGAGCGTTGAGCTACGGAAAACCGCAGCGATGATGAAGCTAAACGGTCTGTTGGAGCTATTCGCTCCAAGGAAGAGACCGGCTGACCTGGGTTCGAATCCCAGCAGCCCCATATTTTCTTCTGGAGGATTCGAACATCTTCGCAACTGCGGTTGCTCGAGTTTTGCACAGCAAAACAATCCCAACAGCCCATTTTTCAAAGGATTTTGATTGATGATCGTCAATTTCTTAACGGATAGTGTTGACTCAATCCGTAATTCATAAGTTATTTAAATAGAGTTTTCTGGTTACGATACAGCATAGCCCGTACATCTGTGAGCTACAATGAAGGAGCATAAGTTAAATGGATATCAACAAGATACGATGCGAAATATGTAATACCGAATTTGGAAGTCAGGAAGCTATAGATTCACATAACAAATCCAAACATCAAACGCTTGCACCAGAGAAGAGCCATAGATTCTCCCTAAAAATGGTTTCGATTATCAGTATCATACTTCTCGTAATATTCGGTGTTGCAGCATTGAGCGTTATGGGTCATAAGTCCTCAATCATTGATGGAAATGTAATCAAGGCACCAGATAATGTTCAAATAGCTACATTACGTGTTTCAGGCTCATCGTACATACTGGAACCATCAACCTTCAAAAAAGATGTGCCGGTCAAAATAATCGCAAATATAGAGAGTATGCCTGGATGTTCTAAAGGAGTCACCATCCCTGAACTCAACATATTCAAAGGTGTAAGCAACGAGGATAATACGATAACATTCACGCCAACAAAAACGGGAACTTTCAGAATGGCATGCACCATGAATATGTACAGAACAACGTTCACCGTCGAATAAGCATAGCTTCTAAGGTGAATCACTCCTCATCCCTTCTTCTAGGAAAAGAAGAAACAGAATTCGTAAATCAAGATTTCATATCGATACCATTCAGTTCATCATCACTACATCCCACAGTTCCTTCTTAGGGATACAGAACTTGTCCCATTTCAGACAACCAAGTCCTTTTCTGTATGATGCAGGTCATCAACTATAAAAAGCAGCGATATGATCCATTTATTTTCGTCAAAAAGCATGAGGGGGAATATGGAACATCATCAAAAGAAAGCAGTCGTCGCCTTTTCCGGCGGATTGGACACATCCTATTGTGTGCTCTATCTCAAAGAGCAGGGCTTTGAAGTCCACACCATCACGATAGACACTGGTGGCTTCACCAATGAAGAGCTTGCTCACCTAGAACAACACTCAAAAAAACTCGGCGCAACAAGTCACAAAACCATCGACGGCAAAGCAGCTGTCTATGACCAATTTATTTCCTATGTCATCAAAGGAAACATTTTGAGAGGGGGAGTCTACCCCTTATGCGTCGGTGCAGAAAGAATTCTGCAGGCAGAGCTTGCAGCCATCCACGCCAAGGAACTTGACGCAGCAATCGTCTGTCATGGCTCAACCAAAGCAGGCAACGATCAGGTACGCTTTGATGTCGCATTACGAGCTGTCTATCCCGAAGTAAAAATCAGTGCACCGATCCGTGAACTGAACCTCAGCAGACAGCAAGAAGTGGATTACCTCAAATCAAAAGGCATCGATTTCCCTGCAAAGAAAAAAACATATTCCATCAATGTTGGGATTTTAGGAACAACCATCGGCGGCGGAGAAACGCATGACCCATGGAAAGAAATCCCAGAGGAAGCGTACACCTTCACCACAGCTCCACAACATGCTCCAGAGAAGCCAGAACGCCTGATCATCGAGTTCACACACGGTCTGCCAACCAAGCTCAATGGAGAAGCTATGCACGGTATCAGCTTGCTGATGAAACTCAACGCCATCGGTGCAAAGCACGGCATCGGCAGAGGCATTCATACGGGAGATACAATCTTAGGCATCAAAGGAAGGATTGCATTTGAAGCGCCCGCTGCATCCATCTTGATTCCTTGCCATCGCGAAATCGAAAAGCTGGTGCTTACCGAACTGCAAGCAGTCTGGAAACAACGCATTTCCGACGAATATGGCATGCTACTGCACAAGGGTCTCTGGTTTGATCCCATCGTTCGTGATTTGACCGCAGCCATAGACTCAAGCCAGAAAAACGTATCCGGCGAAGTTGAAGTTGAATTATACAAAGGCAATGTCCGTGTAGTTCGCTTGCAAAGCAAAAGTTCGCTCATGCATGCCAAAGCACGCTATGGTGAATCCAGTGGCATGTGGGATGGTCGTGATGCAGAAGGATTTTGTAAAATTTACGGCATACCCTCAGCCATTGCACAGATACGCGATCACCAAAATTGAGAGGAGTAAAACCATGAAAATCAAAGCAGACAAAATTGCATCATCAACACGCAATTGCCGCCTCTCGAATGACTTGCTTGTCAGCGATGAACTCATTGCCAAAGAGGGGTACATTATTGCAGTCAAAGCGCTGGGAGAAAAAAATACCTACAACACCATCGAACTGGTCTCCGGCAGAATGAGCAGAATCTGCAGAGGAGACATCATCGCTGGAGTCTTGGGCAGCAGAAAAGCACTCAAGGGCTACAGCGGGATCGTGCCTGAAAAAATCAAGAAAGGCGATATCCTGCAATTGCTCAACTTAGGAGGCGTCATCGGCACATGCACGAGCGACAATCCTGAGCTTGGACCGCCGATCAATGTCGAAGTCTTAGGTGCAGTGCTGACCTTTCCCCTCTTGCACGATCGCATTGGATTACCAGCACACATCATGGACGCACCGATCAAACCGATCCAGAATCTTGCAGCACAAGGAATATCACCAACACCGTTAGTTATTATCTCAGGAACGTGCATGAACGCCGGCAAGACGCGAGCAGCATGTGAGATCATCAAGCAACTTACCCACCATGGGCTCAAAGTTCATGCGGCAAAATTAACGGGCATCAGCCTCATGCGCGATACCTTAGAGATGGCGGACTTTGGTGCTGAGAAAGTACTCAACTTCACCGACGGTGGGAGCGTGTCAACAACGCCTACCAATGCAGTTCAGATCGCAAAAAGCATTGTTGCAGACTTGAGCAAATCAAAACCATATTGCATTGTCCTAGAGTTAGGAGATGGCATTATGGGCGAATATGGCGTGATGAACTTGCTATCTGACAAAGAGCTTATGGCTTGGGTCGCTGTCCATATACTTGCAGCCAATGATCAAGTCGGCGCATGGGGCGCGCAAACGTATCTGAAAGGCGTCTGTCCACCGATCGATATTATCACGGGTCCTGCAACCGATAATGAAATAGGAAAACGCTTTGTAAAAGAGAAGTTGGGCATTGCAGGAGCAAATGCCATCAAAGAAGGAATAGAACTCGGAGCATTAGTTATGCAGAAATTGAACAGCTCGATAAAGGGAGAGAAGATTATAGGGTGAAGACAACCGAGAGCTTGGTTGGCAGACTTACGAGCCGCTCGCAAGTAAACTGTGATGTAACACGCCGCTGGTGTGCGACGAGGGAGGGGATGATCCCTACGGGAAACCCGAGTAGGAAATTTGTCACGACAAATTTCCGCGCACCACCTGCTGCGGCGGGTGCATCACTAAACATGAACACTGAAAGCATAAATAACGTGAAAACCATGTACACCATTGGCATCATCGGAGGAACAGGATATACGGCAAGAGAGCTGTTACGCATCCTGCTCCAGCATCCACAAGCAAAGATCGTTGCGGTCACCAGCAGGTCTGAAGTAAGAATGCCTGTCAGCAAAGTGCACACCTCGCTGCTTGGAGTGTATGACGAGCCATTTATTGCGTATGATTCCGAAGTGCTCGCACAGCTGGATGTTATTTTCCTCACCGTCCCACACACTGAATCCATGGGAATCGTACAGGAACTCTGCAATGCAAACAAGAAAAATCCTCAGCTGAAAGTCATTGACATCGGCACAGATTTCAGGCTACAGCAAGATGCATTTGAGCAGACCTATAACCTCAAGCATACCGCCCCAGAACTCCTGCAGCAAGCAGTCTATGGGATGCCAGAGCTCAACAAAAAAGCAATTGCAACAGCAAACCTCCTTGCGAATCCCGGCTGCTTTGCACATTGTACCATCCTCGGTCTTGCACCCTTAGCACAAGCAGGAGTATTGCAAGGCACGATTCACGTCAGCGCAGTCACCGGATCGAGCGGCAGCGGAACAATAGCAAAACCAAACACTCATCATCCCCTCCGCGCAGAAAGTATGGTTGCGTATAGTGTGTTGGAGCATCGCCATGTACCGGAGATCGAACAGGCACTGATCCATGCCGGAGCACACCAGCCTAAAATCCAACTCGTGCCTCAATCAGGTCCCTTTGTGAGAGGCATTTTTGCCGTTTCATTTGTTACGCTAGAAAAAGAGGTGGATGTCTTGCCAATCTATACAGCATTTGCACAGCAACATCCTTTCATTCGCATGAGAGCAGAATCACCAAGATTACAGGATGTTCGTGGCACGAACTTTTGTGATATTGCCGTCAAACAGAGCGGCAAAAGTGTTGTGGTCATCAGCGCTATTGACAACCTCATCAAAGGCGCATCAGGCAATGCCATCCAATGCATGAATTTGATGCTCGGACTAGATGAAAAGACAGGATTGCATGCGACAGCACTCAGCCCATGAAGGGAAAGGAACAATGATGGAAAACACAACCAGATTCGAAGAGATTAAACAAAAGGAAGATGCCTATCAGCTCACGACCTATGCGAAATATCCGGTTGCTATTGAGCAAGGAAAAGGCGTATACGTGTATGATGCTGCTGGTAAAAAGTATCTCGATTTTTATGCAGGTCATGCTGTTGCAGTCACGGGTCATTGCCATCCTAACATTGTAAAAGCCGTACAAGCCCAAGCAGAGAAGCTTATGTTTTACTCCAATGCCGTCTATAACAGTACGCGTGCAGCTGCAGCAGAATCACTCATACACTTCGGCCCTTACGAACAAGGTCTCACCAAAGTATTTTTCTGCAACAGCGGAGCAGAGGCGAATGAAACGGCAATCAAGATAGCAAGAAAGTATACCGGCAAAACAACCATCCTTGCCTGCCATCACGGATTCCACGGAAGAACCTATGGCGCGCTCAGCATAACGGGCTACGAGAAATACAGGATATTCCCTCCGCATCTTCCCGGTATTGCATTCGTTCCCTTTGGAGACATTACTGCCCTGCAGGAAAAGATAGAAGAGATCGCAGCAGATCTTACATCTGGAGGCATCGCCTGCCTGATCATGGAACCGATCCAAAGCATGGCCGGAGTTATCATAGCAGAGCTGTCGTACTATCAAGCAGTCCGTGAACTCTGCACGAAGCATGGTATCGTGCTCATCTTTGATGAAGTGCAGACGGGATTTGGAAGAACCGGAAAACCATTTTTTGCACAAACCATCAACATCACACCTGACCTCATGACGTGTGCAAAAGGTATTGCATCAGGTCTTCCGATGGGAGCAGTCCTTATTCGTGACACCGTTGCAGCAACCATTAAACTCGGCGAGCAGGGCAGCACCTTCGGCGGAGGACCCTTAGCATCAGCAGCATTGCTAGCAACGATACAAACGATCCAGCAAGAAGAGCTCTGCAAACATGCAGAAGAACAGGGAGCATCCTTGATGAAAAGACTCGAGGAAGCAAACATCCCAGGAGTAAAAGAGATCCGTGGTAAAGGGCTGATGATCGGTGTCGAGTTTTTCAATCCGGAGAAAAATGCTCCAACCGATGTCAAGCCATTAGTATTAGAAATGCTCAAGAATGGCGTGATCGTCAGCAGCTCAGAAGACAAAAAAACCATCCGGCTTCTGCCACCGTTAACGATCAACGAGCACGACATCAAGGAAATCGTGACAACGATGAAACAAGCTGCAACGATCCTGTTTGGTGCAACAGCAAAAGGTGAACATCTCCCATGAAACACTTCCTGAAAACAACAGATCTCAGTGACCATGAACTAAAAGGCCTCTTTGCCCTTGCATCAGAAGGAAAAAAGACGAATTGGAAAGCGTTCAACCAGACACTACTCAATAAAGTGATAGGACTCCTATTCTTTAATCCATCATTACGGACCAGAGCTTCTTTTCAATCAGGAATCGTGCGCCTTGGCGGTAACCATATAACCTTAAGTCCAGGAACAGATACATGGGCAATGGAATTCCGTGATGGTGTAGTGATGGATGGTGCAGCATCTGAACATATCAAAGAAGGTGCACGAGTGCTTGCAACCTACCTTGATGCCCTATGCGTCAGGAGCTTCCCAGCCTTAAAATCATGGGAAGAAGACCAACAGGATCTTGTCATTGCAAGCTTTAAGAAATATGCCAACAAGCCGATCATCAACATGGAAAGCGCGCTCTGGCATCCGTGCCAAGGACTCGCTGACGGATTCACCATGCACGAGAAATTACATAACCCCCAAGGAAAGACCTTTGTCTTGACATGGGCTAATCATCCGAAACAGTTGCCGATGGCAGTTCCCAATTCCGCTGCACTCATTGCTGCACAATTAGGCATGCATGTTCGCATTGCCTGTCCTGAAGGTTATGCGTTAGGCGATGAAATCATGCACCTCATCAAACAGGAAGCAGAAAAGCATGGCGGAAGTATGCAGTTCATGCATGATCAGGCAGCAGCATGCACCGGTGCAGATGTCATCTACGCCAAATCATGGACTCCTCCGAGATTCATAGGCAAGCAGGAAGAAGAAATGAAGCTGAGACAGTCATTAAAGCATTGGATCGTCAACAACGAGCTCATGGCGACAACAAATCATGCGATATTTATGCATTGCCTACCTGTTAGAAGAAATGTGGTGGTAACGGATGAGGTCATTGATGGTTCACAAAGTGTGATTGTTGATGAAGCAGAAAACAGGATGCATGTACAGAATGCGTTACTCCTCATGCTTTTAGGAGTCCTGAGAAACAAAGAAGGATCAAAGGTGTTACCATGAACAAAATGCAGTATATCAGGGAGATTCTCCCGTATGTGAGAGAATTCCACGGAAAGACATTTATCGTGAAGATTGGTGGTGAAGTCTGCGAAGATGAAAATCTCGATGAAATCGCAAGTCAACTTTCGCTGATCCATCATATCGGTATCAAGATGGTCATTGTGCATGGCGGCAGCAGCCAGATGGACGCACTACTCACAAAGCTCGGCGTTGAGCGCAAAGTCATCGCAGGCAGAAGAATTACTGATGACCAAACCTTGAAAGCAGCGAAGATGGTGTTTGCTGGCGAAGTCTCCACCAATATCATTGCTGCTCTCCGTTCACATGGGGCAAAAGCAGTCGGCTTGACTGGAGTAGACGGCAACCTCATCACCGCTCACAAGCGACCGCTAAAAGAAGTGGTCAATGAGCAAGGAAAAAAGGTAAAAATTGATTTTGGCAACGTAGGGGATATTGATGACGTAGATACGGCACTCCTTGACGTCCTGCTCAAAAGCTCGATAATCCCTGTCATCTGCTCACTCGGAGCAGACAATGAAGGCAATGTTTACAACATCAATGCAGATACTATTGCAAGTATGCTTGCACAAAAACTCAAAGCCGACAAGCTGATGATCCTAACCAACGTGCCTGGCATCCTCCGCGACAGAACAAAGCACGAAACCTTGGTATCCTATGCTGATGTGGATACCTTAAAGAACATGATCCGAAAAGGTCAGATCGCAGGAGGCATGCTCCCAAAAGTAGAGGTCTGCATCGAAGCCGTGCAAAACGGTGTGCACAGAACCCATATCATAGACGGAACACATCCAGGTGCGCTTCTTGAGGAGATTTTTGTCAACGAGGGCAGTGGCACCATGATCGTCAGCACCAAAGAGAAGAATGCCTATGAAAAACTCAAAGCACAACACCATCACGTTGCTGGAAAAGCTGATTAGTATACCCAGCATTTCGGGATCTGAACAGCACATTGCAGATGCAGTGCAGAAGTATCTTGCAGCTCAACATCTCAAGGTAAAAAGACATCTTAATAATCTCTGGTGCATCATCGGAAATGAGAACGCAAAGAAGAAGGTCATGCTTTGTTCTCATCTTGACACCGTCAAGCCATCTCTGGAATGGAAAGACCCATACACGCCCATACTGAAAGATGGCAAACTGCATGGCTTAGGTGCAACAGACACCAAATCATCGGTTGCGGCAATGATTGGTGCAGCGCTACGATATGCAGCAGAACAGGGGAAGCACAAGGATGATGCACTCGTACTCGTCTTTACGCAAGAAGAAGAAACCGGAGGCAATGGAATGCCAATCCTCTATCCTCTGCTTCCAACATGCGATGCAGCTATTGTAGGCGAGCCAACAGCAAATAAGGTTTGCATTGCGCAAAAAGGATTACTAATCATGAAGCTCATCGCCAAAGGAAAAGCAGCGCATGCCAGCAGACCCATGCTGGGTGAAAATGCTATCACGATGATCATGGAAGATCTAGAACGCATCAAGAAACTTGAGCAACAATTGCAGCAAAAAAAGAAGCATCCGTTGTTAGGGACAATCACCATCACGCCAACCATTATTACCGGAGGCAGAGCAAAGAACATCATTCCTGAAAATGCAGAGGTGACGCTAGACGTTCGAACAATCCCCGGCATGCATGAAGAGATCATCTCCCTCGTCACTGCAGCATGCAAGAATGAAGTCAACATCATCAGCAAACGAATCTTGCCAAGAGAGACCCCAAAAGATCACGAACTCCTTACTGCAGCAGCTCAAGCAACAGGAACAACGCAAAACACTTTTATCGGCAGCACCGGTACATCAGACTGGGCGTTTATGGAATGCCCCTGCATAAAGCTGGGACCGGGCGAACCTGAGCTTGCCCATGTCATGAACGAATATGTTACTCTCGACAGAGTCATCGAGGTAGAAGAAATGTATTATCAGATAGCATTATCCCTAAAGTGATCGGGAACATTGTTTTTTCAGAGAAAAACGAGAACACTCATCCATTTTTGCAGTTAAGTCAGGATCATGGTAAAACGCTTGAGCTTGAAGGTAGTTCGTTAAAGCGTTATACTTCCGAATCACAGAAACTGCTTCATCCATCGTTGTAGATTGAAAGTTCACACCTCTCGTACCGCCAGACAGTTGCAGAAAAGCCTCAAGCCCACGATCGATTTCAGGGTACTGTCGTGATTTCAGGAATGCAGTCAACTCTCGATAGTTATGCTCGGCCTCAACCGTAGTACGCGCAAGATAATCCATTTCTTGGTTAGCTTGACGCATCTGAGCAAAGAACGATGGATGAGGATGGGTAGAAGAGTAATATGCAAAACTTCCGGTCATTGCAAGTACTAATGCCGACCCGAGACAAACGTTCTTGAGCGTCATAGACTAGAGAATCCAGTAATCTATTTAAAGGTTCCGCTGAGCAAGGCTCTGACGAAAATGTTAAGTAGAAGTGCCCCCTATCAGGGTTTACCCTGACTGGGGGCAGGGTGGAGTGGTAGCTCCACCATGGATAAACAAAAACGTTTGGATACAAAAATTAGACGCTTATTTCGGCAAGCTGGTCA
>JACRKL010000008.1 GCA_016219835.1 Candidatus Woesearchaeota archaeon
ACAAGAGCTCACGCTATTCTTAACTCGAATTGTGTGCGCAGCTTCGTCCGCAGGATAGTCCTGCGGCTTTGCCGCACAAAAATTTTTCGGAGAAAGAACGACCTAAAGGTCGGGGATTTAAACCCCTAAATCATTAAAGAAAGGTACCCCGCACAGGCTTAAAGAGTATAACTTTGAATATTTCAGAGGCGAAGTACCACCAGTGAGTTCTTCATTTTTAGCAGTTAGGCTCGAAAAAATCTCTAGAGACGTTCTGGATTATATTTACGTCATTTTTAAAGATTCGATAGATGCACCAATGAGTAAAAGAGAAGACATACAGAAACTCGAAAGATTATTGCAGGAAAGAGATCATAGCCAAAGAACCGATTATACTCAAACACGTATAATTCTTCAGAATGCCAGGGTTAGTGTAAAAGACTACTTGGAAGATGTTGTGAGGAAGGAAGTACTTAGACGTGAACCTGATGAATATGGTCGCCGTCGATTATGGAAATGGTGGCTACGCGACGATGATAGCTGCTTTAGTGGTCAATCAATTTATCCAAATATTCGTGTTTCATTTACTGGCATTGCGAACGGTGAAGAAGAAAAAGCACTCATGACCGCTACTTTAGAAGGAATAGTGCACATCATGACTGAAGAGTTCGGATTAGTTTGTGAAACTAAAGAAGGGTTAACATTCTCCTCATAAATCACTCAGCTTCAGCATCACGACATCGCCAGTGTAGGATGATTGCGTTTTCACTGCTGCCTTCGCTCTTGGCTGCTGAAACTCCTGCGTAAATTTTGCCATTCTTCGTGCAAAAATATCTTCATTCGCTCCATGGGCAAAAGCGTGCATCATAGCAAGCAAAGCTAAATCAACGGTTTCTGCAACGATCTCCTGATTATGTTCTTCACGCAGGCGATCAATATCAACCAGATGCTCCTGTATTTGATCATTCAGAAAGTAGATGTGTTTGAGTGGACGGTCAAAATTGCTGCAGCTTTTCTCGTTGAGCTTCGCAATGTCTTTGATATCCATGTTCCCCGGATGCTTTACTCCGTACGCTTCTATTTAAATGCTTCGGCTAAAACGATTCGTCGCACAAACTATATAAACCACCTAACTCTTAGTTTTATCGACGATGAAACGCCGTGCACTGCTTTCTGTTTCCGACAAGCAAGGGATTGTGGATCTTGCAAAAGTCCTGCAGCAAGCGAACTATGAGATTCTTTCTACGGGGGGAACTGCAGCACTGTTGAAGCAGCACAACATTCCAGTTACTGATGTTGCTGCAGTCACTGGCTTTCCGGAGATGATGGATGGAAGAGTAAAAACATTGCACCCGAAAATCCATGGCGGGTTGCTTGCGCTACGCGAGAACAAGAAGCATCTGGATGAAGCACAGCAGCAGGGCATTGGCTTAATCGATATGGTCGTTGTTAATCTTTACCCTTTTGAGAAAACGGTTGCGAAGGAGTACGTAGAAATGCATGAAGCGATCGAGAACATTGACATTGGCGGACCGTCGATGATCAGAAGTGCTGCGAAAAATTATTCCTCGGTTGCTGTTGTGGTTGATCCATTTGATTATTCTAAAATCCAAGCAGAAATCACAGCATCTGGCACTACTTCATTGGCAACGAGAGAACAACTTGCCAGGAAAGCATTTGCAAGAACTGCAAACTATGACGCAAAGATCCACGCTTTTTTCGAGGAGAAATTTGGAGAAAAGAAACGGTTCCCAGAAACCTGCTTGCTGAGTTATGACAAGCTGATGGATCTTCGTTATGGCGCGAATCCCCATCAAGAAGCAGCAGTCTATAAAGATAAAAGTATCAACGAAGATTGTTCAATTACCGCAGAGCAGTTGCAGGGCAAGCAGCTTTCTTACAATAATTTTCTCGATGTCGATAATGCCTTTGAGCTGGTCAAGGAGTTTGATGAGCCAACCGCAGCAGTCATCAAGCACACCAACCCGTGTGGTGTTGCTTCTCGATCAACCATAACAGAAGCATTTCATGCAGCGTATGCTGCTGATTCACTATCGGCGTTTGGCGGTGTTGTTGCATTGAATCGGCCTTGCACCAAGGCGATTGCTGAGCAAATGAAAAACGTGTTTCTGGAAGTTGTGATTGCACCTGGCTATGATCCTGAAGCATTGGGAATTTTGAGAGAGAAGAAAAATCTCCGGCTGCTGAAGACCAAAGGTGTGGAAAGATCGGACAAGGGTATGGATGTCAAAACCATCGTCGGCGGTTTGTTGATGCAATCACGCGATCTCGCAGTGCTTGATACTCATAACATGAAGACCGTTACTCAGAAGGAGCCAACTCCGGAAGAAATAGAAGACATGGTCTTTGCATTCAAGGTAACGAAACATGTGAAAAGTAATGCGGTCATTTTTGTAAAGAATAAAACGACCGTTGGTATTGGCGCTGGTCAGATGTCAAGAGTTGACAGCTCGATGATCGCCGTCAGAAAAGCAGGCGAGAAAGCAAAAGGTGCAATTGTCTGCAGTGATGCCTTCTTCCCGTTTAGAGATGGTGTTGATGAAGTAGCTAAATCGGGCGTAACCGCTATCATCCAGCCGGGCGGATCCATCCGCGATGCTGAAGTGATCCAAGCAGCTGACGAGCATGGTATTGCAATGGTGTTTACGGGAATTCGGTTGTTTTTGCACTGATATGGTGCTCGTAAACATAGTCCACGCATTCTCAAAAGAAAGAGAAGGGGGTAACCCAGCAGGCGTTGTTGTAGATACTGATATTCTCAGCTCTAACGAAATGCTAAGCATTGCATCAACCTTAGACTTCTCAGAGTCAGCTTTTGTAATGAAATCTGACGTTGCAGATTTCAAGTGCAGGTTTTTCACTCCAACAACTGAAGTTAATCTTTGTGCTCATGCAACACTTGCAGCAGTTTATACTATGATTATGGAGAAACGAATTCAACAGAAGCCTATCACGTTGGTTGAAACTAACGCCGAAATTTTACTTGCCCATCTTTATTCCGATGGGTCGTTGATGATGGAGCAGAAGAATCCGGAATATTGGGATCCGGAGGTTGACCGGCATAGAGTTGCTTTGTTACTAGGTATTAAAGAAGAGCAACTCATGTTGTATCCTATCCAAACCGTATCAACGGGGGTGCCTAAGCTGATTATTCCGGTGAAATCGCTTACCGGTTTATTGAACATCAAGCCATATCTTGCCGGAATAACGGAATATTGCTTTGAGAAAAAAATAAACGGCTTCTATCCGTTTACACCTGAGACCAGAGAGCATAGTGACGCTCATGCACGACAATTTAATCCGTTAGCTGGCATCAATGAAGATCCAGCAACAGGTGTAGCAGCAGGTGCGTTAGGAGGATACATGCTCAAGCATAAGCTATCGCCAAAGAAAGAACTCGTAATTGAACAAGGATACATCATGCAGATGCCCAGCAGAATAGTTGTTGATATGCACCACGGGGTTAGAGTTGGTGGATCTGTACGATTCGTAAAAAAAGTAGCGCTATGATCGTTTGGAGATCAAATACCCCGCAACATTTTGTAGATAATTCCAGATCTCCCTCACTCCAATCTTACTCCTCCCATGGGTACGATCCATGAACCTGAAAGGAATCTCTCGGACAGTTTTATAATTTGATTTCACTAATAGCTCGAGCAGGATCTTGAATCCTTTTGGGCTAATTTCGGTATCTTTGATGCACGATTTTCGGATCATGAAAAAGCCAGACAACGGGTCTTTCACCGGAGTAAAGAGCCGTGCAATCGCTGTTGCTGCCGTTGATATAATCTTGCGAACAAAGCTCCAACGACCAATGCTGCCTCCTTTTACGTATCTGCTACCTATGGCAAGATCGGCACCTTTAGTCATTGCTTTGAAAAGCTCTACTATTTTTTCAGGAGGGTGACTAAAATCGGCATCCATGACGCCAAGAATCTCTCCATCAGCTAGTTTCCAACCTTCGATGACTGCAGAAGAAAGACCGAACTTGCCAGAGCGCCGGATAAGCTTTAGATTTCTGATCTTTTTCTGCAGAGATGCAACAACGTCTCCTGTTCCATCCGGAGAGTTATCGTCTACAATAATGATCTCACCAGCAATCTTGTGGTGTTTGTAAATCGCAAGAATCCGCAGGATAAGATCCCCGAGATTCTCCTTTTCGTTATACGTTGGAATAACCAGACTCAATATCATGCAAGAGAGTGTAACCGAAGAAGTTTATAATATTAACTCCAAACCGTTATGCCAAGCCCAACCTGCAGGTTCTGCTTGTAAACCAGTACATTACCTGGCTCTAAACGGTGTGTTGCGTACGTTGGATTTTGTGCAAAGAGTTCCTCAACAACACGTTCAAACCTAGGAGGATTACAGTTAAAATATGGGCGTTCACAGATTTTTCTTGCGATGACTGCAAGAGTACCTTCTTTACTGCCCCCTGCTGCATCGATATCTGCAGGTGTAATCCTCAGCTCATACTCTTGCTGGCGAATTCCATTCCCATAAAAACCGCCACCATGGGAGTAATCATGAGGTTTAAACACATCTCTCGTCATGATGACAGGATCATTCGGTATCGCGACTGGATCAGCGGCAAAGAAACCTCTCAAGCTTAAAAGTTGAGCCAGTAGTGGATAGATTCTTATTTTATTCATGCACTATCACCCCGTTCTACTTCTTCTCGACTTTATTTATATGCTTTGCTGTTTCATCTATCTTGCGTTGCATAAGCAGCAACTGTCCTTTAACATCTTTACTCAGCTGCTTTTCGATCTTTGCCAATCCTACATCAAGCTGCTGTTTTGTTTCAATCTTAGTTCTGCTGCGGATTGCTTTGATTTGAGCAGCGACGTCATCAAGCTCTCGATCAACGACTTGAAAAGAAGATTGTACTGCGCTATGATCTTTTGACTGCTGCTTCAGTTGTTTTTCAAAGGAAACAATCTTAGCTGTTGCCTGCTTTTGCTCTGCCTTGAGCTGCTCAACGCTTGCCTGAAGCTGTTCTAAAATCTCTTTGAGCATCTGTTGCTCTGCTTTGAGATACAATTCAACAGCATTATATTTCTGGTCAATCTCCTGGATATCCTGTTTTACTCTTGAAAAAGCAAGATGAAGTGCGTTGCTCATGGTGGTACCCCGTTTTATGATCACTCTATAATGGGGGCTGCTATTTATAGTTTGTGGATAGATTTTTATATTTCCCTACGATCCTTAACGTCATGACTAGCGTCCTTCTGATCGGTCATGGTGCCAGAGAGCATTGCATTGCTGAAGCTCTGGTCAAAGGAGGAGCAACTCTTTTTGCAGTCATGAAGTATCACAATCCAGGCATTGTCAGTCTTGCAAGAGAGGTGAAGATCGCTGCTCTGGAGGATGCTGCAACGATTATTGATTTTGCCAAGCAAAAAAAGATTGATTTTGCGTTCATCGGTCCGGAAGCTGTTCTGGAAGCAGGCGTTGTTGATGCGTTGGAGAGTCACGGAATACCTTGCGTTGGTCCCAAGAAGACATTAGCACGACTGGAAACGAGCAAAGGGTTTACCCGTGCATTGGTTGAGAAGTACAAGGTTCCTGGTAATCCACGATTCAAATCTTTCACCGATGAGAAGGGCATGCTGCAATTCATGCAAGAACTTTCTTCTTTCGTTGTCAAAGCTGATGGTCTCTGCGCAGGCAAAGGTGTACAGGTGATGGGTGATCATTTCAAAACCATTGCAGAAGGATTTGCTTACGCTAAGACGTGCATCTCGGAAGCTGGCAAAGTTGTGGTTGAAGAAAAACTAGAAGGAGAAGAGTTCTCACTACAGTGCTTTACCGACGGAAAAACGGTGTTGCCGATGCCGCTAGTCCAAGACCACAAGCGTGCGTTGGTAGGCGATAAAGGTCCAAATACCGGCGGCATGGGATCCTACAGCTGCCCTGATCATCTCCTTCCGTTTCTCAAGCAGGAGCATGTTAATGCTGCTTTATCGATTACGAAACAAGTGGCAGCAGCGCTCTTGAAAGAAACTGGAGAACGGTACCATGGCATCATGTACGGCGGATTTATGCTGACAAAAAGCGGCGTGAAGCTCATTGAATACAACGCACGCATGGGAGATCCGGAGACCATGAATGTGCTTCCTCTGCTTGAGAATAATCTTGTTGATGTGTGTAAAGCAATCATCAACGAGAAGCTGGGCACAATCAACCTCTCTTTTGCAAAGTATGCTGTCGTTTGCAAATATGTTGTTCCTCAAGGATATCCGGATCACCCTCTAAAGAATGAAAAAATTGTTGTTCCTCAAAACAAAGCACGGATCTATTATGCATCAGTAGATCAGAGAAATGGCGGGCTTTATTTGTTGGGATCACGAGCTATTGCTTGTGTAGGAATTGCTCCTACATTAGCTGCTGCTGAACCGATTGCAGAAGAAGCAGCTTCTTCAATCCAAGGTAAGGTTTTTCATCGGGAAGATATTGGCACAAAAGCGCTGATTGATAAACGGGTACAACACCTAAGGGTATTATTGGGATCAGTATGAACACCGAAAAAGCAGAAATCAGGAAGCACATGCTCAGTGTGAAACTCTCTCCATCTGATGCTGCGCAATGGAGCGAGAAGATTATGGAGCAAGTCATTTCCTTACCGTCATTTCAGAATGCAAGGACAGTCATGCTTTATGCTTCCACTGCTCGTGAACCAGAAAGTCATGAGTTGATAAAGGTATGCTTGCGCGAGAAGAGAGTCTTCTTGCCCAAAGTGACGAAAGAGAACATTACCTGTGAGGTCTTTTTGTTCAGAGATTTGTCGCCAGGAGCGCATGGAATTCTCGAGCCAAAGTATGCAAAAGCAGCAGACCCATTGCACATTGATGTCATTCTTATTCCAGGACTTGCCTTCGACAAAAAAGGGTATCGCATAGGTCATGGCGGCGGGTATTATGATCGCTTTCTCCAGAAGACCGGGGCAGTAAAGATTGGCGTGTGTTTTGAGTTTCAACTGCTGGATAAAGTGCCGAAAGAAAAACATGATGTGAAGATGGATGTTGTGGTGACGGAACATATCGTCAGAAAAATGACCTAACCACAACCCATAAAAAGCCCCCTTTCTTTCGAGGATCGGGGTGGTACCATGATCGGAACCATGCGTTCTTTACATGAAGTTGATCCTGCAACCGAGCAGTTTGTGCAGCAGGAACAGCAGCGACAGGAAACCAGTTTTATGATGATTCCTTCTGAAAACAGCACCAGCAGGGCAGTCATGCAAGCATGTGGCTCAACGCTCATCAATAAATATGCTGAGGGATATCCAGCCAAACGGTATTATGAAGGCAATGCTGTCGTTGATGCGGTTGAAAATTTAGCTATTGAACGAGCTAAAAAATTGTTTGGTGCTGAACACGTCAATGTACAGCCTTATTCTGGAAGTCCTGCTAATCTCGAAGTGTATTACGCAGTTCTGAAACCGGGAGATAAAATCCTTGGCATGCAGCTCAACATGGGCGGGCATCTCACACATGGGCATGGCGTTAATTTTTCTGCGAAGTTCTACAAAGCAGCGCAGTATGTTGTCGATCCAAAAACGCATTTGCTGGATATGGATGCTATCCGAAAGCTTGCGCATCAAGAGAAGCCGAACATCATTGTTTCCGGTGCAACAGCATACCCCAGAATTATTGACTTCAAGCAATTTCATGAGATTGCAGAAGAAGTAGGAGCATACAGCTTTGCTGACATTTCCCACATTGCAGGTCTTATTGCTGGTGGAGCTCACCCTTCACCTTTTCCGTTTACAGACTTGGTGATGACCACGACGCATAAAACGTTGCGAGGTCCGAGAGGAGCAATGATCATGTGTAAAAAACTCGATAGACTTGCAAAGACCGAAGGCATGGATGAGAAGCAGGCAGCAAAGGAAAAAGACCTTGCCGGAAAAGTTGATCGTGCAGTCTTTCCCGCATTGCAGGGAGGTCCACATGAGAACATCATTGCCGGAAAAGCAGTGGCATTCCATGAAGCATTACAGCCGGAGTTCAAGGAGTATGCGCATCAGATTGTGAAAAATGCGAAAGCACTGGCTGCTGAGCTGATGAGCCACGGTGTCAAGCTCGTAACGGATGGAACAGACAACCACTTGTTGCTGATTGACTTAACTCCCACGATGGGTATTGGCATGGGAAAGCCAGTAGCAGCAGCACTTGCTGACATTGGATTGATTATGAACTATAACACCGTTCCGTATGATCAGGCAAAGCCTTTCAATCCTTCTGGCATCAGGCTCGGGACTCCCGGTTTGACAACTCGGGGAATGAAAGAAAAAGAGATGAAAGACATCGGCCATTGGATGGCACAGGTCATCAAAGAGCCGAAGAATGATGAGATCAAGCAGCAGCTACGGAAAGAAGTCTTAGAGATGACGAAGCAGTTTCCGTTGTATGGGTGATTACTCACTACAATGATCCCACATGAACTGGAAGAATGTCCGATAGCCATCGGCCAGCAACTTATTTTTGAGCACAAATTGTAGCGGCTCTTCAGCAATCTGCCCGGGTTTTGCACCGACAAAGGTTACGACATAATCGCCAAAAATGTCGATGGCGGTTGAGCTGGAGTATTGTTCTGGCAGGAAACGATAAGGCTTTCCAACAAGCTTGAGGATCTCTGGCTTCTGTGTTTTTACTTCGGCATCAAACAAGTGCATGAATTTTATTCCTAAGCTTTTTCTCTCTCGATCAAAATGGGGAAGGTAATGTTTTAGTCGTGGATCTAACCAGAATGCTTTTGCACCGATGAAGTAGACGGTCTGCTTTTCCTGAAGAATGAGTTGGAGGTAATTCTTGAAACCTTCAACGCCTTTGAAAACGTGAGCTTCAGTTTCCGACTGGACGGCGAGATAGAGTTTCTTCATGGAAGAAAGATGTGTCGCAAGCATAGATTCTTTCTCCTGAAGAAGAGCGTGTAAGCGTTCGGGATCAATCGGCGTGAACAGCTTTTCTCCTTTGATAAACGTTTCAGAAGCAAGGCCTTTTTCGATGAGCTTGCTGAGGGAGTCGTAGACGTTTCTGCGATGGACTTTTGATTTGATCGAAATCGTATTGACGTTCGCTTCTCCAAGATAGAGCAATGCTTCATAGACTCTGGCTTCATTTAACGAAAGCCCTATTTTTTGGAGGAGTTCCTGATACATAGTGATTAAGAATGTTCACTCAGTCTTAAACATTTCGTTTTGTGGTGGTAGATACCACCGCTAAGATTGATATAGTTCCTTAGTACTACGTATAAGTAAGAATGAAAAAGAGAAGGGGAGGAAAACGAACATGATGACATTCACCCTCAGTGAGAACCCGGACACACCAAAGGATGCTTCAATTAAACTGAACTATCTTGGAATAACAGCCACTTACCGCACGAGTAATCCGGAAGAGATTGCCATACTCCAAAAGGCAACGGACATGACCCTACTCCAAGACAAGCACAGGGAAGTCTTTCCTGATGATTTCTCTCGTAAACTCTATTATGCGGGAGGAGGACTTGCAGAAAAAGTGAACGAGGCATTTCAGGATGCCGCCAAAGCTGAGCAACTGAAAGGAGTAGTTGGTCTCGGTGGCTGTGCCTTGCTCTATGCATTTGCACCAGAATTCAACCAATATCCTCTGCTGGAATCGGTGCTCTATGGCTTTTCCATTATGGGAGGGGTTTTGCATATCTTAAATTACAGAAAAGCAACGCTTGCAAAGTCCACTGTAGCGAGAAACCTAAATGGGGAGTAGCAATCTTTAAATATCTCCCTCACTGCTTTCGTTGCATGACCTCAGATCTCATCATCATCAAAGCAAAGGTGAAGGATTTCTCTGAAGGATTGAGCGTAGGAACTGATGTGCCGTATGAGCTCGATAAATTGGTCAAGCTAGTTATGAAACGTGCGGTAGAGCGAGCAAAAGCCAATGGCAGAAGAACAGTCATGGCGAAGGATCTCTAACGCTTTGCCTTCTTTTTCCGAGCAGGCTTCTTGGTCTCCATGCTGGTCATCTTTCTGCTGATGATTTCAATTCTGTCTTGAAGTTTCTTCAGCATCGTTTGATCATACTTCTTGGAACGTTCAAGAGAATGGTACTTCAGCTTGAGCACTTTGATCGTTTCCCTGAGCTTTTGAATCTCTTTTCGTTTTCTTGAGCGTACTCGCTTTCCTTGCGGTTGAGTTGGAGACGACTGCTGCAGCTCATGCTTTAATTTTGCAGATGCAAGGCATAGATGCCGGAAAAACTGGTTGACGTTCATGCAAAGAAACCCTTCTTCTGAGTGGGTGGTGGAGGGGGCATGGGCTTGCTGTCAAAAATAGGTGGAGGTGGAATGTCATCCAAGCTCGGCATATCCTTCATACGAGGCATGGAAGCATCCAAGAACGGCATAGGGTGATCGTCAAAAGGTGAGGGTATTGGTTGTGGTTGAGATTGCATCTGTCTTTGCTGTGCTTTAGGTGGAACAGGCTCTTCTTCCTTGAGCATATCAGCAATAGCAACAATGCCTTTGGCAATCTTTTTGTTTTCTTCCAGAAGCTGATCCAGCCTTTCCTCAATCGGCTTAAGATGACGCTTGATGCTTTCCTGATCAACATCTTCCTGCGCCATGCCTTCACCAGCCTGCTGGAAGAGAAGCGTCATGGTACTCATGGTTTTCGTTAACTTATCCATGGAGTCCAGTAAGCCTTTGGTTGCACCTGCAGCTTTTTCTTCCTGCACTTTCTTGAGATCCTCAACGCTCTTCTTGAGCTGTGAGATATCTTTGCCAGAAACCAGACTGTAGTCGTCGACCATCACACCACCTTTTTCTCTCTTCCTCGGCGAGAATGTTTAAATACTTTTCGTTTGTGGTTAGAATACTACGCCATCCTGAACTTTTGGATGGGACCACTGCAATAGGGACAACGAGCGGGAGCCCTGGTGGCAGTGTTATAGATAAACTTATACTTGCATTTCGGGCATTGATACTTCACTTTGTCTTCTCCTGCTTTTTCCACAGGAACCATCTTACTCAGCTTAAGCTGATACGCTCGCTCAAGATAAGCGTCTTCTGCATCTTGTTTTTGCTTCTCGGGAGAGATCGGCGGCTTCGTTTCTCCGTTCTTCCGTTCCCGAACACAATCAGGGCAGACGATCATGCCATAGACGGGATCCATCGCAAATAGATCAGCAGGCGCCTGCCTATTGCAACGCTTACATTTCACCCGAATTGAGCTGTCACCAAACATACGCTACTTCAAAATGAAAGAAATATTTAAAGATGATGCTTCTCGTCGTGAGATTCCGAGAAAGAACGGAATCGGACGATGTGGAAAGAGGAGAAGAAAAAAAGAGAAAAAAGAAAACAACGTAGTTATCTCTTTTTCTTATCGGGCATACTACCACAGGCCTGACAATCAGGACATTTGCTCTTACACACTGAACCTAAGCCCCAGAGCAGGAAGAGTACGGTGTACCAACTGACACCCCAGAAATTCCACGTTCCTAAATCTTGCAACAGAAACAATAAACCTGCTACTAAAAACAATACTCCTCCGACCGTTGTACATTTTTTGCATCCATGCATAAAACATCACCTCACCCCTTTTCAGGGGTGAATCATTATTTAAACTTTTCCACAACCTATTTATAGGTAACGTGCTCATCATGCTCCATGACCAAAGCAGCTGCAATCGTTGCTATACTCTGTTTCTTGGTCATCGTACCAT
Source organism: Candidatus Woesearchaeota archaeon (assembly GCA_016219835.1). Lineage (GTDB taxonomy): Archaea > Nanobdellota > Nanobdellia > Woesearchaeales > JACRKL01 > JACRKL01. The sequence goes on from JACRKL010000008.1 coordinate 11,708, forward strand.
CTGTGCTTGCAGACATTAAGCTTTCTTCTTCGTTAAACGACGTCTATAACCTTGGAGACATGATCATCTTAACCGGACAATTCACTGCTGACCAACCCGTCAAGGGGACATTCCTGATTACGACTTGGTGCGACAACACCTCTTTTCCGTGGTTCCGCCAGCATGTTGATCTTGCAGGACAGGAAACCGATCTGTTTACTGCACCGATAACGCTTACCTCTAACCCCAATATTCCTGGATCCTGCTTTTTTCGAATGTCGGTAGAGCCGGATACTGCCGCAGTTGCTCACCTTGACTCTCCGTCATTTCTCTTGACGAATGCGCTCGTCGTCATTACCGAAGCATTTCCACCAACAATACAAAAAGGAGATGATTTTTCGATAAAGGGGACAGTAACGCGGCAAGATGGAACACCCATTGACGGAACGATAGAGCTCACGCTCTTCCATAATACCACTCAGTTTTTGACACGCACATTTCCTGTAACAAGAGGTCAGTTTACCATGCCCATAGATTCAACATTCCTTGAACCGGGATCCTATGATGTCGATCTTGTTGCCTATGATGCACGGGGCAACAGAGAGAACATCCATGATGCCGATGCATTTACGGTCAACGATCGTCTGCAGATAACCCTAGAAGCAGTGCCTCAAGTTATGGAACCGTTGCAGGGCACCAGCATTCGTGGAACCGTCGTAACAGAACTTCGGCACCTGAACATTAATGGCATCCTCACCTTGACCATGGGCGCTCATCAAGAGCAATATTCAGTACATGACGGATCATTCAGTGGAACATGGTCATTGCCCATTACAACACCTGCAGGGAACTTCACGATCCAATTCATTGCAGAAGATGAGCGGGGAAATAAAGGCGAGGAAAACCGAACCATTCAGGTAATCCAGCTACCGCTCCGACTTACCGTTGTGGCGTCGCCATCATCTGTTCTACCTGCAGGTCAAGTTTCTCTGCTTCCGGTACTCCTCGATCAGACCGAGCAGCAGATTAGCAGCCCAGTTACTATCACCCTCACCGATAGCAAGGGCATAACCCTTGCCAACATCTCCGCTATCAATGGAAAGGCATTGAACTTCACCATTCCTCACTTTGAGCCGCCTGGCATGATAACAGTCACTGCATCATTTCAAACACTGCAGGACGTAAAGACGGTTGAGATTCTGCCAAGAGAACGATTACAGATATCAGCAGCACCTGAGGGTTTGGTTGCGGTAAATGACGGCAATATTGCCCTCCATAAAACTCTGCAGTTAACGATTACCAATGAACAATACTGGAATTCGTTTGACGTGCAACTCAATATACTACCGAATACGTCATTTGTGATGCCGTTATCGTCGTACGCTGCTGCAGGCATCTATACGGTTTCCATTCCTTCCCTCAACCTTACCTTTGCGAATATCAGCATTGGAGACCAACGGTCATCATGGAGACGAAGCATTGATCGCACAGCAGCCATTACGGGAAAGGTTGTTGGCATTGATACCCACAGTCCAAAAAGGCAGTATGTGGAAACGTTCCTTGCTGTGCTAGTGATCCTTGCCATTTCAATACTTGGCACGCTCATCATAGCGTACATCACAAAACCAGAGGTGAATATTGTTGAACCGCCTGAAACCATCAAAGAACCATAAACGCATTTCGGTGCTGGCAACGTTTCTTCATCTCGACCAGCAGGGCAATGACATCATGAAAGGCATCCGGACATGGTGCACTCATTATGGCTATGTGTTCCATACGGTTCCCACACGACAGCTGACCTTCCAAGGTGCAGCACAGCAATCCCTTGCCATTGCCATCGGCGGAGATGGAACCTTCCTGAGAACCTCGCATTTTTTGGATGAGTCTACTCCATTACTGGGAGTCAATATGGATCCTCCTAAGAAATATGGGTTTTATACCCGCGCTTCACTTCATGATCTTCATAAAAAACTTGAGCTGATCAGCAACGGCAAAGCTAACATCCGGCAGATGACACGATTGCAGGCGAGAATCAATGGAAAAAGCGTTCCAGAACCTATCCTCAATGAAGTATTCATAGGAAGCGTGAAACCACATCGTTCTCTACGGCTCCAGTTATCTGTCAAGGGAAAAACAGAGTTTCAATGCAACAGCGGTGTTCTGGTGGGAACGGCAACGGGATCGTATGGCTGGATGCATTCAGCAGGAATTCTATCCTTGCCGCTGTTCAGCAAACGATTTGCTTTTGTGGTGAGAGAACCTATTGCATCTCGGCTGTTTCAGGCAACGTTACGCAAAGGAATATTGCGGCAGGATGAGCAGTTGAACATCAAGATGCTGTCCAGCGATGCCTATCTTGTCGTTGATGGTGTTGGAAAAGAATATCTCCTCCCACCTGCGAGCCGTATAACCGTAGATGCGCATGGACAACCCCTGCGATTTGTTGATTTTGGCGATACATGAACATCAAGAGAGAACTGGCTTAATGACTTCTTTGAGAAGCTTCTTCACATTCTTTGCGCTGGAGTTCGTGAACGGAAAACCGTTAAACGACGCTGCTTTTTTGATATCCTGCAAGAGATGAAGTTTCTTTTGATGAACGCTGTGGAACCATCCCCTCGTAGCATAGAGCCGGCTCAAGTACTCTTGTTCTGTTTGCCCGGGCGTTGGGATAAACAGCGCGTTCTTTTTTAACTCAAGTAATTCCATCACCGTGGTATAGCCAGGTCTGCAGACAATCATCTCGGCTTGAGTGAGACATTGCAGCTGCTGTTTTCTGTCGAGATGATCGTAGATCAGCACATTGCCTTTTCTGGTTTTGCCGTGCATTTCGGGTTTTCCCAATGCTACGACAATCCTACCATGCAGTGATGGAAGTTGCTCCATAACTATTTCTTCAAACTTGGTACGCTGCGGCTCTGGACCGGAAATAGTAATGAAGAGATCGATTCTTTGCCCATGCAATGTTTGAGATTTCGCATCGCAAACCGGACCCATGTAATAGACCTGATGCCTGCTGCCGCTGTGGCTTAATTTGCCGGCAATGTTGTCATGAGAATCTGCAAAGTCAGGAACCAGAATTTTCGTAAAGTGACGATGGAAGTAGCGGTTGAACCAAGCGCTGGCAATTTCAGCGAGAAAAAGACCAGATGGAAAACTAAACATTGTTTGATGACTGATAAACAAGCTCGGGATCTTAGGATGATAGACACCAAAACGGTTGTCGCTGATGATCAGGTCATAGTTCTGCTGTTCGATCAACTGCTTTGCCCGTGCATGTTCGCTCAGAATTTCAGCGAGCAGTTTTGGTAAGTTGACCGCAAAGCTCGAAAGAAAAAAGCTGGACTTTGGGTACGGTGGATGATAATCATGGAGATGATGGTGCTTGAGTTTTGGAAACTCCGTTTTGAGGAGCACTGCTGCCCTGCCGCAGGCAGCGATGTCTACCTGATAACCTTCTGCTACCAAAGCCCGGATAATCGGCATGCATCGTGTAGCATGACCAAGACCCCAGCTCAAGGGAGCGATGAGGATGCGTTTTTTCATCAGCGCAAAAAGAAGGAAGGAAGATATAAATGTTTAGGAAAGGTCTACGTTTTCGTACTTAATCTGCCCATCATCCCGGACAAACAGCAAGCCAGCCTTAGCACCATCAAGATAGGAAGCCATCCAGAACAATTCATTCGTCCATGTTCCTTCAGCAACATGCTTTCCATTCCGATCGTTTGCTCGGTGTGCAGATTCATGGAAATGACCGCTGACTGCTTTGGTGATGCCCATGTCCTCATAAATTCCTGCCAAGGGTTCATTGCCACGGTTTTCTTTTTTGATCTGGATCGGAGCGCCTCGTTTGACCAGCCGTTGTGCATGGTCAAGAGGGATGATAGACCCCCGTTCTACTCGTTGATCGTCTATTTTAAATTGCTCTGTGACTTCTCCAAACTCAGCCATGTCCACTGCTTCATCGAGATTATCGAATTTTCTGGGCACGTGGCAGATGACGATGGTTTTTTCAGGAGAAGTAACAAGATCGTAAAGATCATAGGGATTCGTATGGGCAAACTGGGCTTGTGCTTTTCCTGCACGAATTAAAGCAGCTGCTGTGTTGAGATAGGGCAACGGCTGCAGTTTTTTGTCGATAGCAAGGTATTTTCCAGTAGGAAGATCTGGGTCGCGTGCAAGGAGATACTCGCCCCCCGAGACAAAGTCTGAGCCTGGCAGAAAGACGAGGTCATGAGTTCCTACGGAGAAAAAGGGATGGTCGACCGTACTGATGAGGTTAGGATAAAGATGCTGGCTAAAGGCAACAGCCGGTGCAAAGACGCCCAACGGCTCGTGGCTTCCTGGAGAAATATAAATGGGTTTGCCGGTTTCTCCAAGCATGTCCAGAATATATGCCAGCCGATCCTGAGCATCCGGTATCTTTCCATGCCCTTCTGCCATATCGCCATTGACGAGATATGCCTGAGCCCCTTTTCTTTCCAAAGCACGGAGAGCCCAAGCTACCATGCCAGAATTCTTGTGGCAGTCTGAGATGATGCCGTAAATGGTCTCCATAAAGAGGTATGAGGGGGATAAGTATATGAAGTTTACGGTTTTAGGTTACTAAGAGGTGATAGTTATACCGGTTTCTTGAGCGAGTACTCTACATGTTCTTGTCATCTTAAATAGGGATCACAGAAATAAGACTGCGGATTTCCATTGCCCGTGGCTCCTCCGGATGTGTATAGAGGAAGCGCTCTAACTGCATAATATGGTCAATCTCCCCTTTAGTGAAACCAAAAGGTATGAATTTCTCAAGATATTCCTCAGCAGCGGTCCCTCCTTCATGGAAGGTGTGTTGTAGAATGTTGATGAGTTGACCAAGACTGATAATCGTGAAAGGACGTATGCGATAGACTTTCTTATTCAGCTGGATAATCTCGTCATTAGTGGGCAGTAGGGTTAGATTCTGAAATATTCTAAGAATTGACTCCTTCAGAGTCTGCTCAAAGGTACCGTCCACCCGAATAGCAGCATCGAGACCATGGAGTTGTATGAACCCTTTGTTGTAGATCTCTATGCTTAGTCTTTTGCCTTCATATTCGATATGCTTCGTGGTGAGATTCTCGCTGAGAAGACGGTCAGCAACAAGATTGTGGTAAGTTATAATCTCCTTTGGACTGAATGTTTTTTTCTGAGCAAGCTCATGGAAGAATCGGTTGAGATGGTTAAGCCCTTCTTCACTCACCGCAACTCGCTCATGATATTCTTGGAAAAGAACATGACTCCCCGCACATCCTTGAATGGTAAGTGCAAACAAGTTATCAAGCTTCACTTTCTTTCCTGCAAAAACATGACTCGGATCTGGTCCTACATGAGTAAAGAAAAGGTTGATTGCCTTGACAAATTCAGGAATCGTATACGTTGTTTGTTTGAGCAGCTTCTCAAGCTCTTTTTTCTCTTTATTCGCTTCGATCAATTGCTGAATGGGGGCCTTATGCCTTTCCATAAATGCCAGCAGCCTACGAATTAGATTATCGTGCCCGAGGTTTTTGTCGTGGATCTCATTTACGCGCTCGAGCTTGGCTTTCACTTGAACATAGACTGCCTCTACTTTAGCTTTATCTTCAATAGGTGCAACCGGAGTTACTTTTTTCACATCTTTCATCTTCAGACGGGCTTCACGGGATTTATGCGTTCCCCACATGCCAGCTTTTGCGATGATGCGATATGCTTCTCCAACCAACTGCCGCATTTCTGCATAACGCTGTTCTCTTGGTCCTTGGTCGGCTATGTCATACATGATAACCGACATGGCTTGAGGTATTTCTTTGGGATGAAGTTCGGGTAGCTGTCCTTCAGGGGGAGGCGCAGGGGGAGCATGGTCGTGATCTGTGGGTGCAGGTGATTCAGGATCGTCAACCGGAGGCATATGGCTCTCAGGAGTTGGTGTATCATATCCACTTGCAGGAGCAGTTTCGTGAACATCGGGAGTTGGTTCATGCTCAGGCTCATGAACTGGATCTCTGCCATGTCCACTATCTGGAACTGCTGGTTCTGGTGGTGGAGGTTCTCCCGAAGGAGAAGCAGCTGCAGGATCTTCCCACGTTTTCGTTGCTTTTACCCGTTCACGTCTTGCAGCAGCATCGACGAGTTTGCGAGCTTTCTCAGCAGCTTCCGCTGCTTTTCGACGAAGACGTTTTGCTTTGTCCTTCTTTGATGCCGTTGGAGGTGGTGGATCAGTCATGTTGTTTCACCTAAGGGATCGAGCCTGCGGTTCTGAGATCGGCTTCGATCCTCTGAAGATTCGTTCGCATAGTTACAACATTTGTGCGTAATGCAGCATCACCAAGGATACGATAGAGCGATGTCAAGGAGTTTTGGATGGTTGCCACGTTGGCTGGATTTGCTGCATGACCGGGAGCAATAGCAAGGATTTGGGCGATCAACTGCCGGATGTCTTCATCTATTTGGAACAGCTCTTGCGCAGCTCTGCGGCGTCTCAATACCGTTCGTGTCGTTGAGATCAGCAAAAGTAAAGCCAAAAGTCCGATGACCGATGAAGCACCCCACTGTTTCCATCCCCAACCTCCACTGCCTCCGGCTGTGCCTCCATCTGTTGCTCCATCCGGAGGAATTACGGCTGCACCTTCAGCAACCGTTGTCATGACTACTCTTCTATTTTCAGGCGTCATGCCAAAGGTCGTGGTTTTACCTTTGCCTTCTTCATGGATCGACGTGCTGAATCCTCGGATGCTTAACAGACGCTGTACTTCAGTTGCAACTGCACCTGCACGCTGCTGCGACAATCCAAGGTTGTAGGAATCTGTTCCTTCTTCGCTGGCATAACCGTAGAGGTAAACTTGAGCAACTCTTCCGCCCTGAACACAACTGACAAAGCGGTTGATGTTAGCAAGCTCATCTGCTCTCAGCACACTACTATCAAAATCAAACCGAACAACACCGTAGCATCGAGGAGTACCGCCAAGGGTTGTTGCTCCTGGAGTTCCACTCCCGCCACTGCCTCCACTACCGGATGCATAATCATTGAGTGTGTTCATAAGACCAGAACCAAATCCTTGACCTGATGCGATTCCGCCAATACCGCCAAAGAGGAAGAAAAGCAAGGTCGTAAGAATAAAGGCAAGGATCGCTGCCCAGATCTTATGGTTTGGTCCCAAGAATGAAGGCAGTGTTAAGAGTAGATACATGATGACAAACAAGATGAAGAACATGAAATTCTTAACAAAGGGAATGAAGAAGGTAACTGATAAGCCAGCTTTGATGGCAGCGAGAGCTAAAGCGACACCTAACACGACGGCTAAAGCAACGCCTGCATTGCCTGATTTTTCAAATTGCTTTAATGCAATAAATGCGACGATGAAGAAGATAAAGAAGAAGATCGCAAAGTCAAAGAAAGCAGCGTTGTTATCGTACAGCGGGATGCCAGTGCTTCCCTGACCTGAGCCAAAGAGCTGTCCTGATTTGCCTGCAATGCTCGAGACTGAATCGTCAACAAAGGAGCCTAAGCTTGCCTGAACAGAAAACGAGAGCAGCAGAGCAAGAACTAACGACACCATCAGCTTGGATAGATGCTGCTTCATCATGTTTGCTTTTCTCATACTCTTAACCTTTTGGCATATAAATCTTCTCATGCGGCTTTCCTCAGCTCGGGCTCTGCTTGCCGGAGATCGTTCAATCGATGCATCAGGTTAGCTTCTTGGCGCGGTAAGGTATGCTCAATCATCTGCTTTCGCTGGATGACAAATGCAGCGACCTCTTGCAGCATGCCCTGTTCTTTTGCAACACTTTGATCCATAATCACGTTCAGGTGGTTTCCACGATCGTTCATCTGTTGGTCATATACTCCTTGCAGTCTCCATTGCTCGAAGTGTGATAATACCGTAAGTCGCCACTTGCTTTGCTCGGCAGCTGCCTGCAGAAGTTCAGCAATCTTCTGATTTATCTGATGCAGCGTTGTAAGCTGCTCGTCGAACTGCAACGCCTGTTCTTGGGTGTTCATGACCCGTAGTTCATGCTGTTTCTGCCACTGGTTGCCGTGATGCTCCAGTTGCTTGAGATAATTGGCAAGGTCATGGATGCATGCTTGCAACGCATGCTCGATAGCTACCGTGTATTCGTGGTGTCGTTTTTCCAGTTTTTGCGTGAGGGTTCTAAAAGTCCCTTGGACAAAATTCTGGTGATACTCGCGATTGTCATAACCTGCAATGAGCTGCTTCAGGAAAGGTTTCCATTGGTTAGGGGTCTGGAGTTCTTTTATTGACCTCTGATGTTCTAATTTTTTTGCAAGCTTGCCTTGCTTCAGACGATCGATATCCTGCAGCCATTTCTTAAAAAAACTGAGGTCATCGATCAACCGTTTGTAATTTGTCCAGTCTCCATCATCATGCTCAAGCTGGTTCAACACCTGCACAAGCTGCTGCTTTGCCTCCTCATGCCCGCTAACGAAGGTCTTTGCTTCCTCAAAACATTGCTTGAGCTGTCGCTCTTCTGGAGCCTGTTGTGCGAGATGAGTGATAACCTCATCACAGACCGTGATGATATTCTCCGCTGCCTGCTGATGGTCAGCAATTTGCTGCAGATCCTGAACAATCTGAGGAATGCGCCCTTGTATGGAGAGCACTTCCTCAAAATGGGGTGCTGCTTTCCTCAACTTTTCAAGCTCTTCCGTTATTTTCTTTGCAAGAGGTTGGTCACCGAGCTGCTGCATAAACCATGCTTCAATGTCCGATGCATGATGGTGTGCGAGTTTGTAGATCAAGACCGCACCATTCTTTTTTTCGTCATCACGCAATACTTGTGCAGTAGCTATGGGTTCTTGATGCTTGAAGCGTACGATGAGCTGGTTTGCTCCTTCTGTTCTCCTGACAAGTGCTGTCGCAAGATTGGCTTCCGTTGCATTCACTTCATGAGCAACACGATTGAGCAGTTCTAGTTCTCCGATCATGGGTGACCTCCGGTTGGTTTTGGTGCAGGCAATGGCATTTTTTGTGTAATGTCAAGATGTTTCTGTTCGTAGATTTTCAGTTCTTTCTCGATCTCCTCAACATTCTTCTTCGCAGCTACAGTCTCTGGATGTGCTGGTCCTTTCGCTGGATCTGCTTCAAGCTTGGCAATAGCGTCTGTAACTTTCTTGAGGTCCTGCCGTTTCATCACAATACCATTCATGATGTTGTTGAGCAGATTTAAGTACAACTCAGTCATGTGTGCTGCTTCATCGGCCTGCCTCCTGTGCTCATCTTCGGCTGGAGTGTCGTCTTTCTTGTGTTCTCCTTCATCTTTCTTGTTACCAAATTTCCAATCCCATGCCCGTTTGAGATACGTTCGCTTATCCTTCTCCTCAATGTCCAGAAAGGAATCCATGACATAACCAATTGCTGTACCGATGAGCATATTGGTGAGCATGTTGGTGGTGCCAAACCAGCCGATGTTGTACATATAAAATCCCGTGTTGGCGATGGTGTTGACAATGCCGAAGGATAATGCTCCTGCAAAAGTTCTGCTGTTCCCTGCTTTTTGGAATGTCTTGAAGAAGACAAACAGCATGCCGTAGTACATCATGCTCAGGAATGCTGCTTTCGTCATGATGGAGGTTGCAGCGATTTGGAATGCAATGAGACCAGTAACTAAGTACTTCGTCCAGTCCTGCATCTGGCTGAAGCCAAGGAATAACCAGACAAGGAACGCAGTTCCAATAAGGAACAGCAATCGTCTGAAAATGCCGAAGCCAATGAAGCCAGAGTTGGGATCGCCGGGGTTGATGGATCCACCTTGTTCTCCCTGTTCAAGGCTCTTCGTCGTGTAACAGTATTGCTCCAACGCCGTGTGCTTTCCCCAAAAATAATCGCCAACACCACTGCCGACACCAAAGGGAACTGCACGTACGCCAGTTTCAACAAGACCCTGATCTTTCGGAACATCGATCTGCACTTGTGCCTGACAGGTAGAATCGCCAAACATGAAGAATTTTGCGTGGCGATAGATCTGCTGATTCCAAATGTAGTCGTTCGGATCAGGCACGAAATGAACGGTCATCATGATCGCAAGGAAGATGATGATGATGTAGACCGCATAATTCGTATGACCCCAATGGTTGAACTTGTCTTTGATGCCAGGGATGAAAATCGCTAATCCTAAAAGGACAAGACCAACTAACAGATAGTTGACCAACCGCTGCGGCGTGAGGAAATCATGGATGAAGGTATTGGAGCCATTGAAAACAGACGATGCACCATCACCGACATAATTTCCCCAGCTCTGGATGCCTTCTGTAAACGTAAGAGCAGTAGCTAATGAAACCAACAGCAGGCCTAAGATCAAGACCATGCCCATCCGTTTCATCGCTGTCTTATGCATGGTGGAATGTCACCTCTTCTGGTGTGGGAATCGTGAGGAGTGCGGCGAACACCGGATCTGCAATACGATAGCGGTTGTTGTCTTTGATGAGAAGATCGACTTCCATCAGACGTTCGACTAATGATTTGGTGATCGGAGCAGGACGGTAGATTTTTCGTGCCAATTCAGTAAGACGGAGATTTGGTGAAAATGAGAGAGCGCGCATGATGCTCAACAACAAGCCCTGACCTCGGGCGAGATCCAGGTAATAATCAAGATGGTATTTTGCCGTTTGATGCAGCAAGCTGTGTGGATCAGCTAACTGTCTGGAAAAAGCTGCATCAAAACTTTCTCCTTCTTGACGAGATGATAGAACGATCGAAAGATAGCGGGGGATTCCAGAAGTGAGAGCGTAAGAAGTTGCAGCGAAAGGGATTTTGGATTGCTGCATCCAAGTTTTCCATTCCTGTTCGGTTAAGGAATCAGCAAACACAAAAGAAGCGGTTGAGAACGCTCGTCTTACTGGTGTTGGCGTGCTACTGGTTCCAAGAATTTTTAACGAAGGAAGCTGCAATGCGGTCAAGAGCAAAACGATATCGTTAATGCGTTTGTAATTGTTAAGCTTCAAGAGTTCTTGGATTTCAGAAAAACAAACGAGCATGCGCTGACCTTTTTCTGACGCATATTGGTTGAGGTATTTGAAGGACGTCGTGAGCATGAGCTGCTGATCCGGCGCAATTTTTTGCAGTTCATTCTGCAAAATAGCAAGAATCTCGGCGAGCTTTGCTGATTTTGGCGCTTGCTGCAACGAAGGAAGATCCGGAAAGTTGTTATGGTGGAGCTTGCTGATCAATCCCAGCGCAAACGTTTCCGGAACGAGATCAAAATTTTCTAGGTTAACGTACAGGGCAAGCTTCTGCGTCTTGAGATATGCATCGATCAATTCTGCTTTGCACGTGCCTTTTTTACCGAGGAGGATCGTCCACGATTTGCTGCTGAGAGATTGGTCTATCTGCGAGAAGAGAACTGCTTGTTTTACGGACCAAGGCGTTGTGGGCATATTATTTTTGGTATATATACTGATTGGCATATTTAAAGGTTTCTTTTGGACGACGATGACATCAGAAATGAGAAGTTTACGTTTTTGTATATATACTTATCGGTATAAATTAGCAGGTAGAAGTATGCAGTTAGGAATATATACCAAGAGGTATAAAAATGTTTTGGGAGATCAAGATAGATTTATAATTTCAGGATAGTTCTCGTCCTTATGTTTACCGACAAGGGATTAGAAATAGGCGGGAAGCGGGCAGTCCTTGAGTATATCGTTTCTCGGGATCCTTCCATTCCAATTGCACCACTATGTTCCGGAAAACTGGGAATTGGCGATGTTTTGAGGTCTGATCATCCCAGAGAGTTTGATGATTTCTTCGGCGTATTCGATACCATTTTTCTTGAGAAAGAGAAGCATATAAAGCGCATCAGTCCACGTGCATTCTCCATTGAACTACCCGATCCCTCACGTGCAGAAGCAGCGATACGACTGCAGAAGACGGGAGATCAAGAACTGGATGCATGCGTAGCAGAACGCCGAGAATTTTTTGAGCGCTATTGCAACGCAAAAGGACTTGACTGCGAAGAGGTGTTGTCAGGATTATTGATATATCCTGTAGAGAAAGTTCAGGTAAGAAGCAAAGGAATAATGTTTCAGCATCCTTCAACTGAGAGTCAGTACATCATTTATGGTCAGAATGAGAACCAAACGATGGCTTTTGCAGTGGATAGAGCGGAGGGAACGTTGAATATAGCGACCTTTGACCAGTACCATCGAGAACGGGGAGATACCATGAACCGAGTATTCAAAAGATATTCTCCGCTCTCAAGAACCAATATTCATGAACTTGTTGAGGTTTATCAACGAATTATGGATATGCCTCAGTTTCAGGACGGGTTTACGTATGCGGTAGAATATGGTGTTGACCCTCTCTGCGTGTTTCAAGTGAGGCGTTTCAGGAAAATGGAACCGTATACGGGTGATGTATGCGAGTGGAAAGATCAACCTGGCATCATACACACTTCAAGAGTTTTTGGTGTGACTCCTTCAGAAGGTATCGTAGTACCCTATTTTGTTATTCCATTTGATCTGGATTACAATTACCTTACTCCAGGGTTAGGGATGGGAGTTCAGAGCATTAACCATGAAAATCCTCAGGGGTTTTCTTGCAGATTCATAGATATCGACGATTACATGAAGGTGTTCCTCCCCAACCTTAGTGTTGGCTTTGCTGGACCGTTGTTCCATCAGATTAACCATGGAACGCAAGAAGATATTGCAAAAATCCCGATTTACCTCTTTGGAATGAAAGATCCCATGAATCATGTTGAACAAGAAGCTCTTAAGGGCATACCTCTTCAAGTATTTTCTAACGGAAGAGAAGCATATGTGAAGAAGTTGTAACTCAACGGCTCTGACGAAAATCTCGCAAGATGCGAGGTTCTGCCATAGGTTCGCATGATTTAGGGTTCATTTGCTGGCGAGAATTCCTCTGGAACGCCCTTCTCGCTCAAACCGATTCTTCTAAGAATGCTCACAGAAGGATGGCAGAACTGACATTTTCGTCAGAGCCTAACTCAACGGCTCCGGTGAAAATCTTAAAATAGAACCCCTGCCAGCTATACTGGCAGGGTTGGGGAGGTACGAGCTCCCCATGAAAAAGAAAACAAACATACTACAAAAAATTAACGGTTTGATACGACGAGCGAGAGTGCCTGCTTA
>JACRKL010000010.1 GCA_016219835.1 Candidatus Woesearchaeota archaeon
GAATAGCCACGAATGCCGCTGCAATCGCTGCTGCTCCACTGCAACGTTACATTATTATTCGTACTTGGCACATTGTTCTGATGTGTTGGTGAACTGATAACGGGCGTTGTCGGCTTTACTGTATCAACAACTTGAATATTCTTTGCCACAACATCGCCGAACGAATGGTCTCCTTCTTTCAGCATTTGCCAATCGGACAAATACGTGCTGATTTGCGCAGGGGCAGTAAACGTCATCGTAAACGTTTTTTGTTGTGTTGGCTGAATAACTTCATGAGCGTTCAAATCAACTCGGGAAGAACTGAAAGGATCGCTGTCTCCTACTGCACCAAGCTTGATCTGATCTTCTGCACGCCAGTCAAAGGTGCCTGTGTTCAACATAGTTATGGCAACGTTTGCCTGCGAACATGCTTCCATACGATCAGGAAGCGTGTTGGTTACTTCTCCTGCATCATATGCTCCAGATGGCTCGAGGTTGTCACAGATGCTATTAGCGTTACGATCATCACAGATGATTGCAAAGCCAGTGCCAACATGATTCCAGGTATTGGCAGTATAAACTTTACATGCTATAGTATCCCCTACTTCGGTATAGGAAGCAGGAAGTAAAGAAGAGCTTCTTCCCTGTGCGTCGGTATATATCTGATACCCGTTCTTAAACCAGTAATAATCAAAATGAGCAGATGGAGCACCTGCAAGTGAGCAGGTGATATCTTGATCTGGGGTGGCAGGATTCGGCTGCATCACAACGGTAGCAGCTTGTACTCCAGAGAGCAGTAAGAGGAAGAGAAAAGACAACAACACTCCGTTAATTTTTGTCATTGTATCACCTTGTTCTGATTGATGCTTGATTCAACATTAAAACTCAACATGCAAGCCGCCAATAAATCCGTTTTTAGCAAGCGATGTGGGACCATTCCCAGAAGAACTTTCATATCCTCCTTCAAGAGTTAACGTAACGTGGTCACTTACAATCGGAGCAAAGCCACCGGTAACTGTTCCGCCGTTCTCATGATATCTTCCACGAGGACCACCGTTGATGGCAGTAACCGTATATTGCCCATGCAAGGTAAACCTATCAGTAAATGAAGTACCGCGCGGAGGTCGGCTCAGATAAATAGTATAACCCGAAACTTTCTCTGAAGCATGGGAATCACCCATACCAAAATGAATGTCTCCTGTTCCATAGAAACCATCGGCACGGAGCAAAATCTGGTCGAGATTAAAAAACACAGAAGCTTGAGGGAGAACGGGTCGCTTTTCGGTGTTTTCACCATGAAGGTCACTATGATAATTGATCTTTAGGTTAGACTGTTCCGTACGAGCGCCTAAACCCACACCAAAGCCATAGGCACCGATACTAAAGGGATCACCTGCATTCGTACCAACCAGTAAAGAAGCAAAACTCTGTCGTGCAGTGAGTGTTGCATCATCAGGAGCATGCTGGAAGACTCCTTCAAGACCATCCATGTATTTTCCACTGACCGTGAGAAAGATATTAGGGTGAGGAGTATAAAAGAGATGAGCAGCTAGTGATAGACCTGGGTTGTGATATCTTGCATTAACTTCTCCAAACAGAGGAGTAGCCGACTCTGCTTTGCCAGCCCCTAACCATAATGCCCCAGCAGTAAGCAGTGTGCACAATGTTTTTTTGAGTTTGCTGACCATTACTTACTAAAGAATGACACCCAGTTTTTAAAGATTATTATTATTCGATAGTGGGAACCTAAAGGTTGCTCCAAAAGTTTATATACGACCAAGACCGCTCTATAAGGATGCAAGACGATCAAGATTTTTGGGTTATCATACCTGCATACCGTGAAGGCGAACGGATACGGCGTGTGCTCCAGAAAGTGAAGTTATATGCTCGTCATATTGTTGTCGTTGACGACGGAAGCAGCGATGACACGTATGCACAGGCAGCAGTTCCCGGAGTTATACGACTGAGGCATAAGGTAAATCTTGGCAAAGGGAATGCACTCAAAACTGGATGCGACTATGCAGTACGAGAGGGCGCTACTCTGATGGTCGTGATGGATGCAGACGGGCAGCATGATCCCACAGAGATTCCCCGGTTTCTTGCAGCACTCAACGGCAATGATGTTGTTTTTGGATCGAGGAAGAGGACAGAAGATATGCCTGCCGTCCTGCAATTTGGAAACTGGTTCTTGAGCTCGATGACTGCATGGTTGTATGGAGTCTCATTACACGACACTCAATCGGGTTATCGCGCATTCACAGCATCTGCATACTCCAAGATTCGATGGGAATCCAGCGGTTATAGTCTAGAATCTGAAATGATCATGCGAACAGGAAGAGAGAAACTAACGTACAAGGAAATATTTATTAAGACCATTTACGCAGACCGCTACAAAGGAACGACGATCGTTCATGGCATGAAGATCATGCTTGATATGCTGAAATGGAAGTTCCTGAGAGGGATATAGGATCGTGATATTAGGTATCATCGTTAAATAAAGTAGAGTATCGTGAAACAATAAGGGTATGAGGTCAACTCGATGTTACTCGGCGTACAAATCATTGGCGTTTTATTCGGATTGTTCATGCTGTACTACTCTTTTCTCCACTACAAGAGAAAAGAATTCAGAGGCGCGGAATTTTTTCTCTGGGCATGTCTCTGGGTGTTGTTTATGGGAGTTGCTTTATTCCCCGAGATTCTTGATCCTCTTACCCGCAGCCTTAAATTTGCGCGAACTATGGATCTCTTTATTGTCATTGGATTTATCTTTCTGATTACGCTGACCATTAGGAATTATATAGAAACGCGAAAGCTGCGCATGAAAATGGAGACCATGGTACGAGAGGATGCCATGAAGCATGCAAAGTGATCATGCTATGAAGATCCTCTTTGTTCTGGAAAATTATTATCCCCACGTTGGCGGCGTTGAAACCTTGTTTAAGCAGCTCTGTGAAGGATTAGTCGATCATGGGCATACGGTTACGGTACTTACACACCAGCTCAAAGGGGCACTGAAGAAAGAAACGATTCATGGAGTGCGCATTATCCGGGTACCCTGCTTTGGCAGCCGCTATCTCTTCACGTTCTTTGCTCTCCCAGCCGTACTTCAGCTAGCAAGAGAAGCAGAGATCATTCATACCACCACCTTTAATGGAGCATTTCCTGCATGGGTTGGAGCAAAGATCAGAAAAAAGAAGTTAATCATCACGGTTCATGAAGTTTGGATTGGCAAGTGGAAAGAGCTGACCACCATGCCTTCATGGAAAGCACGGGTGCATGATTTCCTAGAGAAAAAGATATACCAGCTGAGTTATGATCGATATGTTCCTGTCTCTTATGCAACCAAAGACCAACTACTAAGAATTGGAATACCTGAGGAGAAAATCAGTGTTGTGCATAATGGGATTGATTATCTGCATTTTCATGCGAGACCAAAAATCAGGATGCAAAAAAAAAAGCGGGAGTTCCTCATCTTTGCTTATGGCAGACCCGGCATCAGCAAGGGGTTTACCTATTTGATACAGGCGATGCCTATGATTACACAGAAAATTCCGCATGCACGGTTGTATCTTGCTCTGAGCGCCAATACCGCTTACCTTAAACAAAGGAGAGAAATTGAAGAGATGATCAAAGAAATGCATATCGAGCATTCCGTTAGTCTCGAGAAACCTGTACCTTATGGTGACTTACCGTCGTACATCACCGCAGCAGACTGTTGTGTAGTTCCGAGTCTTGCTGAAGGTTTTGGGCTTACTGCTGCGGAAGTCTGTGCCGTAGGAACGCCACTGGTTGCAACGGATATTCCTGCAATTACGGAGGTTGTTTCCGGAAAATATGTGCTCGTGAAATCAAGAAGTGCAAAAGCCATTGTCGAGGGAGTCGTGAAGGTCTATCGTAAGCAGTACACAAAAAAACCGCTCAAAAGATTTACCGTTGAGAACAATGTCCATGGGTATGAACGCATTTACACTACCTTACAAACGGCTCCGGTGAAAATCTTAAAATAGAACCCCTGCCAGCTATACTGGCAGGGTTGGGGAGGTACGAGCTCCCCATGAAAAAGAAAACAAACATACTACAAAAAATTAACGGTTTGATACAACGAGCGAGAGTGCCTGCTTA
>JACRKL010000009.1 GCA_016219835.1 Candidatus Woesearchaeota archaeon
CTGCTTCTTGGCAGAAGTAAGTCCATTCATAACGATATTGCTGCTGTTGCAGCTTGTGCAGATGAGTTTTGGTGCCATACGCACACCAAATATTTCAAAGAATAAAAATCTTTCTGTCAGTCATTTACTAACACTACCTAAAATCTTTGTCTTCAGACCAAATGGTCCCATCAATCGAAAGAGCAGCTGCAATGAAAACAACATCTTCCGAATCAATAAGCTCCATAGCAGACTTTGCTTCCGGCCAATAAGGCAACAGAACTTCATCGGAGATCAATTGAATATGCACAAAGAGCAGGGACAATAGAGAAGATAACTCCGCTTCGGATAGTCCCGATTTCTGCAGGATATATGGTTCATATTTCCGTATCTTGTGCAACGAAGCTTCTGGAAAACAGAATGATAGGTTTGAACGAACGAGAATCTCTCGAGTTAATGAGTCTCGTAAGAGGGCAGAAAGAATGATGTTAAGGTCAACAACAATGTTCATCGTGCATTGAGATCGTGAAAGACCTCACGATTGATCTTCTTGGCAATTTCATCCACATCCTTCTGCGTCAGCTTGCTCTTTTTTGCTATCCGTTCCATAATCTCCATATCCTCAATACGCCGGCTTATGGTCTTCCTTACGACTTCACTCCACCGGATCTCGGTGTGCAACTTCATCTTTTGATGAAGATCTTCTGGGATGGATAAGGTTAAGTTTGGCATACGTACCACCTCTGTGAGAAGATGTGAATCCACATATTTAAAGGTTTTGAACGACGGCGAACTATTCACACCAGCGTCTTCTGCTGCAGCCGCTGATAACTCGCCCAGCTCTTCCTGAACAGAGAAGCGTGCTTCTTAAAATGCTTCTGCAAGAATGCAACAGTCTTAGGGTCTGACGGATACCCGGATCCAAAATCTTCGCCTACCTGTTTTTTCAGTTCATCGATCAAACGATCCCTTTCTACTTTCGCAAGAATGGAAGCAGCTGCAACAACCAGATGCTTTTGTTCGGCTTGATGCTCAACGACAACGTGAGCCGTAACCTTGTTCTGCAAATAGGTATGATATGCACCGAGATTATTACTCGGACAATCTATATATGCAGTCTCCGGCTTGAGCTTGTTCAAAATCAAAGCAGTCTTGTCTGCCTCAAGCCAATTCAAATTCGTGGAAGAAGAAAGGACTGCGGCATCAATTTCAGCTGGCTCGATAACAATCCAATGGTACTGCACGATCTGCTTGAGCTGTCCGGCAATACGCTCTCGCTGCCTCGGTGTTAAGAGTTTGCTGTCTTTCACACCAAGAGCATCAAGCTCTGCTTCTTTGTCATTTTGGAAAACAACGCCACAAATAACCAGGGGACCAATAACCGGACCCCTGCCCGCTTCATCAACGCCACAAATGAGTGTCATAAGTTCACCATCACAAGGATGTTTATTAAAGTTATGAGAAAGAAGAGGTAGCGGGAAAGCTTCTCACCAGTTTTTTGCTGAGTCGCAAAAACTTGGGAAAAGGTTTCTCGCTTTGCTCGAAAAAAGGTAGCGGGGGAAGGATTTGAACCTCCGACCTACGGGTTATGAGCCCGTCGGGCACTCCTAACTGCCCTACCCCGCTATGCAGAAGATGGGTTTGGTGAGGATTTATATACTTTGCGTAGAGAAATTGTGGAAATTCTGCATAACATTTATTAAACTCAACCCATTATTATAGTTCATGCCAACCTACCTTGAAGAATACGTTACCTGCGCACTGCAAAGCATGCCCGATATCTCAACAAAACAGAGAATCATCGAAGGCGATATTCAAATTGATTTCAATACCGATTTTCTAGCACATCGTTATGGAAAATTAACCGTCTCCTACAGCAGCGTTATAGAGATCACCATTCAAGGAAAGGCAGGGTTAAAGGAGATAAGCACTCGGCTGGCAAGACATCCAGAAATAGGTACGCCGTTGGTAGCTGGGAAATTTCTGATCTATGAAGCGCCAACTCACGAAGCAGAAAAATATCAGCTAGTGGTTATTGATACCGACGAGAAGGGAATAACCATGAGATATCCCGGTCACAACAAGAATAACTATGTGGAGGGCAAGCAGGATACCCATCGTATCGTAGTCATAGACGAAACCCTATGGCTATCAGGTATGATACAGCAGTACATCGAGAAGCACGAAAGTACCTCTCGCAGTTTCGGTAAGAGTCTCGCTACTCCTCGATTAGCAACTGCAAAACCGTAATGATTGCCTCAGATGATTGATGCTCAACGGCGCTTTCGAAGCGACATCTTTATATTCTCTTGGTATCTTGGAGTTTCCTAAGAACCTTGAGGTGATCTTCATGCCAGCAGAAGTTGAGTTCAATGATTTAGGAGCAAAGACCAAGTTTAAGACGACAAAGTACAAGATTGTAGACAAACGGGGCAGATTTTTTGCGGTAGCAAAATCTCCTACCGGTACCTATGAGTGCTGGAGAGTCGTCGGCAAGGACTTTGCAGCGAAGAATAAGTAAGGGCAAAATTGATTTTTTATTTGTTTTTCAGAAACCATTAAAAAAGAAGCCCTTTTCTCTATGAGTTGTGCCGCGGTCGCATAACCTGGTATTGCGCTGGATTGCTAAGAACTTGCGTTCTTCAGAAACCGGCAATATCGCACACATCCAGTGCCCGCAAGGGCATGAGAGTTCAAATCTCTCCCGCGGCGCTATTTTTATCATGGAACACATCACGGTCTTTTCCATGCGATCTCATAGTAAGTAACGTCTCCTTCGTCATCAACAATGCCCATGAGCAAACGCTTCCGTGTGGAATGTGCTACCCTGTTTTTTGCGCTGAACTCGTGCCACGTCAAGGTAGAAGCTTCATGCACCGGATAAACGACCCACTTTGCGTGATCTTCTCCGGGTTTGACTCCACGATCATAGACCCGGAAGTCAGCTCCGAATTTCAAGGCAGTCTTAACGATATAACCGCGATTCCTAAGATCTTTGAACACACCATACCTCACCCAAAAATTCGGCTCGAGCTTTTCTGCTCTCTTCAAAAAAGAAGCAAAATCGATTTTCTTGCCTTTGCCATCAGCGAGCAAAAGCTTGCCTTTTTCTAAGAGATAAAGGCTTTCCAGCATGGACAACTGAACATCGCCGTTGTCAAGGAGATTTCCAAATCTACTTTGGTTGTACAGCTCTCGGGCAGGATCAGAACTCTCTGTCACCACTCTTTCTTTGCCAAAAGTAGCTTTGACAGGGTCTTTCTTCTTCTTGTCTTCGCTCTCTTCTGCTTTCTTTTCTTCTTGGCTCATAGGCAAGAGCGATCTCGCTGCATATAAGAAGCTTTTGTTTTTTGGGGCTCCGGTGAAAATCTTAAAATAGAACCCCTGCCAGCTATACTGGCAGGGTTGGGGAGGTACGAGCTCCCCATGAAAAAGAAAACAAACATACTACAAAAAATTAACGGTTTGATACGACGAGCGAGAGTGCCTGCTTA
>JACRKL010000011.1 GCA_016219835.1 Candidatus Woesearchaeota archaeon
CTGACGAAAATCTCGCAAGATGCGAGGTTCTGCCATCGGTTCGCATGATTTAGGGTTCATTTGCTGGCGAGAATTCCTCTGGAACACCCTTCTCGCTCAAACCGATTCTTCTAAGAATGCTCACAGAAGGATGGCAGAACTAACATTTTCGTCAGAGCCGAAGTGAGCAATAGATTTATAATTGCTCCTGCATTCGTTCCTCTATGGATAACCCTTTCCAGCCAAATCTTGAAGAAAATCTTACATTGGTTACACTTGATCGTTTGCTGGAGGGGCATCTGATCGAGGTTCTCAGTTCTTATCCTGGCGAGGAACGAAGACGTTATTCCGAATTGTGGAACTATGCAAGGAACGTTTCCTTTTATGTGGATAGTGGAACCAATCTCGCTCACCCCTTAAGTATGAAGCTGTATACTGGTAATGACCTCACCCTTATCCCCAATCAACCGATTGCAGCATTAGAATTCAAGCAAGACGCCGTTATGGCTGTGCTGCCGAAATTCGGGGATCATCGTCTTAAATTTCCCTTTGGCTATGAACTCTGGAATACCAACAAGTCTTCTGCTGCACAAGAGCCTTATTTCTCAGCAGCAGAATCTGGCTGGAAGCATGACGAGCAGGGAAGATTCGCTCGAGCATGGATTGTGGTCAACAGCGATCAAACCGGAAGACCCTATCAAGCGATGACGACGGTTAGATTTACGATATAAGTTTTTTCTGTGTAGTCATATCATCGTTAGCATTACTGCCGCTATATTCCCCATTACTAAACTCACTACCACTGCAATTAAAAACGCAGGCACAAAAGGAATGCCTACCTTGATCTTGATGGTTCTGATTTTGCCAATCTTTTTGTAATGCAGCAACTGTTTGATCTGTTCTCTGCTGACGCCAAGTTCTTTTGGACCGGTGATGTACTTCTTGTCCACCACAATATCTTCAACGATCCAGTCGCCTTCCGTAAGCTGTGCCGGAGCAACATGGTGGATCATGCAGCTTTCTTCGATGATCTTCAGCGACAGCCAGAGATAAGGCAGAATGAAGAAGATCAGCAAGAGGAGTAGAAATGGTAAGGGAGATTGCAACACGACTATCGTGATGAGCAACGCTCCTGCGAGTAACGGATGGATGATTTTGAAGTAGATATTTTTGGTAAGGAAATGAGTGCATTGCTCGATGAATTGTTGGTGATTTTTTACGATAAGATAAATGCACCATGCTATGCCGTAGAGTGCTCCGACAAAGAGCAGGTTGATGAAAAACGTGACCAAAAAAGGTGGTGTGCCCAGCAAAGGAATTGCAGTTCTTGGGGCGAACCACGGCAATGAAGGAACGTTGGCTAACCCCGCGCCCAAGCCCATGAGGATCTTGGCGTCACCTCCACCCCATTGACCGGTGAGAAACAGGAGGTATGCAAGACCGTAAATGATGAGAAAGCTGATGATCCCCGTGAGCAAAAACCAGACATCGTGTGCAAGGATGCTGTGGAGGATCGTTAACCCAAAGCAGGCAATGATCAGACTATAGCTCACGTAATCAGGTACTTCCCTGCACTTGAAGTCGGTATACGAGCCGATGATCAATGCAATGAGCACCACAGCAATGATGAGATACGGAAGCATGTGCTTGCTGAACGTTAAGACCTATAAATAGCTTACTTCTTCTTCGCAGGAGCTGCTCCTGGAGCAGCTTTCTCTTCCGGTAATAATTCTCGGATGATCGGCATAGGGATGGCAAGTTCTTCCAGCTTCTTGCGGATGACGTTCTTCTCTTTACCTTCCATCTCTTTGATCGTTGCCTGAGCCTTCTTGAGGAATTCTTCCCTTCTCTCTTTGAGCTCTTTCTCCAATCTGAGACGCTCTTCTTCCAGCATCTTGAGTTCTGCTGCGCTGAGCTCGGTTCTCTCTTCTTTGATCTCTTGGTCAAACTTGCCTTCATTCACGAGCTTGAATGCGTCTTTTGCGGGAACACCTTCAACCAGAATTCCCATCGAAAAGCAGGTGCCAATGATTTCTTTGACTTTTTCCTTCAGCGTTTTGCCCGTCAAAGCATCCTGCTTCATGAGTGCTATTTTAATGATCTGTTCGATTTTGAGGTCAGCTACTTTTTCCGTTTTGGGGTTGCCTGCTCCTTTCTCGACTTTTGCTTCTTTCTTGAGGAGAGCAGAAGCGGGAGGAGTTCCGACACTGATGGAGAATTCTTTGGTGCTGGTATCGACCGTCACCTTAACAGGAACTTGCATGCCTTGGAATGAGGCGGTTTTTTTGTTGATCTCTGCAACGACAAGACCGATATTGACTCCTAATGGACCGAGGGCAGGCCCTAACGGGGGAGCAGCAGTTGCTTTTCCACCCGATACCAACGCTTCGACGGTTTCTTTCGACATAAGAACAGGTGAAAGATGGGTGATTTATAAAGATTTCTGGTGATCCTGTTGTGTTCATCGTCTTAGTCTATCTCTTCGGAAACAAAGAAATATCTCAAATAGCTATTTTCTGAGATCTTAGCATATTTGATTCTCTTATCGGCATCAGAACTGGTAATTGTTACCAAACCTCTTTGCTCAAGTTGCTTCAGTGGGCGAGTCAGGTTTGTGGCACCGATTTTAGTTAAGTCTGCTAACTCCGAGATATTTATCTTCTCTGGAACACTTAACAAAGCACTTACTATCCTTGTTTCTTGATTGTTTAGATTTGACATGACCTCTTGTTTTTCTTTCTCTTGAACTATCCGTATCTCTTGGATAGTGATCTTACAAGGTGCTTTTTTTTCCGTATAGAGTGTAGTGTCCTCAAGAACTTTGAATGTAAATCTTAGATTGTTGAGTTTACGGTATAGTCGCCTCACTGTTTCTTCATCGTAAGGTGCGATGTATCTCCCATCCGCGAACTTAAGGGCTTCGCACCTCTTTTTTAAAATATCTATGACACTATCTTCATTCAGCGATCCTAAGACTATTGGCTGTGTAAAAACGCTATGAACTTGAGAGTATTTTTCTAAAGCAGAAAGGCTCGTTGTAGGTCCAATGAAGATGGAGTGAAATCCTTCTATTTGGAGATAATCTTTGATTGTTCTGAAAAAATCTGCTAGTTTTTCAATTGGGATATTCTCTAAGTTATCATACGAGACAATCAATTGTTTCCCGGCATCTCTTAGTTCTAAACATAATCTCGTGAGTAAACTCTCGTAAATATCAGGGGCTAGGGAGGATGGTACACTTTTTGCTTCAGAGTAACCGCCACCCAGTCCCCCAAAAGACCCTTGAATTCCGACTTGAGTTCCAATAGCCACATATTCGCTTATTTTCTCGATCACAGGAAGTTTCATTCCATCGTCGTTCCACTTAAATATTAAAGAGGCATTGTATACTGAAGAAAGGGTAGATAGTAAGAACCCATGTGCGTCCCATTCCGGTTGGACTTTAATCTCGATTGGAGGAGTTACAAATTCACTCCTTCCTTTGTGCTTTAAACATAAGACCCACTTGACATAATTTACAAAAGTCGTCTTGCCAACACCATAATCACCTAAAATCAGAGTTCTCGTGCTGTTTGAAGAAGTGAGGATTTTTACTAATCTTTTTGTTTCTTGCTCCCTGCCGGAGAAAACCTTATCAATCGGTAATATCCCTAACAACCTAGTTGGACTTGTGATAAATGGGCTTTCTCTTAACCCATATCTTGACCATACTGACTTGCTATCTTCCGATGACCGTTCTTCTGAAATCATACTTCTGAGGGTAATGCTGCTAGTATAAATAGTTATGCATTTTAGTATAATTATCTTAGTAACAATAACTATATGTTTCCATATACCTATTGTGGTGTGGTTCTCATGTGGTTGAGGATACGTGGAATTAAGTACGGTAGTTATGGCATCACTTCAAATGCAATTCTACCACATCGCCGTCGTGCAATTCTTTATCGAGTTTGCTCCACTGCTGTCCGGGAAATTTTGAGGATGATCCCCATACTCTCGCATAGGAGAATTTGCTGACAAAATCCTTGTGCAAGCGTTCGCACATTCTTCGCAGTGTGGTGCCTTCGCGCATGATTAATGGGATATTCATATCTGCCGGCTTTCCAACTTCTTTACAATAGATCCTGATAAATCGGAGCTGACGGTAAATCGCTTCCTTTAGTCCTTCAATGTTATATTTTGCGTTCGCAGAAATATAGACTGCCTTGGGAAACTGTTTTTTGATCGCCGTTGCCTGTTCAGGTGAAGCAAGGTCAATTTTGTTCACTACAACGAGCGCAGGCAAATAGGTTTTGTTGCCTTCAATGGCATCGATGAGCTGATCAATCGTGATATCAGTTCTGATGACGATGTCTGCATTGTTGATTCTCATTTCTTTCAAGACCGCTTTCATGGTGTCTATGGAAGCGTGGGTTAATTTAACCGTAGTTGCAATGCTCAAGCCGCCTCGGGGCTTTTTGATGATCTTGACATCGGGTTTTTGCTCGTTCAACCGAAGGTTCGTGTCATAGATTTCTTTCTTGAGAATTTCATAATGCTCTGGGTGATGAACTTCAATAATAAACAACACGAGATCTGCAGCACGGATGACTGCCAAGACTTCTTTTCCTCTGCCCGTTCCCGCAGCCGCTCCGCTGACAATACCCGGAACATCCAAAATTTGGATCTTTGATGATTTGTAGTCGAGAATGCCAGGAATGACGGTTAGAGTAGTAAATGCATACGCACCCACTTCTGATTGTGCATCGGTCAGCACATTGAGTAGTGTTGATTTTCCGACCGACGGATAACCCACGAGAATAACGGTGGCATCCCCGCTTTTTCTTACGGAATAGCCCTCGGGAGCTTTTCCTCCTTTGGATCGTGTTTCTTGCCGTTCCTTGAGTCCGGCAATTTTAGCTTTTACAAGACCTATGTGATGCTGGGTCTTCTTGTTGTAGAGCGTCTTGGACAACTCATCTTCCAGCTCCTTGATCTTGGTGAGGTAATCGACCATGATCCTCGAGAAGAACGGAATGTTATATAAAACTATTTAAGTCAACCTTGCTCCCTTTGGCTGATGCGCTTTGTTCACATGGCAGACTGCCACATCGGCGTATGGAGAGATCCTGAATTGAGGGACTTTAGTCTGCGCGCTTTCCGCAAGGCCATTGATTTCTCTGTTGAAAATAAGGTAGATTTTGTGCTGATTGCAGGTGACTTGTTCAACACGTCACTGCCGCCCATTGATGCGCTGAAAGATACGGTGAAGGAATTTCGGCGACTTCAGCATGCAAGTATTCCAGTCTACATGATCGCTGGCTCGCATGATTATTCTCCGAGCGGAAAGACCATGATCGACGTGCTTGAAGAAGCGGGCTTGGTAACGAATGTATGCAAAGGTAGTGTCGTTGATGGCAAGCTGCGACTTTCTTTTACTCAAGACAAAAAAACTGGCATAAAGATAACGGGCATGTTGGGAAGAAGGGGTATGCTGGATAAGCAGTATTATGAGGCTCTCGACATTCCTGCACTGGAGCAGGAGCAAGGAGAAAAGGTCTTCTTGTTTCATACAGCACTCACTGAATTAAAGCCCAAAGAAATGGAGCAGAGTGATTCTTCACCGCTCTCCCTGTTACCCAAAGGATTTGATTATTACGCAGGAGGGCATGTCCATATTGTTGAAGACCGGCAATTTGCTGGCTATGCTCATGTCGTCTATCCTGGACCTTTGTTTCCTGCTAATTTTGCAGAAATGGAGAAGTTACGGAGGGGAGGATTTGTTTTCTATGATGAAGGAAGAGTAGAGCAGATTCCTCTTGAACTCATTCCAGTTCTCTCTTTTGCGGTAGATTGCACCTTGAAGACTGCAACAGAAGCAACGCAGCAGATTGCTCAAGCGATGGGACAGCAGGATGTTGCTGGAGCTATCGTTTTGCTTCGTATTTCCGGAACACTGGTGTCTGGAAAACCCAGCGACATTGCATTCCCTGTGCTGTTGGATGAGTTAAAACAACGGGGCGCTTTCTTTGTCTTGAGGAATACAAGCAAATTAACTGCTCAGGAATTTGAAGAAGTCAAAGTGATAGTTGGTAGTGTTGATGACATTGAGCAGAGCGTTGTGGAAGAACAATCTCAAGACAGTGAGCTGTTCACCAAGCAACAGGAAAAAGAGGCGATCAAAGATTTATTGCAGCTGCTAACACAAGAGAAAGATCCTGATGGAAAAGTTGCAGGATTTGAAGATACTTTAATGAAAGATGTAAAAGAAAGGATGAGGTTGTGAGTGAGAGACGATGTCCCATAGTTACTCGTAAGTAATGGTGATCGTCACTTTTATATACTCCCTCTCTTTTCCATCCTTAGAAGGTGACCGTATGGAACAAACGCTTGAAACAATCACTGGAAATCTTGCCGATGGCTTTTCACAATTAGTGCCGGAAACATGGCAACCGTCAGCAGAAATCTGTAAAGAGAGAATAACCAATCCTGAATTAAGGAAAAGATCATTCTACACCGCTAACTTCGGGATGTATCGTGTTGAGGATGGCGAAGCAGTGCTCTATTTTGGGAAGTGTTATCATTTGACTGATAAACGCTCCATGTTTCTTTCTTGAAGAAACAACCCGATAACCTTGTCGTGGTTTTCTAAAGATTTCGAGAATGAGCATGTCTTTCTCACTACTCTTCCAACTCTTTGTCTGA
>JACRKL010000014.1 GCA_016219835.1 Candidatus Woesearchaeota archaeon
GCATATCTGTATCGCATCAATCAGGCATTGTCGAGCAAGGAGGAACGGCTGGTGGTGCTTGGCGCCGTCGGCGACGTCAGCGTCATCGTCGCTAACGGCAGCGTCGACGACTCGAGGCCGTTGCTCGGGGTACGGTCGTCGGCGAAAAAATCGACACCATAAACTTTATATTTTTCTATCCTTTTTTGCATCATTGTCCCGGAGTTATTGTCCGATGCTGTCAATACAGTTATGGGCAGAAGGGGCTACACGTCCTGCCATCACGGCAAGAGTCCTGTCTCAGGCATTGCTATAAAATGCAGCCGCGACAGCAATGAAGCGGCAGTGGAACGTGAGCGGTGGCAGGGCTATAGCGGCGGCTGGTGGTGCTTGGCGCCAACGACAACAACAGCAACGCTAACAACAACGTCAACAACACGAGGCCGTTGCTCGGAATAGCCATCTCCGGGCTTTTCCTTATGGTTCTTGCACCCCTATTTGAGCAGCTTTGTTCTCTGCAGAATCTCACTTCTGCTTACTGGAAGGCTCGCAAGCGGAAAGCCTGCAATGCCGATGTGCAGCACTTTCATCAGGCATGGAAGCTGCATCTTATCCAGCTAAAACAGGAATTGCTCACTAAATCCTATCATCCGCAACCGCTCAAGACGTTCGTGCTCCGTGACCCGAAAACGAGAACCATTTGCGTCAGTGATTTTCGTGACCGGGTTGTCCATCATGCGTTAGTCAATGTCCTGCAACCCATTTTTGAGCCGCGATTCATCTATGATAGCTATGCCAGCAGGAAAGGCAAGGGAACGCTTGCTGCACTCAGGCGCCTGACATCCTTCCTCAGAAAAGTGACAAGCAATGGCAAGCTTGTTGCAGGAGCAAAGAACGCCAATGCTGTTTGTGGATTCGCATTGAAGGCAGATATCAGGCACTACTTCGAGACCGTTGACCATAGCGTTCTTTTGCATATTATCAGGAAGATGGTAAATGATGACGATATCCTCTGGCTTGTCAGAACTATTCTTGACAATTACTGCAGAGGGCAGCACGGCAAAGGCATGCCTCTTGGCAACTGGACAAGCCAGTTCTTTGCCAATGTGTACCTCAATGAGCTTGACCATTTTGTCAAGCATCAGCTGAAGGTAAAGTACTACATCCGTTACGTTGATGACTTTGTTATCCTCAGTCGCTCAAAGAAAAAACTGGAGGCAGACCTGCAGCATATCGCAGCTTTTCTTTCAACGCTCTGTCTTCAGCTTCATCCGGGAAAATCAAGAATTCTGCCATTGAGTAAAGGGATTCCGTTCCTTGGGTTTAAGGTTTTCTACCACTGTAAGCGTGTCAGGAGGAATAACATCAGAAGCATGGAGCAAAGGCTGCGTTATCTTCTCAACGCCTGCAGAGAAGAAGAAATGGACTATCAGTGCCTTCTTGATGTCCTGCAGGGTTGGAATGCTTATGCGATGCATGGCAATTCTTATCATCTTCGGCAGAGAATTGTTTCTTGGGTAAGAGATGCGTTGCAAAACCACAAATCATTTATAGACCATTGTCTTTTGTAAACTCATGGAAACTGTAATGATCCCAAAAGAAGAGTATGTTCGCCTGAAGAAGCTGGAAGATCTTAACTTTGACCTTATCCGTCAATTTGCCAGTAGTCTTGCCGATTTGAAATCAGGTCGCTTTAGGCGCCTTGCCTGATGATGCTTTCTGCAACCGTCCTAAATTCTTTCAGATGCTGTTTGAGATGGTCAATGGTTGCTTGCTGATCCTTCTTTTCACTCGTTGCCACCAGAAGAACCAACCGAATGTCATCGTAGATTAGGTAATATACGCGCCTGCCACTGATTTTCTTCTCCCTAAGAAATGGATAGCCAAGAGGCTTGCCCACATGAGGATTTTCTCTCAATTGCAACGGAATCTTCGCAGCAGTCTCCTGATCCTACTTTGACCATCTTTTAATCTCATGAAGATACGTCTCAGTTCCGATAACCGTAAACATGCGTCCTCTTCTCTACCTCAGCATTCTTGTATATTCCTCAGCAGCCTTCTTCATGTCCTTGGCTTGATAGATGCCTCTGCCTATGATCGCATGCCAATGTTCCTTGATGATCCTCGCTGCTTCGGTAATGTCTCCGCCCTGTGCAATTAACCCCGGAGAATAGAATATCGGAGAAATCCCTTTGCTTTCGATCAGCTGTTTGTAATATTTTACGCGATCGATCTTATTGCCCGGGATCACAAAATTTCTGACGCCCATCGAAGCAGCGAGTTCGTAGATGCGTTGAGGAGCATCGTCGGCAATGTAGCCGCCGTCTTTTGCGAGATACTGTGGATGCGTCATTTCTCCGCCGATGATGACTTCCATACCAGCTTTGAAGGCTGCGTTGATCCATTCCTTTTCCGTTAATGGTCCTGCTGTTGGAAATAAGATTATAGCATCAACATCCTTGCATGCTTTGACAAATTGCTCGCCGAGCTCATGAATATCAGTTCCGCCTTTTTGATGGTCGTAGATGATCGGCAAGTCGGTGATCTCACGAATGACGCGAACCACATTTTTCAATCCGTAGGGAAGCGCAAGCTCAAATCCCACTTTGTAGCCGCCAATGCCCTTGACTTTGCAGGTCTCTGAAACTAATTTCCTCAGATCCTCTAATGTAGAAACATCACAGGCAGGAATCACACTTTTTTTGTATTTGATTAAGTTTGCCATACGTTCACCTCTGCTGTTTATTGTGGTTTTTTATTGCTTGAACAAGGTCTGATATCCCGCAGCTCGTCGCGATTGTCGAACCCAGTTCAAGGCTTAAAAAATCCCTCGTCGCACCCTCTTTTGGAGCTTGGCTCCTATGGGGATTTTTTATTCCATTGTTTGATGGTTGCTGCCTGTTCTTCCGTCACATAACCAGTTTCCTTTGCCACTTTTACAAGGGTAGGAAAATCAGACAAGGGATATAACATGCATCCTGCTTCTTTAAACGCCTTTTCTGCTGCAGGAAATCCATAGGTAAAAATGCATAAGCATCCCACAACAATGCCGCCGTTGTCACGGATGGCTTTGATGGTCTGCAATGATGAACCGCCCGTGCTTACCAGATCTTCAACAACAACGACCTTCTGCCCTTGTTGAAGTTGACCTTCAATCAACTTACCCGTGCCGTGCTCTTTTGCCGCTGCCCGAACATAAACCATCGGCTTCTTCTCTTTTTCAGCAAGCCATGCTGCAAAGGGGATGCCTGCCGTTGCCGTGCCTGCAATCACATCAACGCTAAGCTGATGTTTTTTAAGCACTCGGGAAAAGAGTTGGGTTATCCGCTTTCGCTCTTCGGGGTAAGAGATCAGCAACCGATTGTCGCAGTACACCGGGCTCTTTAAGCCGGAAGCAAACGTAAAATAATCATCCGGTCTCAAGATGACTGCTTTGATCTTCAGCAGCATGCCAGCAACTTCTCGTTTGCTCATGAGTCCCCCAACACTGTTGGGGTTTATTAAGTTAATGATGGCTTTGGCTCCGGTGAAAAAGTCTGGTTAATATTGCTTTTAGATTGTGAAGGATGATTCTTGCCGTCACTTCCGCGTGCTGTGCGCGGAAGGTAACGCTTCGGACGTAGTCTCCGAAGCGTCGTTTAAAGCTTGAGTTGTTGTA
>JACRKL010000018.1 GCA_016219835.1 Candidatus Woesearchaeota archaeon
ATCAGACAAAGAGTTGGAAGAGTAGTGAGAAAGACATGCTCATTCTCGAAATCTTTAGAAAACCACGACAAGGTTATCGGGTTGTTTCTTCAAGAAAGAAACATGGAGCGTTTATCAGTCAAATGATAACACTTCCGAATTTCATGCTCACTCAGTCCGTTGATAATGTCTGCTCCTAACTCTTTGCTGAGATCTGCAGTAGACTGGCTTTGGTAATACACCAGCAGTGCAGTAAATGGCGCAATGGGCGGGTCTAGTTTTTTGGTTACATAACAATGCTCGCCGTCGTAATATCCTAATGAAGAACCATTGCACACCATGAGGTACTTTTGTGAAGCGAAGATGATGGAAAGCTCCTTGCCAGCAACCGTAACATGATACGGCTTTGCCTGCTCTTCCAGCGGTCGTTTGCCTTCAATAAGTTCTAATGAGAGATGCATGCTTTGTCCCATCCTCCTACGAAGAGAGGACGATTTATAAACCTTACGGTCATCACTACTTCCAGGTAAGGTCAGAATAGGTTCTTCATGGAATTACTCTTTTATTGCCAGCGTATTGCTCTTCGCTGATGCTTTATTGCCCTTAGCATCTTCAAAGCGCACATTCGTTGGGTGGATAGTCAGACCACCGAGAATCTCCAGCTTTGCTTTGATTTGATAGGTGATAATGCGCTCCTCGAATGACTCGAGCACCGGCAATTCCCATTTAATGAGGGCTCCTTTCTTATCATGCGCCAGAATACGTGATGGCTTGAGCGTTCCCACATCATTGTAGGGGATGACATGCACCAAGTTCGGCAGCTTTTCGATAACCTGTAGATTATCGAGCTTCTGCTTGCTCCGATTACGGAGATGTACCATCACTTTGACATCCGAGATGGCTGCATCGCCTTTTCTGGTTGTTGTTTTCTTGACGACCAGCGGACTTCGGAAAGTATAATACAGCACGATGAGGACAATGACGATCAGTATGGTGGTGAACAGTCCTCGGTAACTGGTTGTTGCTTTTACGGTAAGATATTCATTGGGCTTGAATCTATAGTCCAGACTGAAATCTGAGTTTTCGAATCCACGTTCTGCATTTGCTCGTGGCACGGTTGTAGTTACCCATGACTTTAGGAAGGTCGTTGGTATCTTGAGCGTTACCTGCTTCTCGACATTTCCATCATTGAAATAGGTAACGATTCTTTCTTGCTGTAAAAAGCGCTTGGATTCATGGTACTGCTGCGTAATCTCGCTGTACGGAATAATCTCTATCGGAGTTCTTACCTGATTAATGACTTTGCCTTCGTACCATAGAGTTACCAAGACGGTGTCCTTTGCTGGTTCGAGCAGAGGATCAAGATCAAAGGAAAGCTCTTCTGTTTTTTTGGTACCTGGACCTGGAGCCAGATAGACGGTTCGTGTTCCTGAAAAATAAGGTGATACGACGTTGATCGTTACATTCGTGAGTTCAAGTTTGTTTTCATTCTCGAGTGCGACTCTCACGACCAACGGCAATTTCGGATTTGTTTTCACGCTGCTTAAGGTGACTTCTTCTTTGACATTGGGAGCGTAGGTTCTTGTTTTTCTTAAGTCGGTAATCGTGATCTGGAGGACATCTCCTCTGACTTCACCGGTGTTTTGTGAGAATATCGTCAGCGTGACAAATTCGATAGGCGCACGTTTGCCCATCGGCGATAGATATAATTTTGTGGTATACGAGCTATTCGCAGGAACATCCATAAAGGTGATGTCTCCCGTAGGATCGGTCATGAAAAACCACTCTCGGATATCCCGATTCGGGCTTCCCAGAACAAATCGGTCTGCTTTGTCCTGATAATTGGTAATGGTCACTTCTGCCGTAGCAGTTCCATTGCTGGTGATCTGATCTTCCATAACTTTGACATTCACGTCAAATGTTTGCTGACCTTCAGCCATAGCTGCTGCCGAAAGGATGATGAGAAAACCTAGGATGCTGATCGTAAGAATACTACTTTGCACGCCCCTCACACTTTCACCTCCCGTTTTTTACAGGTTTACTTCTATTTAAATATAGCGGTTTTGGTTTGGAATCATCGGTGATTTTATATACTCCTTCTTTTCTTTGACTCCTTCATGCAAAATCTCCTCAAACAACTGGAAGCCAGCAAGGAATTCAAGGCATGGAAGAAGCAGCATGACGCCGCTTATCTTGTGCACTGCTTTAAGCTGATTGATGACGCGAATCAAAACGAATGGCAGATCGGCTATTTTTCTCCACGGACTAAAAAAATCAGCACGTTTGTATTGGGCAGCAGCATTACCAGAAATCCAGATGCTGAGCCATTGAATCAGCATGGAAAAATCAAGCAGCTGGATCTCAAGAAGGTTTCTATTTCTCTGGAGAAAGCATTGCTCGTTGTTCAGCAGCTGCAAAAGACGTCGTATGCAAATGAACCGCCGTTGAAGATTATTTGCTTATTGCAGCACATTGATTTAGGACAGGTGTGGAATATGACCTACTTTACCAGATCATTCAAGGCATTGAACATGAAAGTGGATGCTGCAAGTGGAGAAGTAAAAGAGCATTCGCTCGCCTCATTGTTCACGATGGAGAAAGGAGAGGCGAAGTAACTCTTGGATCTCACGTTCTAACGGCGATCATTTTATATACTTCAAGGTAATATTAACTCTAAAATGAGTACGTTATCCCGTTGGATACTATCGTTGGGGATTGCTAGTGCATTCGCAGGTTACTATCAGCCAATAACGGTAAGTGCTAGTATATCTAATTCTAAACGCGGATCTCCTTCAATGGAATCTACTTCTGCTGCTTCCAACGCCATCACTGTTTCCTTAGAAGAAATTATGAGAAAACTACCTGAAAAGTATAAGCATAATGCCTATGAAGGAACATTAGAAGGTGTTTCTGGAGTATTTGTGTATGGTGATGACGGTTATCTTAGGGGATTCTTAAATGATGCTAGATCTAAATTTCATGGTGTTATCAAAGGACCTAAACCAGAGATCGGTGTTTTATTGAAGAATGGGAACATTGCAGACCCGAATGGAAATCCTACACTTTACAACAACCCGGTTCAATATTTATTAGAGACTGTGCAACCAGTAAAAGAACCACAGTATCATATTAATTATCTACTCCAAAAACCTCAACAATCAACAACCACGGTGGATCATTATAGCACAAAATTGGATGAACTCCTCAACTCCATTCCGCCTGAAGAGTGGCATAATGTGGTATTAGGATCTTTACAGGGCATCCCTGGTGCATTTGTGTTTGATAATGAGGGTTACTTCCGAGGATTCTTAAATGATAATACTACTGAATTAGGGGGTCTGATTCAAGGACCCCTGGGGACTGCAGGTATCCTGTTGAAGGACGGAACAATTCAGGAGCTCAATGGAAAACCTTCGTCTTATAAGGATCCCGTTAAATACCTCTTAGACACGGTTAAACCGGTAAGAGAATTTCGGTTTCATATTAACCATATTATGAGTCGACAAACTCATCAACACCAACAAACTGAAACTCCGTTGCCTAAATAAGAACAGAATCTATACTGCTCCTCACGTGCGAACCGGCAATATGTTTTGCATGTTCAGGGTTTACGATTGATTAAATATTCCCCTTTACTGTTGCATCTTACTTCAGTTGTCCAGTGTTGCCAGTTTGTGATGTTTAATAACTGGTGAGGTGACCGAACCATGAACAAAACAGCAGGATACATCCCATCGTTAGCGGTGGCAGCAGTACTTGGGTTGGGGTATTATGCATATGGAGACGCATCTTCCAACCAGGGAAATGATATGCAGTTGGAAACACGGATCGGTCAGGACTATGGGAGACTTATTAGAGATCGATTTTTGTTACAAAAGAAGCAGACCGTTGCTGCACTCCAGAACTATATCAAACTAGAGATTCATGTAATTTCTAACCTCATTGATCAGTTTGTGAACGGGGATGCAGCATCTGCCACAAGCTATCAGGCAGGGAAAATAACAGGAACGGATACAGTGCCTATGCTTCAGGACAGGATTGGAAATGAGATTTATCTTGAGAGAGCAGCAAGGTAGCGTATCGCTATGAAGTCTGAACCTCTGTCGTGGAACCCTGATGAATGTAGTACCGAACTTCTTCGTGAACGATTCCCGCCTGATCCAAAACTGGAGGCATTGATTACTGCATATCAGGTTATTGGTCGCATCTCTGACTTGTTTCTCCGTGGGGATAAATCCGCTGGCATAGGTTATAGCGGAAGAGAAATGAGCCAAGGGGATAAAGTAGCAATGCTTTACTTGCCTGATCCTGAGCCTCTGCCATGGAATCCAGATTAACGGACTAGGTAGCGTATTCGTGAGTTGATAACGAAAGAAGCGTAACTATAACCAAACATGACGATGACCTGGGTAACCACTCTCAAGAAAGTTGGTACGTATGCTGCCCTACTTGGGATTCTAGGCTGTCGCCCTGTCGCTTTGCAACAGCCAAGCCTTTCCAATGCGGTAAGAGAGCCAGATCTTGAGACCAGAGTAAAAGTTCTCCCATCTATTCAGCCTCGCCTCTTTGACATCCCTGCCACAACCCTCGCAGAGACGTATAAGAACATTCTTCCAGAAACGTGGCAGACCTGCGCTCAGATAGCTTCTGAACTGTGTACCAATAATGTCTTGAGAGAAAAGGCTTATTGTACTCCTAATTTTGCAATGTACACATTTGAAGATGAGGAACTCTACCTCTATTTTGGCGGAAAAGATGCTAATCCGTTTCTGGCACATTTGGATGAAACGTGCAACGAATTTCGAAGGTATGGGTATTACAAGGTTACCCAGCAGGAGCACGATGCCGTTATTGCATCAGTGAAGAGCGGATCAACGGTAAAATTAAGGATTTCCGATCTAGGGATTCAAAAACAGCTGTTTTTTTACGGTGAGGAGTATTCATGGTCTTTCTATATTCCGATTCAGACGGGAAAACCAAACGAGCTTACTCCTGCACAGCACACCTTGGTGAAAGCAATGTATGGAGAAGAGTTTAACAATTATATGAAACTTCTTGCTGACCATGGAATGAGTGAATCCAGAATCTATGTGCCTAATCCAACGGAAGTCAACAGCCTGGTTCGGAAAGATGATGCCATTGCAGAGGCATGCTTCTTCAGCGGTTTCTCTCAGTTGTCTTTTTCTGATCTAACTGGTTCCCTTTTAACGGGGTATCAGTCGTGGAAATATTACCTCCGCAGTGCATTAGCCAAAGACAAGGATATTTCTGATTTGCTGAAGGACTTTAACACCTCACCATCTTCCTCTGGTCCCAGTTCTCCTCTTCCAGATCCAACTATTGTTCAGCGACGAAAACAGATTGAAGGAGACTATCACCTCACCTTAGATCCAGCGTTTACTGTTCAAGAACTTCAGGCAATTGAAGACGCTTTATCGACGATTTCAGGAAAAGTTGATTATTGCCTTCAGCAGCTGGAGAGGCTAGTCATTATAAAATCACGTCCAGAATTTATGAGATTTCTTTTGCATGATTCGCAAGGGGAAAGTGAACTCGGGAACCTATTTATTAGCCGTAAATATATTACTACACGGAGAGCTCTTGAGCGATTGCTTGAGAAGGACTATCACGCAGACAAAGGGTATCTCGCTTTTGTCTCCACAACCTGCAAGCTTGAGCAAGCAGTTCCTACGATTGTACAATTATCGAATCGTGGTATATACAATGGGTTTACCACGGATCATACACCACAGCATTTCTTTGCAGACCCTCGTGAACCCATTCATGAGCCGCTTTTTATCACGTTGATTCCGTTGGTATCCGTGTCTAACCCTATGCCAGAGCATACCTATGCTGCTAATTTTAGGTACTATACTCAAGTTGTAGCTCACGAATTTACTCACTATCTCACCCTTAACGCTAAAATATCTGAGGATCAGAGCAAAGAGCCGTTTCATACGTTTAGCACCCTTGATGCCCAGATAGATCGTCTTTCCGATCCATCCACCGGCTATGTTTCTCGGTATGCAGAAGGTGCAGATTGGTTTAGTGATAAGCATGGTAAGCTGTCACAAATCTTGTCAGATTTTGTTGATTATACTACCGATGCATCTGAACGGCAATTCCTTCATCGTGTAAAGACAGAATCATCGAGTCTAGAAATCCGGGATGGAATAAGCCATGAGGAGAGGCAACATTCTTGCCTTATGATCGCATTCGTCCAAACAACCCCGCTTGTTGAGTATATGCGGATAATGAAATCCCGAAAAGAGAGTCGCCTCCAATTTAGGATTGAAGACATTGCAGAAACAGGACTCTATTTCTTCTTTGGAAATGATTTCTATGAGCAACAAACCAACAAAAACCCAGTCTATATCGATCAAAAAGTAAACGCCCTGCGTACATTCTTTACCCAAACCTATGGCCCCTTAGGAAATTTGCAATAGCTACAATCTGCAAACTTTCTTAGGTTACCTTATTCCGGTAGACTATAGGATATCCAAACGGACTTGAGCATGGTTCTAGCACCGTTGACCATACGGAAAACTAACATGCCCGGTTTGCATAATCTCCTCAACAAAAGACTTTTTGACCTGATGGCGGTTTAAATCATCGATCAGCTCGTCTATTGATTTGTAGACCTCACTGATTCTCCCTTGATCATGCGGGCTGTTATGGGTGACCCAATGTGTTTTATAGTCCTCATATGACTGAGCGTCTTGAATGTAGATAAATCTCCGCAGCAATCCCTGTTGATGAAGGCTCACTTCATGTAAGGCGGCATCAACCATGATAAGATACGACTCTCCTACCCTTTCAGAAATTCCTTGTTGGGCACTCAATAATCCATCACTGCCAGAAGGCTTTAGGGTATAAAAAAGCAGCCCCTTTAGACCAACCGCATTCTCTTCTCCGGTTTTTGTTTTCTCCATGTTTATCCCTCCGTGCTCATAGATGGTATACTTCTTTCGTAGATGCTGGTTTAGAAGCTGAGCTTTCCACTGGTGTCGTAGCACCAGTGGGGTAAACATGTTAAGCCGTAAGTTTTCTGTATGTGTATGTATGAATTATAGGTAGTGTTAGTAAATGACTGACCGAAAGATTTTTATTCTTTGAAATATTTGGTGTGCGTATGGCACCAAAACTCATCTGCACAAGCTGCAACAGCAGCAATATCGTTATGAATGGACTTACTTCTGCCAAGAAGCAGAA
>JACRKL010000012.1 GCA_016219835.1 Candidatus Woesearchaeota archaeon
ATGCGAGGTTCTGCCATCGGTTCGCATGATTTAGGGTTCATTTGCTGGCAAGAATTCCTCTGGAACACCCTTCTCGCTCAAACCGATTCTTCTAAGAATGCTCACAGAAGGATGGCAGAACTGACATTTTCACCGGAGCCGGAACGCTCAGAAGCTTTATAACCCTCTTGCTCTCTCCATAATTCATGGTCACCACGATTCTTGACTGCTACACCGATGAACCTTCCGGCTTGGGAGTTCCTCCGTATTTAGGTACTTACCCGAGATATATTGCAGGATCGCTCAACGAGCCAGTGAACTACATCACGGTTGATGATCTTCGCCTCTGGAAAAAGCATGGCGGTAGCATCAAAACCGTCAAGCCGTCCATGAAGACCGATCCGAGTACCTATAATCTTTCGATCCATGCACCTGAGCTTCCGAATATTTTGCAGCAGACCGATCATCTCATCGTTGTGCTTGGCGTGCATGTACCGGGTAAATATCTTTCTGCGATTCCAGGAACTCTGAACGAAGTGATTCCGATGATCCGGGATCTCCACTGCAAGAAAACGCTAACGGGACCAGCTGTGCATGGCACTCAGCTCTTTGGGGGGAAGAAACAGGAGAAAGCAGATCTTTCCTGCTTCAATAACGTAGATCCACATCTCTACAAATTCAAGTTTGATGACGTCAAAGAGTTTGCGATTGCCGGAGCATCATTGATCAAGCAGATTCCGGATCCCCGCATGATTGAAATTGAGACGGGTCGAGGTTGTGATATCGGCAAATGTTCATTCTGCACTGAACCTCTCAAGAGTAAAGTTGAGTTCAGAGAAAAAGGTGATATTCTCCAAGAGATGAAAACGTTTTATGATCTTGGCGCACGGTTCTTTCGATTAGGGAAACAAACCTGTTTCTACACAGTTCCCAACGTCAAAGATCTACTGAGAGAATCATGGCAACGATGCCCTGACATGAACGTACTGCACATTGACAATGTGAATCCGGTTAAAGTGGTGTTAGACAAAGATCGTTCGATCACGGAAGCTGTTGTGAAATATTGTACCTCTGGAAATATCGCAGCGTTTGGAGTGGAGAGTTTTGATATTGAGGTTGTGAGACAGAACACGCTGAATAGCATGCCACAGATTGCTTATGAAGCGGTTAAGATCCTCAACAAGTACGGAGCAGAACGTGGCAGCAACGGCATGCCGAAATTCCTCCCCGGCATTAACATTTTGTTTGGCTTGCGTGGCGAATCAAAAAAAACGTATGAAGAAAATATGAAGTGGCTCCAGCGAATTTATGATGAAGGCCTTATGCTGAGGCGCATCAACATCCGACAGGTTGCTTTGTTTGAAGGCACATCATTGCATGACGAAGGTGGCGACATGCTACACAAAAACCGGAAGTATTACTGGAAGTGGAGAAATGACATTCGGCAGCAGATCGACCATCCCATGCTTCAGCGCATCTGCCCCACAGGAACCCTGCTCAAAGATTGTTATGCAGAAGTCTATGACGGTAATACCACCTTCTGCCGGCAGTTCGGAACCTATCCATTGATCGTTGGCGTGAAAGGAAGACTGGAGTTAAAAAAGTTCTATGATCTTAGCATTACTAAACATATGCTGAGGAGTCTGACAGGTGAAGTGAACGGGTGAACGAGAAGTGGATTCACGTCATCATGCTCAGGGACTTGGAGCGTTCTTTTCGACCATTGGAGCTATGGCAGAGCAACGCGTGCCGTATGAAGACCTGCATGCATTAATCAGAAACCTGTGAATCACTTCGCTGCTAATCGAAGATAATGGTCAACCAATTCCGTTATGTCCATGGGGACTTTCTTGATTTGTTTTCCGGAATCTGCAACGGCTGCATAGAGTTCCACACGATAAGGTCTTGTTGTTACTGCAACTGTCTGACCTACATGGCAGTAATTCAAACAGGGTTTTGTGGAGATGTGCACTGGAAGATTATCTGCTGCAACATACTGACATAGTTTCTCAAACCACTCCTGCCCCTGTTTGTTGCATGCGCCCGTACAAACACTAATCTCCAATAAGGGTCTCATCTGTAAAAGGGTTGTCTGTCACTTTAAAAATCTGTTGAAACATTTCCTGCAGTTCCAAGATATTCTAATATCTTCTTTAGCTTCTCTTTATCAGGTACTAATTCCTCCAGCGTTCCACCCGACAGTGTCTTGCCGCCCGTCTTGAGATACGCAGCATACTGCCTGATGCTTTCGGGATCATCCACATCAATGATATGATTGAGCATGAACCAGATCATCAGCTCTTCGCCATACTCCTTGCAGCCCATAGCGACTTTGCATTGCAGTGGCTTTGCTGCATGCACGGTACACCCTTTGTTTCTGTCAAAGAAGATGCATTGTCCGTACGGTTTTTTGCCAAACAATCTTTGTCGTTTTATTTTCGGGCGGTACATGATCTTGTTAAACAACTGAACTTCTTCAAGATATTTTTTCTTGCAATCTTCCTCGCTGATCTTCAAGAAAGCAGCAAGCTTCTGTGCATCTCCTTCTGCAAGAAAACCAGAGCCCATGGTGCAGCCGTGCTGGCACGCATGGCAGTGGCATGCAGGTGCAAGTTTCAGAATCTCATCCGGAGGTGTGCTTTTGCTGATCATGCATCTTCCCCAATTGCCAATCCGTGATTAATAATCTTGCCATACGATCTTCGTCAACGCCACCGCGTTTCAGCAGCAGCTTTCGTTTTTTTGCAAGTGTTTCTAATGCATCCATGGGATCTTTGATGTAAGCGATGCCGTAAAATGCGCAGATGCGCTCGCCTTCGGTTTCCAACATTCCATAGGCTGCCCCAACCGGGTCAGTAATCTGATGAGCGTTCTTGGAGCCGATCTTGACTTGCTTCTCAAGGTCATTCTCTCCTCGGGGAAGTACTCCTGGAGTGTCCAGCAGCATCAACAATCGGTGTATTTTTATTTTCTGAATCCCTTTTGTATGACCGGCATGGCTGCTGACACTTGCGCTGCCCTGACCTTTCAACATGTTCACAACAGAGCTTTTTCCGACGTTAGGGTATCCCAGCACACCAACAAATGTTTCCTGCTTGTTGGCAAGCTGCAAGAGTTTCTTAAGAAGAATGGTGCTTCCCCACCGTTCCTTGGAAGAGACAAGGACACCTGGCTGAGGAATCTTTTTCTCAAGCGTTGCACGATCAACAAGATCAGCTTTGTTGACTACATAGAGCAGCTTTTTACCTAATTTCTTGATCTTGGTTTCAACCTCGCTGTTCCTTGATTCCTCAATCATTCGTGCATCGAGAATGAGGAGTAGAATTTCACTTTCATCAATAACTCGGTTTACCAGACGCCAGAAATTTCCCATGTACTTCAGAAGGGTATTGGTCTATTTAAAATGATCGACAGTATGCGCTTGAGCAAGCACGAAGACATTGCCGTAGAGTGAGTTCGTTAAGCGCACAATGTTATGCAAATGCATGGCACCATTCGATTGGGTTTTACGTTTCAGCAGCAGATGTTTAAGCTCGTATGTCCGTAAAACAGCTTCTCCATAGGTTTTGCTCTCAAATTGGTAGAATAATCGATACCCAGCCCTTAGCAGTTGAAAGACTTCCTTCTTGAGAGGCAACTTTTCTTGCGAGAGGAATAGCCATCGCACTTCATCACCAATCTTCTCAAGTTGATCGAGCAGCAGAAAATAAAAGGGTGTTTTTGTCACCTCTTCATACCCCCGTTTCACAATCAGGCGTTGACAATAGTTGATCAGCCGCTTGCAATTTTTATTGAGAACAAGGACTTCCTGTTCATGTTGGCTCTCGGTCATTTCCAGAAGTAAGAGGAAGATTCTTCGGAGAATGGTCTTAAAATTCTCTTCAGACTCGCGAGTAATCTCTTGAAGTACCATTTTCTGTTTCGTTTGATCAACGACTTCAAAACCTATAAGCCCTCCGCAGATCTGTGAAACGTTTTCCATTTGCTCCGGCTTGCTGATTAGACAAACAATCTGTTGAACGCCCATGCGGTAGAGCGAAGGGATAACCTTCATGAGGCTCTGTTCATAAGCATCGACCTTGAGCACCACTTGCTGCCCAGTAGCTTGAGTCGGTGAAACCGTTACTTTATCTCCGGTGACCTGCATGTCAACCGTCATCGTCTTGTCAATGTTCTGTTCGGTTACCCATTCTTTCGGCAACGTTACCGTGTAAGACTGCCTGCCTTTCTGACCTTGAGCGGTGATTTTTTTATGCATCGTTCTAGAAAACTAGTATTGCTATTTAAATGTACTGATGTAATAGTGTAATATAGTGATAATAATTTGTTATAGTCTCAGTTATTTATGTTCCGTTCACCTTCCCATGGTTGAGGTGAAACGATGAGTGGAGCAATATGGGGAGGAGAGGGAGTAGGATATGCTGGAGGATTTAGAAGATTAAGTAGCTCTAGCTATTCTGGAAGAGATGGGCAAACCGAGGGGAAACAACCTGGAAAAGAGCTCACCAAGGATGAACTGAAGCAGCTCAAGAACCAGACAAAAAGTATAACTGAAGGCGATACTCTTGAGGCGCTCATGAAAAAAGAGTACCCAAATGCACGGATTACGGTCATCCGAGGCTTGGATACCTTTGAAGCAGCTGATCCCGAGGCGGATGCTACCTACACCAAAGATGCTTACTTCAATATGAAGCAAGCTGAGAGAGAACAAAGGAGCATTCCGTTGAACGGGGATCGTGAAATTGCTGACCGCTATGCATTGCTGGTAACGACTCCGCTAGAATTACTATGGGCACAGTGTCCGTTTAGCAGGAAGCAGTTAGATAGCTATGACCGTTCCAGAGTGTACGAAAACTTACTGAACCATCTTCACGGGAAGAAATGATGAAGCATTATTTTTTTTCTTTTTCATCGGTTTCACACTGTTTCTTCGTGCGAGCGCGTAGATCGTCCCGTAATCCGTTGTTGTTGATTTGTCATGCCGTATCCGTTCCGCAAAGCAGTTGTTGAAGTGAAAGCTGTCGCAATACCATGAATGAAATCCTGCAGGAAATGGGTTTAACGACCAGGAGATATCAAAGACCTGTGCCTCAACAAGTAACGGTTTTGACACCTCAAGGACAAGATCTGGCGGTATGAATCGCTTGGAGACCTGTTTGATGTTAGGGTAATGATCAAGATAATCACGAAGTTCCTTCGCCA
Source organism: Candidatus Woesearchaeota archaeon (assembly GCA_016219835.1). Classification (GTDB taxonomy): domain Archaea; phylum Nanobdellota; class Nanobdellia; order Woesearchaeales; family JACRKL01; genus JACRKL01. Next base: position 5,182 of record JACRKL010000012.1, read on the forward strand.
TGGGTGGTGCATCTTCCCAGCGTTCGCTGATCTTCTCAAGAACTGACCGATACGAAGCAATCCAACGGTCAGTTGCAGAATCTCGGGTTTTTCTTCCGAGATCACCTGCAAGAAACTCCTGCTCATGATGGAGGTAGTGATCGACCAGCTGGCTCATGGTCTTTCGTCGGGGTAAGTTGACGAGAGCCTCTACGAGTAATGCGCCATACCCGTTTCCCAACACACGATCACCATTAAGTTCTGCTTCTGCATGATAAATCTCGAGTAGGGTTGTAAGACTTCTATCGGTAGCAACGCGGGATGCTCCCATCTCAGCAAGATCTTGCCTCAGCCGCAACAATCGCTCTTTTTGTCCAGCAGTTTTTATTTGCACACCCTCCGGATCAAGGTTAACTTTGCACGCTGCAAGATAGGCATCATGCGCAGGATCATATAACCCCAGCATTGCTGCTTTGAGATTCTCTGCGGATAATGGTTGATGAGGATCATGCAGAAAGAAACCAAGGACTGCGGCATCAATTGTTTCATAATTCTTGAGCTTGATGCTCTTCGCAAAGCGGAATGATCCCTTGCCTTTTTCATCTTGTGCAGATTGAACGACGACAGTTCCTTCAAGACCACAATCCCTGTTTTTTCGCACATAGGCATCCAGTTGATGAACGTGATCTATGCACTGACGTTCCACAACGCGGAAAGGAATCTCCCGATGTTGAAAGTAAACTGCAAGGCGATCGAGCAAGTCATCAACCTGTTCATAATCCACGGGCAATGGAGTGAGTGAGATTATATGTCTTCGTTGTTCTTCTCTTGGCGATTCCCATGTTGTCGGATCTGCAATCGCAAACAAACCATGAAATGCTAAGGTCATCCTGAATTCATCCGTTGGCATACCCTCCTTAAAGAGACGATGATCTGCGAGATATCTCTGGAGCAGCGCATCGTCTATGCGATCTCCCTCTTTTGGCCAGTAGCTGATGCTAGGAATTCTAGTTTCAACACGATTGAAACCTGCAAGATGAGGATAGGAAGCGTTGATCAACTCTGCATCACCTATCATCACCGGAATTTGATCAAAAAAGGGAGTAAGCTCTGGAAACATCCTCAGGTCATACGGAGTAAATTGACGAGTAAAAGCAGATGCTAATGCAACATCATTGTGCAGCTGCATGCGGTAGCCATTTTCTTTAACGGAAGCTCGACTGTACACCCGAAGCCCCTGCGCTTTGAGATGAATCCCCTCTAAAGAGTCGACAAACGTGGGGTTGAGTGATGCGATTGGTCTACCCATCTCAGGGAGTTGCCCTTCCAGACGAACTGCTCGTTGATAGGTTGCAAAATCTGCGATTTCTGATGCTGGTGCATCAACAAACTGCGGAATATAACGCTCTAATTCTTTTCTCAGAACATGATCTGTAGCATTCTCGCCAAACTCATGAAACAAGATCGTGGCAATCCGTCCGGAGACTGTTTCTTGGATGATCCTGCCCATAGAGCAGCGAAGATAGAGTGGATTAAAAAGTTAACTCCTAATTCCAGGAGACCTCCAAACATTTATATACCGTCCCCCTTTCTTATTGCCTCCATGGAATCCGTCGCACAACAGGTAAGATCAAAACTACTCTCCAAGCAAGACCCCTTGAACAGCATTCTAGGTCAAGAACGGGCAAAGAAAGAGATCAAATCTGCTTTGCTTATGGGGCATCACGTCCTCATTATTGGTCCGCCAGGCATTGGTAAAACGACGATGGCAAGAAACATCGCACAATTGCTTCCCGATCTTATCGTCAACGATTGCGAGTATCACTGCCTTCCTGAAACACCGTTGTGTCCGCAATGCCGAAAAACAAAGCCAAAAACTAAGAAAGTAGCAGGAGTAGAACGGTTCATTCGTGTGCAGGGTTCACCCGATTTAACGGTTGAAGACCTCATTGGGGACATTGATCCCATGAAAGCGTTACAATTCGGTCCCTTAAGCTTAGAAGCATTTATGCCAGGAAAAATATTCAAGGCAAACAATGGAGTTCTCTTTTTTGATGAAGTCAACCGTTGCCCTGAGAAATTACACAACGCCCTGCTGCAGGCATTGGAGGAACGAAAAGTCACGGTGGGAAGCTATACCATAGACATTCCGGCCAATCTTCTGTTTATTGGCACGATGAATCCAAAAGACAGCAGTACTGAACGGCTGCCGGATGTTTTTCTCGACAGATTTGATACCGTCTTCATGTCATATCCTGAAACTAAAGAGATGGAAAAAGCAGTCGTCTTAACCAAAGGAAAACAGGAAGTCTCTTTCCCAGAACACTTGCTCGATCACCTGCTTGTCTTTGTGCGGAGCTTGCGCGACCATCCAAAAATTGAGCGAGCGCCCAGCGTCAGAGCAAGCTTAAGTTTGTATGAGCGAAGCCAGGCAAATGCACTGCTTGCAGGAAGAAAACAAGTTCTCTTTGCAGACATCAGCGAAGCGATTATTTCCGTGCTTGCACATCGCATCAAACTAAAGCCCGGCGATGAATTTCTTCAGAGCCCAGAAGATTTCTTGAAAGAAGCGCTGCAAAGTTATGCACACAAGCATGACCTTGAAGAAGAACCGCTGGATAAAGGTGATGGACGCTAGCTCAGGTGGAGCCGAAGAAGTAATGACTCAGAATTCTGGGGAAGGAGATATTCCAGTGCCCGAACCCGTGCAGGAACCTGTTGAAGAAGACAAGGGCAGAATGCTCATGGATGCTATCAACAGCAATGCTTCGTTGCATCCTGATCTGATGATGGAACAGCTCATCAAGGATTTCAAGCTTGCAGCTGATCTCTACGGTGAACGTATTCTTCGATTATTTACCGGATATCCTAAAGATTACATTAGCAAAAACCTGAACATTCCAGAGTTCAGAAAAGAGATCTCCAAAAAGATGAAGCAGAAGGCTCAAGAGCTCAAAGAAGAAAACCTACTGGATAAACGATACGGCATCACCAATGAAGGGTTGGAAGCTGCTGCCCATGCCCTGCTGGTTGAAGAATTAAACAACATCGCTCCTAAAGGATTCTTCGGAGAGCGGGATGCTGAGACAATATCCCCTTACGGTCAACAGACTGATGCAGCGATCTACAAACGCGGAGACCGATACAAGGACATCGCCCTCAAGAAATCGATTAAAGTTGCGTTGCGCAGAGGTCATACCACCTTAGGCGTTGAAGATTTACGCACCTACCGAAGATCAGCAAAAGGAAAGGCATGTATCATCTACGCGCTTGATGCATCCGGTAGCATGCGCGGCAAAAAGCTGGAGCAGGCAAAAAAAGCTGGCGTGGCATTAGCGTTCAAAGCTATTCAAAATAGAGATGATGTTGGCTTCATCGCATTCAGCTCATTAGTTAAGGGGAAGGTTACTCCAACAAACAATTTCCAAACGATTCTCCATGCACTCGCCAAAACTCGAGCAGGACAGCAGACGGATTTTACGCAATGTCTAAAAGAAGCATTGACGCTGTTTCCCGCAGAAGATATGACCAAGCACCTCATCTTCATCAGCGATGCCATGCCAACCGTTGGAGAAAAGCCGGAAGAAGATGCATTAAAAGAAGTGTTGCAGGCCGTCGGCAAAGGTATCACCATCAGCATGATCGGCATTAACCTGCAAGATGAAACCAAGAATTTTGCACAAACATTCGCGCGATATGGCAGAGGCAGATGCATCCATGCCAAGAAGCTCGATGAGTTAGATCATGTGGTGTTAGAAGATTATGAGATGGCGAGAGGATGAGATTAAGCACGTTTTTTTTGTTCAGGGATCATCTCTTTTCTCAACACTTTGCTGGCTTCTAGAATCTCAACACCTATGAGTTTTCCTTGGTCATCATAATCCAGAAATATGTTTTCATTGATCTCAACGGTATGCTTTGCCTCACCGGGAGCAATAGGATACTGTAAGTAGATATAAGCCGCATCAACATCTTTGTCATATTCCATCTTCATCTTTTCTGGGGTCATGTGTTCACATTAGGGTTATGATCTTTATATAACTTTCCGTCTCCATAAAGACGATAGAGATACGTCTCCCATTAAGGTGACCAACAGCAATGCTTCTCCCTTCAAAAGATGGGTGTACAACTTCCGAATGGGTTAAGATGAATTCTACTTCTAAGGAGATTATTCCTCGTCGTTTCATTCTTTTGGTAGCATGATCGGAGTAAATAATCTCCATGTTGACTATTCTACATAGAATGTTTATATGGGTATGTGAAGAAAAATGGAAAGATTTTCAGAAACATTGAAACCGACACATCATCGCCACATCTTCAGCAGATTGCTTTTGTTCTGGATCCCTCTTGCTTCCATGCGTTGACGTAAGCCGTTATACCCTAAGCCGGATCGCTCAACAGCCGTTCTATAATCTGCCCACATCTCTTGAGGAATTTCAAACTTGAGGGGCAGGCGAACCTCATAATCAACGTCAGCTTTGGAGTAGTAATCTGCTTTTGCCTGCGGAAGAAATAATTCCTGAAATGGGTCTCCATGATCCGTAAAATCACGGAAGAGATGCTCATAGCCAACGCTGCGTTGAGATTTCTTGACGATCAGATAGGGTGGATGGTCTTTTCCAAACACCAACCGGATGGAATTTCCATGTTTATTCTGCTTCCAAGGATGCTCTTCAAAAACGACAGCAATAGCTTCGTAGGGCGTTCCTTTTTTTTCGAGAGAGCAAAGTCCAAGCACATACCCCTCATGATGCAGTCGCGACTCTACTGATTCATAAAACCGACGTTGTGGGAGGGGAATTTCAGCATCACTGAAGACAAATGCATTAGGAATGATACCATGCTTTGCCTTGCCGTCAACAAACAAATCAAGTAAAATGCCGTCATAGATATGAGGAAGCTGAAACAAGCGTTCTGCAATGCCGAAGAATTTTGCACCATAGACGTATCGTTCAATCAACACGTCCAGCTTCAGCGCAGTAAGGGTCTCCGGATGATGGATCGGGTACGGAGTAACAATGTGCTGATGCTGCTGCGGTTCTCGGCTATGAAATGGAAGCCACACTGCAAGATCGTTTCGTTGCTTAAGAAGCTCATCATAATTCCTAATTTTTTCAGGGTAATAATGGCTAAAGAGCAGCAATGCAGCAGCATGAACATCAACCATATCCATCCGATGATACCCTTGCTTCAATCCTGTCTTTTCATAATCCTGTGAATTGACCGTGACTTCTGAAAGATGATACCTGCTTCTGACAAAAGGACCTTTAATGTGCACATCACGAAAGCTTGCTTTTCCTCTGCCAGAAGTTTTACCTTTGACCTTACCCGTCAAGACAATATTACCGGCATAGAGGCACGTCGTTTCACCGTTTTCATCGAGAGCAAACACTTCCCTGCCGCCATTCCTCCATAAGTTGTAGGCGCCTTCTTCCCGATGAATCCTCTGTTCTAAGGCAGTGACCAATTCTCGATCCGAAAGCTCAAGAATCTTCCTGCGTTCTTTGACATAGCCGCCGTCATCATCTTTGCGGACAGGCACGAGCGTTGGCTCATCATGCGGAAAAAGCATATCCTCGCGGTCAGCATGCTGATCCCAAAATACTCTCCATGTCCTGAGGTCTCGTTTCAGCTGTTTCACAGGAGTGACCATCACATCCGCAAGAAAAAACAGCGCAGGATCAAGCAAGGCAACATTGGTAGGATTCACAATACCAAGAGCTGATCGTCGTGGTGTTAATGGTGCATAGTCGATCTGCATGTCGTTCATGGGAGTTACCTTTACTTCCGAGGGAGCCTTTGGTCGGAATATCTTTGGGAACGGCTATATCCTGTAATATCTGAATGCAGTACGAAAAGGGCGTTATAGACCCTTGTCAGGGGCAGCTGATAATCTATCCTTCCTCCAACCGAGACTTGCGGAAGAAGGATTTTCATGAAGACTTCTGTCTTGGAGAGAATGTCTGATACATCCTGCTGTTCGCTACGTCTTTGCTTGAAGGAGTCTTGAAGGTTCCGGCACAATCCGCTGAGGACCTGGCAATGTATGTTCTCCATGATTAGGGGTTCCGGCAGCGGAATACCATATGGATTATGCCTGTCAAACCCCAGAGGGTCTTCTGCCATGGCGGCAAATTCTTTTTCTTCTGTTGGCTTCTTTTTGGCAAAGGTTGTGAAGTAACCAATCTTGAGAGGGTTATTGAATGCCGTTGATTCGATGGCATAACCTTCAAGTCCATGCTCGCTCATCCCTTGGGCCACAAAGAGATAGACATGGTGTATTTCCTCCACCATAAAGATTGGCATGTCAAGTCTTCTGCCGATGTGGCAGATGAGGCCGGAGATAAGGTCGCAGTCAAGGTAGAGATTATTATCATCAGGATTGATGGATGTTAGATAGAGTTCTCCCCGCCTGTAGGTTACTCCTGCCGCCTTCATCTGATCTGCGATAATAGTGAGTATCTTTACGGTCTGTTTCGCACTATAAGGCGCTTTTTGTGTGCTGAATTCAGCAGCAACTTTTCGCTCAACAGCAGTTGCGAGGGCATCAGCTCTCTCAAGCACTCTTCTTCCTTTTTCTTCAATGCCACCAAAAGCCTGCGCATCTGCAACAAGACCTTCAAGTCCGCTCTCTCTGAGGTACTTCACTTCAAGCTGAAGTGACTTCTCAACAGGAGTCAGGGAGTAGGGGTACTTCAGGGGTTTCTCAACGGAGACGAGTATCTGTTCCGTTTGAATAGAGTCAAGCTGTGGTCTATGGTCTAGATAGAACAGCAAACCAAGTGACAAGGCTGCTAATGCTGCAATTTCCATCATCCATTTGTCAACCCTATCCATCTATCGCACCACCATCATATCCTAAGACCACAAGGATCTTCTTTCGCTCATGTGAAATTATCTCCGTTTCTCTCAACCGTCATCGCAGTTCTACCTTTGTTCTTATACGGTCAGAGAGACTTCTGAAGCGAGCGTCTAACGCAGATGAGCCATGGATTACATGCTGATACTGGTCACTGAGGTAACAGGCAATCTCATTGTTGGAATCATAGTTACTCGATTTTCCTTGAGACAACCAATGGACATAGCTTATCTTTGCTACGCCGCACCACGTTCCGGTAAATAATGCGGCATCAGCACGCATAAATTCCGTCAGAGGAATAGTCTCTTCATGACAACGTATACCTGCAAGGTTTGCAATTTCCAGAAGTACTCCTCGTTTTGTGCCCGGAAGAATCGATTCCGTCAATGGAGGCGTATACAATTTTCCACCAATCACTGCAAAGGCATTCTCACCGCCACCTTCTAGAACATTCCAGTTGCTGGTCGTAAGCAAGGTTTCATCATATCCTAAGCTGAGTGCAGTATTTTTTGCGATCAGACCGTAACCGTAATTTGCACCCAGCTTTCTCATGCGTGCAAACGTTGTCAATCCTATATGCTGAGGAATAGCTCGGTCAACCATGTACTCCTCAAAGACTTGGACGCGGGCACCTTCTTTAGGAGCTGAATCAAGGTATCTTTTAACATTAACACTAGTTACCTCAATCACCTTATGATGAGCCAAAGAAGGGACACCTAACCCATCAATAATTGCCGAGATACTCATCATCTTACGGGGAGTATTTGGATCTGCAACGCCTATAAGCCCTTCCTTCTCGTCACCAAAAGCATTCGGTCTCACGTAAACTAATTCCCCCTGTTTGAGGAATCCTTGAGCATAATTCTCAATAATCGTTCCAAGAATAGCTGCCTTCATCTCCTCCCTACCGAGTTGCAGGAAGCGGTGGTCTGCAGCAGGAATCAATGGAGTGGTATGGTGAGCTGGAAACTTAGCTCGAGTAATTTCAGCGAGCGTCTCTAGATCACTCACGCTTTCTTCAACCATAAACAAGGATTTCATGGTCCTAAAGAGGCGATCAATATTCTGATCCAGCGTAAGGACATACAATCCACCCTCTTCATCCCAAACGCCAAGAATCCCTTCAAATCCAGAATCGCCATAATGGATAGCATGTTTAAACGGAGTATGGGCGAATAGCGTACCATAATCGGGAATATTGAAGAACCCAGCATTGCCATACGTATCCTTACGAAAACCAATGCCACCTACAGAACTGTACGCCTGTTTGTCGTCGCTGATGGAGCATTATCTTGCATCACGATCGATCCCGGAGGATCAAAGAGAGTTTGAGACCTTGGAGATCCATACGTCACGTATTCACACCCTCAATACTCTGACTGATTCTATCTCGGAGGTGCTGAAGTTCCGCTACTTTAAGAACATTTTTAGTGGAGGAACGCGGTGTGTTGAGGGCAGTTCTGCTCCTCTGCTCGACTTCTTGGGATTGACTGATAATTCCAGAGGCAGTAGCGTCGCTACCATACGCTTGTTCGTCGTTCCCCATGCGAACCTTGAGAGTTATATGCAAACAAGATCAGACCATGCAGCAAGGTACGCTATCACCTACAAATTCTTTGAGTTTCTCAGCAGTCAACCGTATCTTTTGTCCAAGCATACTGCTTCTCCTGAACGCGTCTCCTCTCATTGATTGCCAAATTCCCCAATCACTATACAAAAACCCACAAAAATCAGTAGCTTTAAATAGTACCTTAATGCACAGCGCTTTATGGAAAAAATATTCCAGATTCTCCTCGATCAAGATGAACTGACATGGCAGACGATTATTAACGATCTCATTAGAACTGAGCAGATGGATCCCTGGGATATTGACATTGGGATGTTGGCTCAGCGATTTCTTGATAAACTCAGAGAATTCAAGCAGATGGACTTTAGGATTTCAGGTAAAGTCATCTTGGCAGCTGCTATCATGCTGCGTATGAAATCAACCCGTTTTATGGATGTAGATATGAACAACTTAAACAGAATGTTTGCAGCAGCCGACGGTGAGCAGGAAGAGTACGATGAGCCCATGATGGGCGACATGAGCATTCAGCCAACTGCTGCATTAGACTTGGGGACTCCTCGACTTCTACCCAAAACACCGCAGCCACGAGAACGAAAGATATCGGTCTATGACTTGATGGAAGCGCTCGACAAAGCGTTGGAAATCAACCGCAAGCGAAGTTTACGCCAGATTCTTCCAGCTCCTCCTCCGCAGAGACCGGTGAGAAAAGTTGATATCACCTCATTGATCTTCAAAATCTATCGACAGATTGAGCAGCACTTCAAAGGCAATGAAGAAAAGCTGCTCTTCTCCAATTTCTCTAAAGGCAAGAACAAAGAAGAACAATTGCTGACGATCTATCCGCTGCTGCATCTGGAAACACAGCGAAAGATCGACATGAACCAAGAAGTCCCGTTTGGAGAGATTGAGATCATGCTCCGCAAAGACGACATCGTTCGCAAGAAAGGCGTTGAGAAGGCAATGGCGTGAGTGTTATGCAATAAATAGAGTATTATCCTCATAGAATTCTTCCGATGTTTCAAGGGGTTTAATCGCCCGTAACATTGCCGTCAATTGCATGAGGCGAGGATCATCCTGAAAGAGTTCATCGAGTTCCTTTGCATCTTCGGGGGTATCTAGGTTATATATTGCTATTCCTTTGTTGAGGTTATGAACCCCGATCTTTAAGATAAGAGATGGAGCAACAGAGGGCTCCGGTGAAAAAGTCTGGTTAATATTGCTTTTAGATTGTGAAGGATGATTCTTGCCGTCACTTCCGCGTGCTGTGCGCGGAAGGTAACGCTTCGGACGTAGTCTCCGAAGCGTCGTTTAAAGCTTGAGTTGTTGTA
>JACRKL010000013.1 GCA_016219835.1 Candidatus Woesearchaeota archaeon
ATCAGACAAAGAGTTGGAAGAGTAGTGAGAAAGACATGCTCATTCTCGAAATCTTTAGAAAACCACGACAAGGTTATCGGGTTGTTTCTTCAAGAAAGAAACATGGAGCGTTTATCAGTCAAATGATAACACTTCCGAATTGCTGTTGGGTTCCCTGCAGCAAAGCTTTATAAACACACCCGTATTCCTGCTCTTGAGGTGGGAATATGCGTAATAACTTCTTCACTCTGATGTTCCTGTGGTGTACACTTCTAGTTGTGATATTGGCTCTCACGGTTACGGCAGCACCGAGCAATCTACCGCCCTTATCGACGAAATCTCTGACTGCTCGATCCGGCAACTGGTATGCCTACGGGGCTGATGGATCTCCACTTCCTGCAGCAGACACTGCGAAAGAGCTGATCGGTCTGCTCAACAGAAGCAACGGCTGCTCTTACCTTGCAAAATTCCAGAATGGTGGATGGAAGATCAACGCGCTAGGAATTCCCGTCAATAATTTCCCGATCGTGATGGGAGAGGGGTATGTCGTATATTGTCAGAGTGATCCACTTTCGTTGTTGAACAATTATACAGATCCCAAGTTCATCGGTATCATCGGCGGTACGTTCCGCTACAAACTCAATCCTGGTTGGAACCTGATCACGCCGGTCTGTAACATGACCTTCCAGAATGGTTCGGTCATCGATGCTCCAACGTTTGTAGATACCATTAATCTCTCCCAAGGTTCCTGCACTGCAATGGCAGCATATCAGCAGAGTACATGGAAGATCTATCAACGTGGCTTACCCTTTAATGCATTTTCTGTTGAGCAGGGCAAAAGTTATATGGTTTTATGCAATCGTGCTCTGAATTTCACCATCGGCTGCGGCGTACAAAATAAGGATCTTGCAGTTGATGTCATAGGACCAGTTCCTACAGTTCTTCCTGTGAGTGAAAGCACAACGTTGACGGTTGGTGTGCAGAACGCTGGAAATGTCTCGCTTCCTGTTCGCATGAGTACTTCATTCACATTCTGTCCTGATGACACTCATGCAAGTTGCACTGGTGGTGGCGGCAGTAGCAGCTATGGTGTGCTTCCTGCTGGTATTGGTCAGTTCTTGTCAAACATTGTGTGGTGTAACCAAGCTGGAAACTTTACCTTTACGTATCGTGTTGATCCGACTAATGAACTTCAGGAAACCAATGAGTTGAACAATAATCTTACCATCCGCATCCGTTGTGAAGATGGGATGGTACCTGACCTTGCTTCGTTCATTGTGACGAATGCTACTGCAGCAGCAATAGGTGAAACGGTCTCGATCAATGCAACCATGATCAATCTTGGTAATCGAAGTGCAAATCCGTTCTGTTACACGCAGAGTTACTCGTTCCAGAAAACCGATGGCAGTGGATCTGGTGCAGCTGGCTACACCTGCGGATTTCCTCTTTCTCCAGGTCAGCAGTTTCCTCGTTTTGATAGTTTTACCTGCACTCAAGAAGGTACGTACACGTATGGTCTCTTTGCAGATCCCTATAATAATCTAACAGAAATCAGTGAGCTGAATAATAATCAGACAATCACTGTTCGTTGTTTTACTCCCCTCAAGCTTTCGTCCTATCCAGAGATGTTCAACGAAAGTGGAAGATTCAATGGATTGGTAGTTCTTGCAGAATCAGCATCTGCGGCAGATACTATTGTTGCAATAGATCTTCTGCTCAACAGTACCCTCTTATATGACCAACGTGCTACCTTTGTCCTTGACAGCGAAGTCTTAGATCCCTTTGGTCTCAACCTCTTTGTCATCGGAACACCCTGCGTGAACCGGATCAGCGCACAGCTTCTTGGAAACCCTTCTCTTTGTACAGATTGGGCAGGTGGACTCATCGGGAGAATCACGCTGTTTAACCATGGAGCCAACTATCAATTGGTTTTGGGCGCAAACGAAGGTCCAACTTATGGAAGGAACCTTAGGATACTTGCACAAGTGTTAATGAATAATACTGCTTCCGGCTCTGATTTTAAGCTCACTCAAGAGCCAGATCGTATTCCGGATCTTGCTTCTTCAGTTTTAGCAAATGCATCTTCAGCAATAATCGGAGAGATGGTTTCAATCAATGCACAGATTACAAATACCGGGAATGCAACTGCCTATCCGTTCTGTTATATTTCTAGCTTATTCTTCCAGAAAGTAAGTGGTGAAGGGAGCGGTGCTGGTGGTTATACTTGTAGTTTCCCGCTTGTTGCAGGACGATCAATCTCTGTCTGGGATAACGTTACCTGCACTGAAGAAGGTGTCTACACCTATGGCATAGCTGCTGATCCGTATAATAATGTGAGCGAAACCAATGAGTTGAACAACGACCAGACAACGACAGTACGGTGTACCAATCAGACCATCTCAAACACTACCTATGAAGACGCAGTGTTGGGTAATTCCAGTGCCCTAGTCCTGCTGACTGAATTTGGTGATTATCAAGGTCCCTTTTGCGGTAGGTTTTTCAATGAGACCTTGCCTTTGATCAAGCAGAACTATATTGATACTGGTAAGGTGAAATTCATTTTCTATGATTATCCACTGAGCTTCTATCCCAACGATCAGAAAGCAGCAGAAGCAGCCGAATGTGCCGGCGAGCAGAGCAAATACTATGAGATGCAGGATCTGCTCTTCATCCATGGCGTGAGCGGTGGTGTCCCTGCATTCAAGCAGTACGCACAATCTCTCGGATTAGATACAGCATCATTCGATATCTGCCTTGATTCAGGGGCTATGGCTCATGAAATTGAGCTGGATATCCATTATGGCAATGCATTAGGTGTCCAAGGAACGCCTACTTTTTTTGTTGGCAGTCGGCAGATTGATGGATCCCAGCCCTATTCGGTCTTTGAGCAGGTTCTTGAATCAGCATTAAACAGTCAAAAGAATATGCCTTCCGTTGACCCATGAACATAACTTATGATCCCGACGCCGATGCGATGTACATTCGCTTCAGAGAGGATGCTATTGCCCATACGCAGGAAGCTGACAAAAACACGATCCTCGACTTTAACAAAGATGAGGAAGTGATTGGCGTTGAGATCTTATTTGTCAAACGGAGAAAACCAAGAGATGCTGAAAGGGTTTTCGTTTGAGAGGGTGAGGTAAAGCTATCTTCCTTCTAGCCGGATGAGAATTTCTTGGTTGTTCCATACTTTAACTGCATTCTGCCGGCGGAAATGCTGGTCTTCCGTCCAAATACCATCATTGTCGATTGCTAACGCACAAGCAAGAATTGGTGCATCTTTCTCGTCAATACTCTTCATGATCTTCAATGCTTCTTGCAGATGCTGCTTAATCTCTTCGTCAGGTATTACCTCTACTTTATCAAGAAATAACTCAAGGAGCAGTTCTATCTTATTTCCGTCGAGTTTTGATTTATCGATGATCTCATGTTTGTAGGCAAGTATCTCACCGATAACATACTCAAGGGTAAAGAACTGCACCTTTCCTGAACAGATAATAGCGCGGCTTGTTCCTTCCTTGAGCAATGCGGCAATGATTCGGTTCGTGTCAACGATCAATCTCATGACAGAAGCCTCTTCAGCATCTTTCCTTTGATCTTATGATCAATTTCATCAATGTCTTTTTCAGTCAATTTGCTTTCTTCTACCAGCTTTTCCATGAGTCTTAGTTTCTTTGCTTGCATATGCATTGCTCTTCGTGCGATTTCGCTCCAGTTAATCTCGGTATGCTGCTTGATAAAATCATGAAGTTCTTCCGGTACTGATAAGGTCATGTTTGGCATAGGATCACCTGATGTGTGGTATGTGTGTACACATATATAACGTTTGTGGTAATTTCTCCGATATTGTTTTAAATTGGTTAGTATTCGCTTCTTCATGAACCTCGACGATTATCTTGCTGCATTGCGGGCATGCCCTGATGAGCAGCTGAGAGACGAATGTGGCATCTATGATAACTTCTCCATTCTCTTGCATGCTCCCTTTCAGAACGTTGTTGATCTCTTGATACGTTCAAGCAACTATGCACTCATCGAGAAACGTAAAGAAATTCCCGATCCGCATGATGATCGACCTTATTTATCTCGTGAAGGTCACTACATATTTCATTATCCTCTTGGACATGCAGGTCTTCAGGTGAGAGGATATAACGACTTCAGCAGTGACGAGCAGAAACATACACCTACCCCGCGCCAGCTCGAGTATTATCCCAGTACCATCATGCTTCATCCACACAGCTTCAACGTTTTTGATCTTAGAGATATCGCTCGTATTCTTGAGGATCTTGCTCAGTTGATTCAGCGAGAACATATCCCTGCCTGCTTCCCAAACTCCATGGGCTGGAAACATCGCGACGATTATGAAAGAATTGTCTATTTTCCGTAACTACGCTTTTTTCTTGAAATGTATGCTCTATATTGGAATCTCTTCATGCTAAATCGAAAGCCTTCCAACTTTCTTCACGTAAGGCATATTAAGCTCATTTCTGGCATTGCTTCTGTGGATATTTTCTACACCCTGCATGCGGAAGAGAAGATCGCTGATCGAAAGGTGCATAAGGTATGGATTGAAGAAACCATCAAGGCTCCTGACCGTATCTTTCGTGATGGTATTAAGCATTATGTTGTCAAAAAGCTCAATGGAAAGACTTTGCAGGTCGTGTGTATCTCAAAGAAAAACATATAAAGGTGATTACATGTTACTTCATCCGATGAACATAACTTATGATCCCGACGCTGATGCGATGTACATTCGCTTCAGAGAGGATGCTGTTTCCCGCACACAAGAGGCTGATCGAAATACGATCCTTGACTTCAACAAAGATGAGGAAGTGATTGGCGTTGAGATTTTATTTGTCAAAGAGAGAAACCCAGAGATGCTGAAGGGATTTTCGTTTGAGAGGGGGGAGTGAGCTCTAATGTGTTTGGATATCCGACGAGTCTTTACTCAAGAAAGTTTTTTTCTACTAGCACAACTTTTGGCTATTCTTTCTGGAACTTGGATGGTTGCTTCGGCTATGTTCTCTGATCAAATGCACGATACAACTTTTCTTTCTCAAGACATTTCTTCTTCTCAAACTGAGAACTTTCGTCTTATGATAGATGTATATGATAGAAATCTTACTTCTTTAGTTGACCCATTAGTTAATTTATCTGTTATTAACTCGAAACAGCTTAAATTAAATCAGGAGTATTATGGCATTGTAAGCTCACAGTATTTGAAGTTATTCTTATGGGGAGTCGGTTTTGCTTTTGTGTCTATTTTAATGTGGGTGATTGGAGCAATGCTTCCAACTAATAATTCAAGATCTTAATACTACGCTTTTGCCTTCTTCTTAATCCTCTTCATCCTGAAGATATTCTCTCGTTCGATCTCCTCAAGGCGGAGTCGGATGAAGTCTCGCTGCTTGCTCATGCGGGGGATGACATTAAACTCAAGCGCATTGACTCGTCGCTTGGTTTTCTCGATCTCCCGCAACAATTTACGCATCGTCGTCTCAATCTCTGCTGCTGCGATGAGTTTTGCAACCACCTTTTCATAGCTGGAAGCAGCTTCCATAACGGCTGCGGATTCGTAGATCGTCTTTTCTTTCCATGTCGTTGTTTTCTGCTCTGCATGGATTCTGGGCACGGAAACGCCCATGATATTTTTGGTTTGCAGATCAACGGTTGGCATTTTTGAGATGCCTAACGCAATCGCCTTGATCTTCATATCTGATTCCATGACCCGTGCGATGTTGATCTTGTGCAATGCTTTCTTGTATTCCTCGACGAGATCAGAGCGGATCGATTTCACTTTCTTCAGCACTTCGAAAAACTCAAGGATCAAGCCATCCCTTTTTTTCTTGAGCAACTTATGACCGGACTGTGCAAGTTTGATCTGCTGTTTGAGCTTCAGGAGCTCGCTTCGTGTGGGTTTGATGTCTGCCATGGTTGTTGAGTATTTTTGGTTTATCTTTTCTTTTGGTAGTTTTTTCTCAAGCCGCCGGACATGGCGGTTGTCGTCGCTCTGCTCCTTGTCGGCGGCAAAGCCAACACGGTTGGCAAGCTTGCAGTCTTTTAGTCTGCAAGTTTCCGAAGGAACAACCCTCCGCCAACCAACGCCATGCGGCGGCTATGATAACGGCAGCAGCAATGGCGGAGACGAGGAGGGGTTACTCCCTACGGGAAACCGAGTAGCTCACCGCGTGAGCGTCTCCTGCCGTTGGTGCTGCTGCCGTTCATTCATTACTCTTTTTCTACTTACTTCTTCCCTTTTCTCTTTGCGGGTTTTGCTTCTGCTTTTTTGGTTTCTTTCTTACTTTCTTTTTTAGCTTCCGATGCTGCACTCTTTGCTTCTTTTACTTCCTCTTTCTTCTCTTCGCTCACAGCTCCCTTTTGATAATACTTCTTCTTGAAATCCGGGCTTATCCTCGTTAATTCTTTCTCAGGCATCGCTCGGAGTAAGTCCCAGCCAATTTCCAGTGTTCCGAAAATGCTTCGGTCTTCGCTCTTTGCCTGCCGCACAAATGTATTTTCAAAGGCAGCAGCGAAATGTAACAGCCGTTTATCTTTCTCGCTGAGCGACTCTTCTCCAACGATAGCGACCAGCCCTCTCAGATCGCGACCTTCGGCATAGTTGGCATACATTTGATCGCTGACCTGCTTGTGGTCTTCTCTGGTCTTCTTTGCCCCAATGCCCATGTTCATCAATCTCGACAATGAAGGAAGGACATCGATGGGCGGATAGACTCCTCGTCTATGCAACTCCCTGCTCAGTACGATTTGACCTTCGGTAATATACCCGGTCAGATCAGGAATCGGGTGCGTGATGTCATCGCCGATCATCGTCAAAATCGGAACTTGCGTGATGCTTCCTTTCTTGCCGTTGATAATACCTGCGCGTTCATAGATCTGTGCAAGGTCGGTATACATATAACCCGGGTAACCTCTTCGTCCGGGAATTTCTTCACGCGCTGCGCCGATCTCACGTAATGATTCGCAGTAGTTCGTCATGTCCGTTAAGATAACAAGTACATGCATGCCTTTTTCGAACGCAAGGTATTCTGCTGTTGTTAAAGCCATTCTTGGGGTCACGAGCCGCTCGACGGCAGGATCATCTGCAAGATTCAGGAAGACAACGCTTCTCTGGAGGGCTCCCGTTTCTTCGAAATCTTTCATGAAGTACTGCGCTTCCTCATGAGTGATGCCCATAGCCGCGAAGATGACAACGAACTTTTCACTCTGCCCGACGACTTTCGCCTGCCTTGCAATTTGTAGTGCAATTTCGTTGTGCGGCAATCCACTACCCGAGAAAATGGGCAGCTTCTGTCCTCGAACAAGGGTGTTAGTTGCATCAATCGTTGAGATCCCTGTCTGAATAAAGTCAGAAGGTGATGCTCTGACGTAGGGGTTGATAGCTGCACCAATAATGTCCATCTTTTTCTCGGGGATGACCTCCGGTCCGTTGTCAATTGGACGACCTGCGCCGTTGAGGACTCTGCCCAACAAATCTTCGCTGACACCAAGCTTGATGGTTGTTCCCAAGAATCTGACTTTGGTGTTGCGATCAATTCCTGCAGTTCCTTCAAACATCTGCACGACAACGAGCGTTTCTGATGTATCGAGTACTTGTCCATTTTTGATTGTTCCATCAGGCAATGCGACGCGAACGAGATCTCCATAGCCGATAGGATCTGTCTTCTCAACGAAGACAAGGGGACCTGCAACTTTGGTGATTGTCTTGTACTCTTTCATTTTTTACCTCCTGTGAAAAATGGAAGCTCATAAATCACGTTGTTGATTTCTGTGGCTTTCATTTTTTCACCTACCTAGCGCTGCAAACTCTTTTTCCATGTCTGCTGTAATGGTGGAGAGCAGCTTTTCATAATTGCGTTCGAATTTTGCTTCTGCAACTTTGTCCTTCGCTTTGATGTCGAGGATCTCATTGACTCTTGCACCTTTTGCGAGTGCAACCATTGCTGCATCATTGTACTGCAGGATGATTCTCATGGTAAGGAAGCATTTCTTCAGATCACAATACGTGTCAACGTCATGGTAGGCAGACTGCTGCAGGAAAAACTCGCGGATCATCCTTGCCACTTCCAACGTGATTTGCTGTTTTTCTGGCAGGGCATCGCTTCCGACGAGCTGCACAATCTCCAGCAGTTTTTCTTCTTCCTGCAGGATCGTCATGAATTTGCTGACATAGACTTTCCAGTCCGGATGGACATTCTTTGCAAACCATGGCTCTAACTTTTCTAAATACAGGGAATAGGACAGGAGCCAATTGATGCTCGGAAAATGCCGGCGCTGGGCAAGCTTTGCATCCAATGCCCAGAATGTTTTCGCTACACGCAAGGTTGCCTGCGTTACCGGTTCAGAGAAATCTCCGCCTGCTGGACTGACTGCGCCAATTAACGTGACAGATCCTTCTTTTGTAGTTCCTAACGGAATACCTCTGCCTGCCCGTTCATAAAATTCTGCAAGCTTTGTTGACAGGTAGGCAGGATAACCTTCCTCGCCGGGCATTTCTTCCAATCGCGAGCTGATCTCCCTCATGGCTTCTGCCCATCGGGATGTTGAGTCTGCCATCAATGCAACATGGTAACCCATGTCCCGGTAGTATTCTGCTATCGTTACGCCTGCATACACACTCGCTTCTCGTGCTGCTACGGGCATGTTCGAAGTGTTTGCAATTAAGACCGTTCTATTCATGAGCGGTTTTTGGGTTTTCGGATCGATCAAATGCGGAAATTCTGTGAGTACCTCAGTCATCTCATTGCCTCGCTCTCCACAACCAACGTAGACGATGATGTCTGCATCAGACCACTTTGCCAGCGTTTGTTGCGTAACGGTTTTTCCTGCTCCGAAGGGTCCTGGAATTGCTGCTACTCCGCCTTTAGCGACGGGAAAGAGCGCATCAAAGACTCGCTGCCCGGTAATCAATGGGATTTCTGGTGATAACTTTTTTGCTAATGGTCTGCTTCTTCGGACTGGCCATTTCTGTCGCATCTTTAATTCGGTGCCATCATCCAGCTTTCCAATAACATCATTAACGGTAAATGAGCCTGACGAGATCTCTTTGATTTTGCCCTGCTTATCCGGTGGAACCATCACTTTGTGTTTTACTCCTTCGGTTTCTTCCACTTCGCCGATGATGCTTCCTCCTTTCACAACCTCTCCTTTTTTTGCAGTCGCTTTAAACTGCCACTTTTTCTTTTGATCTAACCCGGGAGCGTCAACGCCTCGCTTGATGTAATCACCCATGGCTTTCGCCAATATGGGAAGAGGTCGCTGGATACCATCATAAATGCTCGTCAAAAGTCCAGGACCAAGTTCAACGCTCAATGGCTCTCCGGTATTGATCACTGGTTCGCCTGGCTTGATGCCAGAGGTATCTTCATACACCTGAATGACAATCTTCTCGCCGTCGATCTGGATCACTTCGCCCATCAGCTTCTCATTACCCACGCGGACGACATCGTACATGCGCGCAGAAAATCCTGTTGCAACAACAACGGGACCGGCAATCCTTACTAGCTTTCCTTTGTTTTCTTTTTGACTTTGCGCCTTTTCCATAGCATTCACCTTTGATGAGTTTATTTTTTACTGTTTGTAGAGATCAACACCTACAGACTTGATAATCATTCTTCTCAAATTTTCCTGCGAAGCTTCGGTTGATAGTGGTATGAAAACTGGCTGGATGTTGTCTTCGATGTCTGCGCGGTCATGGGGGTTCAGCTGGTTGAGCAGCGCATCATCAATGATGACGATGGCAACATGGGGATCTTCTGCTATCTTCTTGATGACTTCCAATGGTTTGTCATTGTCATGAACTGTGATGATGGTTCTGATGCCTGCCAGCTGAAAGCCGACCGTGAATTGTTCTCGTCCTATTGCTGCGATTTCCATTCGTTCACACCATGAGCTGTTCTTCGATGAAACTGGTTTCCATGCCTAGCTTTTTTCCCTTGATGATCAGCCGAAGATTGGCTGCCTCAATTTCTTTCTGGAAGATATAGGAAAGGATAACATCAATGCTTAATGGGTTTTGGTGCTGGAGCAAGGTTGTGCGTTCAAAGAGGAATCGTCGGCATGCTATTTCTAACGTAACGAGGCTTCCCGTTTCTTCGTACGCTTTCAGTGATTTTTCCACTACTGCCTTGAGCTTGCGGTCGTGGATATGCATGATGGTTTCTTTCCACGGGCAGGCTGCAATCTGCTGAAACAAGTACTTTACAGCGGGGTTAATGGCAATGATCTGTGGAACAATCTCTTCTGCTGGGGCACCTTGTGTTTTTAACCTAAGTACGATCAAAAGATTTTTGATGAAAACTTCTTCTTTGAGGAAACGCTTGAACACCTGACCCTCGCCACGGATATGCTCAGAGAGGTCTGCGAGCTGCTGGTAATACCATTGGTCAAGGCAGTTTTCCAGTGTTGCAAGATTCTGCGTTGTGGTGAAGTGATAGAGCCCTATCGCATACGCATCCGATGGCATTCCGAGATGCCGCACGATTACTTCAATACTGGGAAGCTCCAGCAGTTTCAAAAGGCTTTGCTCTTTCCAGATGCCTGCGGGAACCAGCATGCGCTTCGCTTCTTCGCTGCTCTGCTGGAGATACTTCGCTCTCAGGATGATTTTAATGTTTTCAATATCATAACGCTGCAGATAGCTATCAACAACCTTTTGGAGTGTTTCATTGGAGATACGCCGAAGCTTTTCCATATTCCTAACGGTATTTCTTGCTAAGGCATGATCAATCAGTTCCAGCCCCTGATAACTCACGCCAAGCTGGTTGATTTCTTCCCCATAATCTGATTCCTGCAGGATACGTGTAATCTCGCTAGGGCTCATGCTCAGCATACTCTTCAATTGCTCTTTTCCCAAGAGCTTTGACTTCATAACGGCAGTCCTCACAAACGTGTATGGAGACTCCCTCAGGAACAGATGTTCTTGCGTCATGTGCCTAGTATCCTCCAAAGAGCATTTTTCCAGCATACTGGAGCTGTTCTTCCTTAACCTGCTCGAGGAACATATCAAAGCTGTAATCAATAGTTATCATTCCATCATCGCTTTCAGCTTTGCAACCTCCAAGCATAGGTTGCACGGTGACCGGATAACCGGTGAAGAGTGCTTTGTCATTCTGGTTGCAATACATTTTTTTGATCGTTGTCTGTTGTTCTGCTTTTTCAAGGAGGCGTTTGCACAACTTCTTCTTCTTGTCAACTGAAAGTGAGCCGAGATTCTTCTTGAGCTGGGTGAACACGCTGTCTAATACTTCTTTCTTTGCCTCAAGGAGCTTTCTTCGTGATGCTGCCTGCGCTGCAGATACTTCAGTGCGTTCCATTCTGTTCACCATTTCCTTGACGCGAAGATCAGCTTCTTTTTGCAGGGTTGCTGCTCGCTCTCTTGCCTGTTGCAAGATGCTGTTGCCTTCCTGCTTGGCTTCTGCCAGTAGCCGATGGACATCAGCCTCTGCTTTTTTCTGGATCTCCTGCTTTACTTCTTCTAAGCCCATGGTGTACCTCGCTAATCTTTGAGTGGACTCGCTGGTGAAGCCGACCGATGGCTCTCCCACGACCTAAAGGTCGGTGCTTCGCCATCTCGGTCGGCAGACTTGGAAACTGCTCATCCCAAACCTGAAGGTATGGGGCTTTCGCATACGTTTCCAAGTGAGGATTTGACAATCCTTCAGGCGACCTCCGTGACGGCACGACGGCTTCGCCGACTCGGCATCCCGTATGGAGCATCCCCTGCCTTGTCGTGCGCCACGATCGTCTTCGAATCTTAACTCGTTGTTGGCGCTGGCACGAGTAGGACTTGCTACGCAAGTCCGTCGCATCGTCACGACTAACTCTGATTGTTCTTGTAAATCCATCTCGTAATAATTTCTCTTTACGCTCCTGCAAGGCCGATGATCATAATTGCCACCACCAGTCCAAAAATGACGATGGTTTCCGGGATGACCGTTAAGACGAGTCCCTTACCGAACAATTCTTCTTTCTCTGCCATTGCTCCTACGACTGCGGTCGCAATGCCTTTCTCAGCTATTGCTGCACCTAATCCTGTCAGGCCAACTGCCAATGCAGCGCCGATTGCAGGTCCCAATACTTCGGTTGCCATGTTGTTACCTCCTGTTCTTCTCTATTGTGTTATGCGATCTTTCGCAACATTATTCTGTCTGTATTTCCCTCTGTCCGAACGGTTTATACCTCGTGCCCCCACCCTTGAAAAACTTGGTGAAGAACTCCACATAGTGGAGCCTGAGAGAGTGTAAGAAGGGTCCCATCACACCCAACAGGATGTTAATGCCGTGACCTAGGATGAGAAGCAGGATCGCTGCAGCGATAAAGAACCCGCCTTTCTGGAAAAAGTCTCTGGCAAAATCATTAACCACAGTAGCCAAGCCAACGGATGCCAAGCCCAATGCCATGAGACGAGCATAGGAGAGAACATTTCCCATTAATCCCGGAATCTCGATAATGCCGATCACACCAGCACCCAGAAGCAAAAGCACAACGCCCAGCACTGCAACACCGATGCCAACATACACTGGTATGGTAAGGTAATGGTACATGCTGCCGACAGCTAATGCTGCGCCGATCTCCATGATGACCCAGCTCAGCTTCTCACAGATTGCTTTGTAGAGCCCGTGATGATGCAACTCGTTGACGAAGCCAAGGGCAAGCGCAAGATTGACATGGATGACGCCAATGCCCAGGCTGAGGTACAGCAACGTGTAGATCTCATGCTCCCGGCTCAAGATATGGAAGAGGTGATAGCCAAAGATATATTCTGATCCGAAAAACTCTCCGAACAACAAGCCGGCGATGATCGTTGCAACGGAAGCATAGATTAAGATTTGGAACAAGTCCTTTCCTGCAGAAAATTTCTTTTTGAGTATCCAGAAGAGCAGTAGGGTAACGATGCCGTAGCCGATGTCTCCCAGCATGAAACCAAAGAGGAAGGGGAAGGTGATCGCCATGAGCGATGTGGGATCGATCTCGTGATACGAAGGCAGGGTATACAGATCGAGAAAAAACTGGAACGGCTTGGTAAACGCAGAATGCTGAAATTTCACCGGGATATTATCCTGATGATGGATCTCTTCCTTGTAAACGCAGATGGCCTGTTGTGTGATGTGCTTGATCTCTTCCACCACTTGCTTGGTCTGATGCGTAGGAAGGAATCCGCGAATGAGTATGCAGGATTCAGTGACTCCAAACAGCCGTGGAGCTTCAGCGATTTCCATCTCCAGCTGGAGGATCGAGAGAAGTGCAAGGAGATTTTTGCCATGCTCTTTACCGATGGCTTGGAGCTGTTCATTGATCTGTTTTTCTTCTTTCAGATGGTCATGGAGCTCTCGATCGAGTTCCCTGCGATGGGGCAAAGGGCTGCCCTGAAACCCGGCAATGCTGCTGAACATGAGCTGCTTCATACCCACTGATGCAAGGACTGCTTCCACCTTTGCTTCTTCTTCCCGGTCATAGAGGACTGCGATCAATTCCTGATCTTTGTGTTCGAGCAGATGCTTTTTGCAATGATACCTGCTCGTGACCTTATTCAACGCGCTGGTCACGCTGATGTTTGGGCTGATCATGCCAAGGGTTGCTTTAATTCTGCTTCCGTTGAAGTCATCCGCAGAAAGTCCCATTATTTCCAAGTATCTTAATAATTCCCGCTGCTCTTCCTTGCGTGCGATGAGCAGTTTGATCTCTTCAACGCGTTCTTTAAGACGTTTCACGGACTCGCTGACGGTATCAGCATGGTGCTGGAGTTTCTGCATGTCATGCTTCCCCCGCAATTCTTCGGTTGAGGAATGAAGATGAAGCTGTGCACAGAGTGCATTGACCTTGACTAATGCCGATGCCAGTGATGCAGCGCCAGCAGATGCCTTTCCTTCCGGCAGATTGTCATGACTGTTCGTTTGGTGGTGGCTGATGTGCAGCACTTTCTTCTCATGGAGAAGCCTCAATACGCCGTCCAGCTTTGTTTCTGGGCAGACAAACAACAATTTTGTCATCGGTTCTGGTCGTAGCATGCTTGATGTACCTTTTTTGATGGATATAAATGGTCTAATACCGTCATTCCCTCATCTTTTCTTCACATGCCTTGAGCAAGAATTGCACGGCTTTTTCTTTGCGCTTACTGGCTTCAGCAATCAGCAGCTTGGCTTCTTTCTCTCCTGCTTTGAGGATGTCTTCCTTTGTTTTGAGGAGCGATTTCTGCCGCTCTTGTATGATACGCTGCTCTTCTTTCTGCTGATGCTCTTGTGCCTTGATGATAAGGTCTTGTGCATCCTGCCGTGCCTTGGCAATGATCTCTTCTTTCTTCTTATCCGCCTGCTCTCTGGCGTGTTTTGCTTCTGCTTCTACGTCGCGAACTTCCTGGATAACTTTTTCCATAATAATCCCTCGATATCCCCCAAATTTCGGGGTTTAGTGGTTGAATGTTCCTTTATATGTGTTTGCTCTTTGGTGGTATGGAATCTGATGGTACGGAATTTTGCAATTCGACTTCATTGGTAATTGCCCAATTCATCAGCACTTCTGCTACTTGCATGAGCTCCCGTTTCATCGATACTTTATGATAGGACTGGATGTCCGTCACTTTGTGGTCCTTGATCCTCTTGATCTCATGCAGGAAGGCAATAGCTCTGACATGGTCAATCACCATGCCTTCCTCAAACATCTGGTGCAAGAGCGTAAATGATGGTTTGAGGGAAGAAACGAGTTTTTTGTCTTCTACCACAATGAGATTGTCGACAAAGCCTTCCAGCATTCTCGTGATCTGAAGAATATAATACAGCTCAATGACTTTGTTCTTGCTGATGCCGCCTTTGGTTAAAAAGCCAAGCACAGACTTGTTGACGAGCATTTTGGATCGGTCAACTTCTTCTTCGTAGCGGTTGATTAAGTCAGAAGTAGGATCAGTTTCCAGCAGCATCAGCAGGTTGCGGACTTTTTTGACGATGGTCTTGAGCAGTGGCAATGGCTCCTGCACTTCGATATTGGAATCGCAGGTGATGGTATTATGGTCAAACTCTACTGCTTCGATGCTGACTAATCTTTTTTGATGGAGCAGCTTGGCAAGATCCAGCTTCTTCTGGAGATGGATGGTAAATGAAGATAATGGATTCACATAACAGGCGACGATCAACTTGTTGATGACTTCTTCATCGGTTTCCTGAATGTTTAACTCCAGTTTTGTATTTTTGCTCTTCCGCTCATTGGGCATGACGACTAAGTTTGCCTGAGGATCCTGTTCCAAGGCGACTTTTGATCCCTGTCCGACATGATGCTTTCTGCACCATTCGGTGGGTAAATAGACATAGTACATCTTCCCAGTCTTCTGGATATTCCTTATCTCCATAAATAGCAAGTCTTTAGTAGGTATTTATATAGTTTGTGGGGATGCTTTTGGCAGAAGAAACCGACGGAGAAGTTGCCTATTCTGTGCAGTCGTTGGGTGTCGGTGAAGCAAGGATCAGCGGTGCAACCGATGAAGATGGCGTCCCTGTTGGCTGCGGTGTTGGTGTCCATACTGGTGACGGCGCAGGTGTTGATGTCCTTGTGCTTGGAGCATATGCGGGGATAGCTGATGTGGAAAGGTATGGCTCCATGTAATCTCGCCCTGCCGCCCTCAGCAATGCAACGATATCGTACTTGGCTACCGATGAGCTTTCCGTGGTGAGAGCTCTTCCTAAATTGGGAACGGTGGGATTCTCCAGCAGTAAAATGTTGGAGCGATGGAAATTCACCCATCCAAGATCCGAATGCTTTCCAAATCCGCGGTTGATCTCGTTGACCATAAATGACTCCATAGCATCGCAGAGGTAAAACTCAACGGCTCGACGTTCCCAGTCGCTTCCCGCCATGAAGGTGTAGGTATATCGCCGGGTGATGTCTTTCTTCGCTTGCCCTTCTCCGATGATCGGCTCAAGATCAGCATGCTCATCGTGGCTTACTCTTCTCAGTACCCGCCCGATGACTTCGGTCGAGGTGTCCAGCGTACCGTCGCCGTTTTTGTCGAGTAAATAGGTAAACAGCACATCATCTCCATAGTGGAGGAAGAAATCCTGTATCTTGACTTCTGCGATTTTCCCTTTTGCATCCTCAATGGAATAACCGCCATTGTTGTAATGATCAAAGGGCCTCCAGATATTTGGCGAGGTTCCAATTTCAACATTCTGCAATGGCCACCAGTAGCCCGGAAAGAGATCCCAATGATTCTCAGCTCTCAGCTTCAGCACATCATGGTTTGGGTTGGAGATTATGATGGGTTGAGGATTGCCAACTGCATCTTTAACCTATGCGGGGTATGTTGAGACTGCCTTTTCCGTCGATGGCATCGCCTTTTCAAAGAGATGAGAAATGCGCTGGATGATGGTTGGCTCACTAAAAAGGTAGGTTGTTGATTCCTGGGGGAGCCAGTCAAGAATACCATCTTCCCTACTTTCATAGATGGGAATGCGTTCGAGCTGCGCTTCTATCGTGAGCATCTGATCAATTTGCTTTTCGCGGGCAGCTGTTGCAGAGGGGTCTTTAATCTGCTGCAGTGCATCGATGGCAGCAAAAAAAGAGGCGATCAAGCGCTGGTTTTCTGCTGTTGCAGCAAACTCCGTGAGCACGGTTGATGCACGGTAGTTGTCGATGGACGCAAAGCAACCCCACCATGGACGAGACTCAATCAGCTCATTCACGAGCGTACGGGTGCCGTCTTCATCTACCAGAACATTGAACGTGCGATGGTTCCAGCCCCGTTCTGGAGTAATCATATACGTATAAAATTGCTGCGGCTTGCCATGCACATAGGCAAAACGCACCCCATAGTCAATCGTGCCACGCAATCGCAATCCGCCTTGCACCGGTTCGTCACTTCGTTTGGCATCTGCAATGCGGTTATTGTTGGCATCTCGTAATTCATAGGCAGAGCCTTGATCACTGGTTTCTTCATGTGCGCTTCCAAGAATCTGGCCAACTTTGGTTCCGTCGTTATGGCCAGCACGAATCTTATCATCACGAGATTTGTCTGCGAGACTTGCGCTATCCTTTCCTTCGCCGCCCGCATAGTTCACGGTGCTTTCCACTTGGTAGAGGACATCTCGCATCGGAAATGCCTGCCGTTTTGTCTGATAATCAAATCCTAAAATGTAGGTGCCGATTGCTCCAACGAGACCAACGCCTGCAAGAGCTACACCCAGCTTCTTGAGCCATGGTCTGCTTTTACGCTCTTTTGGAGGTGCAGAATTACCGAGATGATCGCGGTTGATTCTTGTAATCAGGTCGTCAACATTTTTGGACATGGTGTTCACCTAATGGTTTTGCGTTAGATTATTGAAGCGTTCTTCACGTTCGTTTTTTGGTAGTGTTAGTAAATGACTGACAGAAAGATTTTTATTCTTTGAAATATTTGGTGTGCGTATGGCACCAAAACTCATCTGCACAAGCTGCAACAGCAGCAATATCGTTATGAATGGACTTACTTCTGCCAAGAAGC
>JACRKL010000015.1 GCA_016219835.1 Candidatus Woesearchaeota archaeon
ATCAGACAAAGAGTTGGAAGAGTAGTGAGAAAGACATGCTCATTCTCGAAATCTTTAGAAAACCACGACAAGGTTATCGGGTTGTTTCTTCAAGAAAGAAACATGGAGCGTTTATCAGTCAAATGATAACACTTCCAAGAAAGAGAGATACTTGAAGCACACGGCTTGGACCCAGGCAATCCAGAACTTCCAGAGAGTGTGTTGGCATTGACGAGGAGGTTAGCATTTAATTTTAGAAGTGGCTTTCCGTATGGAGGTGCAGATTTTATAAGAGATCGTCATAGAAGTCTTCTATTCTTAGAGTATAACTATCAACCAAACATAGACCCGCTAGAAATTGGATTAGATGCTTGTACTTCAAAAGAGCAGGTAGTCTTAGAAATGATGAAGAGAGTTGCAGAGAAATATTGATGATTCTAGAACACAATCTGCTAACTTCGTTTCTCAATCATGCACCCGCCCGCAGGCAATGCACGAATGATAGTATCCAAATCACCTCCGCCCAATTGCCGTTTGATTTTCTTCGCAACATCTGAAGATTTCAGATCACCCTGCGCCAGCCTCAAATATTTTTCGGTGTGAGCTTTGATAGCAGCTTCAGGACCTGCCATGATCCTGCCCTCAGCAGTGATGCCGATCGCAAGTCCAATATCTGGCTTGAGATAGGTCGTTTTTCCCGTAATCATAAATGAGCCCTTCGACATATACTCGCCGGCCTTTGCTTGCTTGCTGACTTGTTCAGGCTTGACGTAAAAAGTCTCTAATGTTTTTAATCCATTTTTCCATGCACGGGAGTACGAAGCCGTTGCAACCGCAACCTCCTCGAGCGTAATTTTTCCTGGAACCTTTCCTTCCCCTTTGACCAGAAAGAACGGACTGCCTGCCATGTCCGTGTGAAAAACAAGATCATCAGCAACCATGTGCTTTTTGACCAGCACTTCATTGGAAGTTGCATCCCTTCCTCCGATGCACAAGAACCCTTCAGAACTGATGAACCAACGAAATTTCTCATACCATTCTTTTTTCATGGGTGCTTTAATTTGCGACTGCTCTTTTGCTTGCCGAAGATCTTCCTTCTGCTCGAGCTCAGCGAGTTTTTTTTCATACACGCCAATGGTTCGCTTTGCCCCTTCTATTTTTTTCTTGACTTTCTTGGCAGCATCAAAATAGGTAGATGCGTTTTCTTCCAGCGACTTTTTGAGGGAAAGCGTCAGTTCAACCATCAGAAGAAGGATGTAACGGATCTATTTAAGGGTTGCGTCAAGATGAAGAAGAGTTTTGAGGCGTTGCACTTCATTACGGTAGGTGGTGCTGATCTTCAGTCGGTTTGAGAGGAGGTATGTAAAAACATTGTCACTCGTAACACCTGCATATTCCTGAGCTTCAGCATCGGTGAATCCAACATCCAGTGCTTCGTAGAGATCCATAGCTTTGCGGTAAGAAACATGATAGAGCCGAGATGTATGAAGATGATCCGAAAGATGATGGAGATTATGTTGAGAATAACGAGAAAACAGCGGAGCTGGCACACCCAAGAGTGCTCCGAGATCAGCGTAAGGTAAGAAATTCGTTGACAGCGCTTGGACAATCTGCTCCTTGCTCAACGGTTGTTGAGACTTCAGAAAATAGCCCTGTCCACAAGCATGCATCGGCTCCTCGCCAACAGCTCGAAGAATATGAGCTGCATGGCATCTCGACAAGCGCAATCCGTCGACCAGCGATTTCGTTGTTGCTCGATGCCCTGCATCACGAGCAGCATAATATCGCTCGAATAAGAGGAGAATATCTGAAGAAGGGACATTCGTGCTTGACCGATAATCATGAGTTAAACAGTAGTGTAATGTTTTCTCAAGAGGTTTATTGCCCGCTGCTTTTCCAAAAGCAACAGCAGTGAGCGTTTGCACGAGAGCATTACGCTGGTTGGACAACAGAACGAGGTTATGGTTATGCATCTGCTTACGTGCGTTTAACCATACATCATGAAGTCCGCGACGCTGAAGAACTTGGCTGATGCTTGAGACAGATACATGATAATGTTGAGCAAGAGTTCTAAGAAGTGGACCGCTACGAATCAAATCTTCAAGACCATCATAACTCAGAAAATGGGGAACCTGCCTTAAAGCAGGATAATGCACACGATATGCAGAAACCAAGTGGTATTTGGCAAGATAAGCGTAAACCAGACATGCAGGAACACTTGTTGCATCAGAAATCTCTGCGATGCTCTTACCTGAAACAACGGCATCTCTACAATCAGGCTCCTGAAGGAGTGTAGGTCTTCCATGTTTTTTAATACCCGCAGGCATAGCCGAATCATGCCCTGCATGAACAGGAGTCGGTGGAAGAAGAGTTTCATGGCTCGCTTTAGGCAACGAGGAACCCATACATAGGCAAATGTAACAGCGTTTAAATAATTATCTTTAAATATTGCCTCTACCTTAGAATGGACATGGTCTATATCCACCGTCTTCAGGACTTGACGCAGAAATCTGCAGACATTGAGTCTGTTCCGATTGTCCGTGAGTTGAGAGCACGGCTGAAAATGCCGCTGATCGAGGATGCAATGCTGAAAGAGTTTGTCCGCTTCTTTGTAGAAGAGCATGAGCTCGAAAGCTTGCAGGAAGCTCTCGACACGATTCCTCTTGCAATAGAAGCAACCAAAGCATTACTCGAAAAAAATGATCCACTCTATGAACGAGTCAATTTGCAGCGAGCATTGCAGATGTTCAACGAAATGCCTTCTCCATTGCAGGCAAATCTTGCGTTGGGAAGAGATATCGTGAACTGGCAGGGCACGTTCGCGACAGAAGCAACAGAGATCTTAAATGCCATCCCTCATCTGAAAACGCATGATGAGAAAAAAGCTTATAACGATCGCCTCAATAATCTCTTCCTAAAGCTGCTGAGAAACACCGAGATGCACTTTAGGTATAACGACTTGATCCATGAAGGTCAAACGAATACGATGCTCTCCTTCTCGGAAAGCATGGCAAAAGGATTCTACTTTCACGTCACACTCGAGATGGAGCTGAAGAAGATCGACTACCGCAGAAACACGCCGTACGACAAGCTACCAGCCGTCGATGCAGTAACCGAACAAGTCAAGCGGATCAAACGAGGCGTGGATTATGCGTATGCTATTAATCTGCGGATGATCGACTGGGCACTGCATCTGTATGCGTATTTTAAGTGGGTGATGATGGGTTGAAGAATGGAAGAGTACCTTAAACCGAAAATAGTATCATGGCTTAAAACAAAATCTGTGTCTGACATTGTCTATGCTAAGAAAAATCCTGATGCTACTCTTTTTGGCAAGCATATAGGACTTACCTCCTATGATATTGAAAAACTGCTTGATGAACCTGAAGAAAAAATAAAAGCAGTTGAGAGGACTATCAGCCACCCTAACGAAAGGCTGCTCATTGTAAGAAGGTATTCAAAGAGCTATGATACAACATACATTATCTTAGATCCATTCTCCCAAGATCTGGATGAGAAATTCAAAGGAAAAGTTGCAATTGTAACCGCTTATCCAACAAAAATCAAACCGTGATAGATGCCATTAATTTCTGAGGTTTAATGAATAAATCCTTAAATTGAGCTACATCTTCGCTAATAACAACTGGGGCTTCTTGGTTGTGATGGTATGTTAAAAGAATAACGATCATTAATCTCTTCTTTTCATTATTAAAGTTAAAAGTAACTCTTGCTCGGGTAATAGCTTCAAGTACATGCTTTGGAATCTTAAAGTTCTTAGATGCACCCATTAATTCTAATGCAGTAATCAAGCCATTTTTGTTTAACGTAATTAAACTTAAGCCCGTATTAATGGTGTTAACACCTGAATTATCTTTAATAAAGGTTAAACTGTCGTCGCCTTCATCGTAGACTAGATGCTTAATTTTCTCCATATTACTCCTTAAGTGAATAATCTAATATAAACCTTTCGATTCAGGTTTTTAGTTGCGATTATGCAGAAGAATTAATGAAAATTTCTTAATTAAATAATTCAGTCTCAATGAGTTTCATGTATTTGTTTACATAGAAGCTATCGGGTTCATGCTTCAAAGGCCTTACCCTAATTTCAAACTGAGGATCTTCTTTGTTTGTTGCGTCAAATAAGATTAATCCAATCCCAAAGATTAAACTTAAAGATTCAATCCTTGATTTATCCTCTTCGGAAGCACTTTTAGGGATCACAATATAGACTTTATGGCTAAAAGACTTGTATGCACAAGCTTGACCAAAAGCAGTAATCAAGCCAGAATCATCAATTTTTATCTCAGCAGAGACTATTTCAGTTTCATGCTTAATTATGTCTGATCTGCTCGATTCATTTTTCCCAATAACATCTGGCGTTCCCCATTTATCTTTGAACTTATTGCCACCGAGAGAAATTGCCGTTGTACAATCGTCTAATTCTCCCTCGAGGTACTTGGCAAAAGATTCGTAAAACTCGTGCTCTTTAACAATGTCCTTCTTCTCCGGTAATTTACGTTTTACTGATTCGTCTTTCCCTCTAAAAGAAACATGGCGAAATAAGCCCCGATCAGCTTTATAGATTTCATCTGCCCTTTTGACATCTAAATCCCATACCGTTCCGTGTATAGTGTTAATTGGAATCTCAGGAAAAGATTCTTTAATGCGTTTTACAATCTCAGAGTACCTTACGCCTTCAGAATTTTGCCTTAATAGATCAATTACTTTAGGTACTATTTGTTCTTTTCTTGTGACCATCGATGCATAGATCATGAAGACATCTATTTAAAGGTAACGCCGACGCTCGGATTCAATGAGAATTTGACGCCGCGACTCGGATTTGAACCGAGAAGCCCGTGAAGGCAGCGGTTTTCAAGACCGCCGCAATACCAGATTATGCGATCGCGGCAAGAGTCAAATTCTCAATGTGCTCAGAAATCCGCAAGAACTATATAAAACTTATTGCGGATTTCTGACATGAACCGAGATGCCCTTGCGGACAGCGGTTTTCAAGACCGCCGCAGTACCAGATTGTGCCACGTCGGCAAAATGCCAGGTTCCGAAACCCGAGCCAGATATATAAACTTTTTTAAAGCGTGCAGAATTCGCCAGCTCATGAATCTAGAAAGCATTACAAACTCTATCTGCCTGACAAGGGAAGGATGGAATGGAAAGAATCTCCATCCTTGGACTGGATTCATCTACAATCTCAAAAGTCAAGCCATCATCCTGCAAAAGGCCATAGCTATGCGCTTTCTTGAAGCACACTTTGCTTATCTTCAAAGTATCACCGATGAAGTGCCGCAAGCATTCGACCCAGAAAAATACGGAGCCATGCTTCGGCAGTATAACATCAAGCAGGTATGGGAAATCCCGTATGAACACGGATACCCGGGTTACCTGCATCAAATCGTGGAGAGATTGCAGCCGGAAGCAGATGTAGCAACAATGGATACCTTGGCAGCATTACATCAACATCAAGTACAACGTCCGAACCAACAAGAATATGACCTAATTATTTCGGTTGGCGTTTTCTCAGAAACAAGAATTCGAGAGCTAGGATATGGTCCACAAAATATAATCCCTGCAACCAACACCCTCAGTAGGAATCCAGCAGCCTGTGCTATCCATATGAGTCTGGTAAATATCTCGATGAAAAATGATCCTCCCGTATTTGAACGCTATGGATTCTCGAGTTATGCCTCTCCAAAGGAGTTGTGGTACAATGTACCTACCAGCGTTGAAGATACACATGGACTCACCGACCTTCTTATGCTCGCCAGACAACAACCGTCTTCATAACATCCCAAAAAAGCATCCATAACCTTTATATATTACCTACCGTTTTCATCGAAAGGATGGTCAGCTGCACTTCTGTCGTCGGAACAATGTCTGCTTGAGGGTAGACTATTCGACGAGAG
Organism: Candidatus Woesearchaeota archaeon; assembly: GCA_016219835.1. GTDB lineage: Archaea > Nanobdellota > Nanobdellia > Woesearchaeales > JACRKL01 > JACRKL01. The sequence continues at coordinate 5,901 of JACRKL010000015.1, forward strand.
TGCAGGGAATACACATGCCCTGGTAGTGTAGTGGCCTATCATGAAGCCCTGTCAAGGGAGTTGTTGCAAAACAACGCCGCAAATCGGCTTCGACCCGGGTTCAAAATCATCATGAAAATCCCGGCCAGGGCGTTGATCCAGAGCAATGCTCTGGTTTATATTCCTGGGCCGGTAGCTCAGCCTGGAAACAATGTTGGGCACTAGAGCACTCGACTTTTAATCGAGTGGTCGCGGGTTCGAATCTGTCCTGCATGCAGGGCAACGAAGGTCCCGTCCGGCTCATTATTATCAAAGAGAGGGGAAAAACCAATGGGAAAATTTGACATAAGCACCCACCAACTGGTGCCAGACCATAAAATCCTCTCCGACAAGGAGAAAAAAGAATTCTTCGACCGATATCAGATAACACCCAAGGAAGTGCCAAAAATCCTCATCACTGATCCTGCCATCGTTGCGTTTGAACCAAAAGAAGGCGACATCGTTAGAGTAAAACGAAAAAGCCCAACAGCAGGAGATACCGTATTTTACAGGGTGATCATCAATGGATAATCTGTCAAAAAATATCATCCAGCGTTATTTTGAGGAGCAATCGCTCATCAGTTCCAACATCCAGTCCTTCAACCATTTTATCGAGTACCAACTGCAGGAGATCATCAACGAAAACAAGGAAGTCGAGCCAACGATCATCCCCCATAACATCGACGAATTCAAGATCCGCTTTGACAAGATCTGGGTCACCAAACCAGAGATGATTGAGGCAGACGGCGCCAAACGTTCGATCTATCCTATGGAAGCCCGCCTGAGAAAATTATCCTATGCAGCTCCGATTTTTATTGAGATCAGTGCACATATCGACGGCGTCCAGCGTGAGTCCTTTGTCACGCAAGTGGGAAGCCTACCAATTATGCTGCACTCTAACGCATGCCATCTCGCAAAGATGGGAAGAAAAGATTTGATCGCAAAAGGAGAAGATCCTCATGACCCCGGCGGTTACTTTATTATTAATGGTACGGAAAAGGTACTGGTCAACATCGAAGATCTTGCACCTAACCAGTTCATGGTCGAAGCAAGCGACGGTGTGAGTGATTTTACCGGAACCATTTTCTCTGAAAGAGGAGCATTAAAGATCCCCCATACCGTTGAACGCAAAAAAGACGGCGTCTTCTATCTCACGTTCACGAGAGTCAAGAGAATTCCGTTCATTGCAATCCTCAAGGCATTGGGATTAACGAAAGACGAAGAGATTATGCGCATCATTAGCGAAGATGACCCTGCTGACGATGTGCTCATTAATCTCTATGAGTTTATGGAGATCAAAAGCGATGAGGATGCCATGGACTACATTGCAAAGAAGATCGGCATCACCCAGTCTAAGGAGATACGGCTCCAGAGAATGCAGGAGATCGTCGACAAATACCTTCTGCCGCACATTGGGCTGAAGAAGGAAGACCGCATGACCAAGGCCTACAACCTCTGCAAGATGCTCAAGAAGTTCATCAAAATTTCGAAGGGTCAGCTTCCTCAAGATGACAAGGATCATTACAGCAACAAGCGCATCAAGATGAGCGGCGACTTGCTTGCTGATTTGTTCAGGTCAAATATGAATGTCTTAACGTCGGATATGCTCTACAATTTCCAGCGTATTGTGAAGCGCGGTAAATTCCCGTCGATCAAAGTAATCATCCGCGATAAGCTGCTGACGTCAAGAATCTACAGCTCAATGGCAACGGGAGCATGGGTCGGCGGAAGGAAAGGAGTCAGCCAGAGAATACAGCGGCTGAATTTCCTTGAGACATTGTCCCACCTCCAAAGAGTCATCAGCCCCTTAAGCACCACGCAGGAAAACTTCAAGGCAAGGGCAGTGCATCCCACCCATTTGGGAAGGCTTTGCCCCATAGAAACGCCTGAAGGAACCAACATTGGTTTGAGAAAAAACCTTGCCCTACTTGCCAATATCTCAGATGAAGCACCGGAAGATGATGTACTGAGAATCATGAAAAGCCGAGGGCTGAAGTCATTATAGGATGGAGGATCAAACCATGGCAGCAGAAGTCTATCTCAATGGAAAATTTGTAGGTAAAGTGGATAACCCGCAGGCAACGGTGCAATCCATGATTGAAGACCGGAGAAAAGGAGTTCTCCCCTCGCAGGTCAACGTTTCCTATCACAAAGAAAGAAACGCAGTCCTCGTACAAAGTTCGAGAGGCAGATTGCGGCGACCGCTGATTGTCGTCAAAGATGGTCAGCCACTACTTACAACCTCTCATCTTAAAGAATTGGGAAAGAAAGAAATCATGTGGGCTGACTTGGTGAAGCAAGGTGTGATTGAATACCTTGATGCAGAAGAAGAAGAAAGCACACTGGTTGCGTTCTCAGAGAAAGAGCTGACGAAAGACCATACTCATCTTGAGGTCACTCCGTTGAGCATGCTGAGCATGGCTACTGCTTTGGTTCCGTATGGAAATTTCAACCAGTCAACTCGTTTGAATGCGGGTTCCAAAAACCAGAAGCAAGCACTAGGATTCTATGCCACTAATTTTTTCGTGAGAATGGACATGGATGTCAACCTCTTACAGACACCACAAGTGCCCCTCGTTACGACCGTTATCCATGATGTCAGCAATTATGACCAACATCCTGCTGGACAGAATGTCGTTGTAGCAGTCATGAGCTACAAAGGTTACAACATGGAAGACGCTATCATCCTGAACCGCGCTTCCGTTGAACGAGGATTAGGAAGATCAACCTATTACCGTCAAGCTGTTGCAGAAGAGCTGCGTTATGCGGGTGGCTTAGTTGATGAAGTGTGCATCCCCGACAAGGATGTTAAAGGATACAAGACCGAAAAGAGCTACCGCTTCTTGGAAGAAGATGGCATCATCTCGCCGGAGTCAAAGATCGGCGAAGGCGACGTCATCATCGGAAAAACCTCACCTCCTCGATTCCTGAGCTCCATGGAAGAATATAGCCTTGCAGCCAATGTACGCAGAGAGTCCTCTGTTGCATTAAAACATGGCGAGCATGGTGTCGTTGATCTTGTCCTGATTACGGAAAACGAAGAAGGCAACAAGCTGATCCAAGTCCGATTGAGAGAAGACAGAATCCCTGAAATCGGCGATAAGTATACGTCTCGGCATGGGCAGAAAGGCGTGATTGGCTTACTGGTTGATCCTACGGATATGCCCTTCAGTGCTTCCGGCATCATTCCAGACATTGTGTTCTCTCCACACGGTATTCCTTCGCGTATGACGATCTCACATTTGATTGAAATGGTCGGCGGCAAGGCAGGAGCATTAGCCGGCAGGTTTATTGATGGTACAACCTTCTCAACAGAGCCAGAGGAAGCGCTCAGAAAAGAGCTGTTATCCTATGGATTCAGGGAAGATGGAACCGAAACCATGTACAATGGCATGACCGGTGAGCAATACCATGTAAGAGTCTTTATCGGCGACATGTACTATCTGAAGCTGAAGCATATGGTTGCGAATAAGCTCCATTCACGAGCACGAGGTCCCATCCAGCTCCTTACCAGACAACCAACCGAAGGAAGAGCCAAAGAAGGCGGCTTGCGATTGGGAGAGATGGAGAAGGATACCTTTGTTGCGCACGGTGCATCGCTCCTGCTCAAGGAACGCTTTGATGCTGACCGTACGATTGTGCCGGTGTGTGAAAACTGCGGCATGGTCGCAGTGAAAGACGAGTACAAGGGAATTTCCTATTGTCAGGTGTGCGGCGATGCCGTCGATATCAATGAAGTCGAAATGAGCTATGCATTCAAGCTGCTCCTCGACGAGTTTAAGGCATTGGGCATTTATCCCAAACTGGAACTGGAGAACAGGTATTAGTTCCCCGTCCATGAATCAGATCATCCAAATACAACATCAACAACCGAAAAAAACAAGGTGACCGCATGGCAGAAGATCAAGTTGTCGGATATGAGCAGTATGTGCATAAGAAAGTGAAAAGCCTTTCATTTGGATTTTTCTCACCAAAGATGATCAAAAAGATGGCTGCGGTGAAGATAGTCACGCCAGAGTTGTATGACAAGGAAGGTTATCCCGTTGATGGTGGATTAATGGACACCCGCTTGGGGGTCATTGATCCTGGATTACGGTGCCGCACGTGTGGTGCAAAACTCAAAGAGTGTATTGGGCATTTTGGCTACATTGAATTAGCGAGGCCAGTCATCCATATCAGCTTTTCTGCATTGATCTACAATATCCTCAGAACTTATTGCAAAGAGTGCGGCAGAACACTCATGCCAGAGAATAAGATCGATAAGTACAAAGAACTGCTGGACAAAATCGAGAAAGAGCAGGGCGCAGAAGAACGTAGGAAGAAAGTGAAGGAAATCATTACTGAATTAAGAACGTCCGGCAAATGCCCGCACTGCAAAGCAAAGCAGAGCAAGATTATTTTAGAAAAACCATCGACCTTCTTTGAGGAGGACAAGCGGCTTTCACCGATTGAAATCAGAACGCGCTTGGAAAAGATTCCGGACATTGATTGCGAGATTCTGGGCATCAACCCAGCATTTATGAGACCGGAATGGATGGTACTAACCGTCATCCCGATTCCGCCAGTAACTACGCGTCCTTCCATTACCTTAGAATCAGGAGAGCGAAGTGAAGACGACCTGACGCACAAATTAGGCGACATTGTGAGAATCAACCAGCGCTTATTTGAAAACATCAACGCAGGCGCGCCAGAGATTATTATTGAGGATCTTTGGGACTTGCTGCAATATCACATCACGACGTTCTTCGACAACGAAGTTGCGCAGCTGCCACCTGCACGCCATCGTTCCGGTCAGCCATTGAAGACACTGGTCGAAAGAATCAAGAGCAAGGAAGGAAGAATCCGCCACAACTTGGCAGGAAAGCGAACGAATTTCTCGTCGAGAACAGTAGTAAGCCCAGATCCGATGATCGGTCTCAATGAAGTAGGCATTCCCTTAATTGTTGCCATGAAACTCTCATTCCCGGAAAAAGTAACCACGTGGAACAAGGAATATCTGTTGAAGTTTGTCAAGAATGGAGCTGAAGTGTATCCGGGAGCAAACTATCTCATCAGGCCGGATGGCAAGAAGAAAAAGATCACAGAAGAAACCAAAGAACAGTTTCTCGAGGAGATACAACCCGGCTATGCCGTAGAGCGGCATCTTCTTGACGGCGATATTGCCATTTTCAACCGACAGCCATCGCTGCACAGGATGAGCATGATGTGCCACAGGATCAGGGTTTTGCCATTCAAGACCTTCCGCTTGCATCCTGCAGTTTGTGCTCCGTACAACGCAGATTTCGACGGCGACGAAATGAACCTGCATATTCCTCAAAGTGAAGAAGCAAGGGCAGAAGCAGAAACATTAATGGAAGTCCAGACACAGATCATCAGCCCGAAATTTGGGTTAAGCATCATCGGCTGTGTACAGGATTCCATTTCCGGCAATTATCTGCTGACCAAGGAATATTCCTTCAGCAGAGACCAAGCCATTGACCTGCTCGCAGCAGTTGGCGTCACTGAATTTTCCAAAGTGCCTAAGAAGAAAACGATCACAGGCAAAGAGCTATTCAGCGCCATCCTTCCGGATGATTTCAACTTCACGGGAAAAACGAAAACCGGAGAAAAGGTCGTCATCAAAGATGGTATCTTGCTCGAAGGGTTTATGGACAAGGCAAATTTGGGTGAAGGCTCAGGCTTGCTGTTGAGAAACCTGCATCATCAATATGGTCCGGACAAGACTATCCAAATCATCAGTAAGATGTTCCGGCTGGGTGTTGAAGCGCTGTTGAGGTTTGGATTCAGCAACCACCTTGCAGACCTTGATTTGCCGGAAGAGCCAGCAAAGATGGTTCAGCAAGTCTTGGATGATGCAGAAGAAAAAGTGAACGAACTCATTCAAACCTACCACGCTGGCAATCTGGAAACATTCCCCGGCAGAAGCATCGAGGAAACCCTTGAATTAAAAATCCTCGAGCTGCTGAACAAAGCAAGAAACGAAACCGGCGAGCTCATGGCAAAATATATTCCAAAAAATACCCACACGCATGCGATGGTCCAGTCAGGAGCACGAGGAAACATCATCAATCTCGCACAGATGGCAGCATGTGTCGGACAGCAGGCCATGAGAGGAAGACGAATTGGCAACGGCTACCAAGGAAGAACACTATCTTGTTTTAAGCCCAAGGATTTAAGTCCAAGAGCCAGAGGATTTATCAAACACAGCTTCAAGCATGGCTTGGAACCTGCAGAATTTTTCTTCGGATCGATGACTGGCAGGGACAGCTTAATGGATACTGCCTTGCGAACACCAAAATCCGGCTACTTATACCGACGCCTTGCTAACGCACTGCAAGACTTAAAAGTGGAATATGATGCAACGGTAAGGGATGCATCCGGCAGGGTCGTGCAATTCAGCTATGGCGAAGACAGTGTTGACGTTTCAAAATCTGAGCACGGCAAACTCAATGTAAAGAGGATCATTGATTCCTTAACATGAAACCAGAAAATTGAATAACCAAAAAACAGGTGACCCCATGAAACTCCCAAAAGAATATCAGGATGTCTTTCCTCCCAAGATCAGGGAAGAAATTGAACAAAGCCTGCCAGCCAACCTTTCGGATACGAAACTAACCAAGATACTGGAAGTACTCAAACAGGAATATGAAACGATGAAAGTCGAGCCAGGCGAGAGTGTCGGTCTGATCAGTGCAGAATCCATTGGCGAACCGGGAACGCAAATGACTCTAAACACCTTCCACTTTGCCGGAGTTTCCGAGATGAACGTCACGGTCGGTTTGCCTCGTATCATCGAAATTCTCGACGCACGAAAAACATTATCAACACCGATGATGGAGATTTATCTTAAGGCGCCGTACAATAAAGGCAAGGACATCCGTGAGATTTCACTCTCCATTAAGGAGACAACGCTAAAAGAGGTTATCAAGGAATTCTCGATCAACATTGCAGACAATATCCTTGAGATTACCCTCAACAGTGAAAAGATGAAGCGGCTTGGCATCACCCATGCCAAAGTTGTGAAAGGCATGGAAAAGGCAGTCAGCGGCTTTGCATTGTCCGTGAACAATGATCTCCTCACCTTAAAGCCAAAAGCAAAGGAAGACGCATTGAATGACCTCTACAAGATCAAGGAGAAAGTGAAGGAGATCTATGTCGGCGGCATCAAGGGTATTACTCAAGTCCTGCCGATTAAGCGAGGCGAAGAATTTGTCATTGTCACAGCAGGCACAAACCTCAAGCAAGTCGTTGAGCTAGAGCAGATAGATGGCACAAGGACAAGAACGAATGATGTGTATGAAATTTATGAAGTGCTGGGCATTGAAGCTGCACGAGCTTCCATCATCGATGAAGTATTTCAGGTCATCGAGAGCCAAGGCTTAAATGTGGACATCCGCCATATCATGCTGGTTGCCGATGCCATGTGCATGAACGGCGACATTAAAGGCATCACACGTGCCGGAGTGGTGAGCGACAAATCCAGCGTGCTGGCAAGAGCATCATTCGAAACACCCATGAAACATATCATCAATGCTTCTCTCGTTGGAGAAAAAGACGAGCTGTTGAGTATCGTTGAGAACGTCATGCTCAACCAGCCAGTCCCGGTAGGCACAGGACTTCCTGAGCTCACGATGGATATTAAAGAAGCACGATAAACAATTAGGTGATGATCTATGGTAAACAACAAAGAAGACAACATTGAAGAAATCAAGAAGAACATCAAATCTGAACAATTGGTTATTGGAGCAGCACAAGTCGAACGTGCATTGCGGAGCAAGAAGCTGACAAAAGTCTTCCTGAGCAAGAACTGCCCACCTCAAACCAAAGAGCAGCTCCACAAATTTGCAGGGCTCAATGCAATTGAGATTGTTGATCTCGATATTCCAAGCGATGAATTAGGCGTCGTCTGCAAGAAGCCATTTGTGATTTCTGCATTGGGATTGGTAAAAGGGAAGTAAAGTGAAGAAGAAATACGATCTTGAGTTAATGAAGATTATGTCCTTCTTTGAGGGCATGACAGGAGCGAAGCTCAAGGATTGCTTTATCGACCATCATGGTACGTTAGTATTCATCGTTGAAGAACGGAAAACCGGAAAGGCACGGGTGCTTGCCCGACGTCTGGAAGAACTGCTCAAGAAGCGAATTAAAATCGTGGAATTTCATCCCAACGTCGAGCGGTTCATCGTAAACTTTATATACCCCCTCAAAGTCATCGACATGAAGAGCGATCAGCGGCTGATTGACCTTCACGTCGCCGACTCACGTACCAAGGGATACCTCATTGGTCGCGACAACCAGAATCTTATCGCACTCAACGAAGTCGTAGGGCGGTATTTTGGCGATCTCCAGATCCGAGTCAAATAAGATACTAAAAAAGATTATCAGGTGGAATGTATGGGAAAAAAATCATCAGGCATGAACGCAGCAAAAAAGCTCAAGCAGCGAAGAAAACAATTCCGCTGGAGTAGCTCAAAGTTTACGAAGAGAACTCTCAACATGAAGAAGAAGTCTGATCCTTTAGGAGGAGCTTCACAAGCACGAGGCATTGTCATTGAAAAAGTCCAGCTGGAAGCAAAACAGCCAAACTCTGCCATGCGAAAGTGTGCAAAAATCCAGCTCATCAAGAATGCTCGGCAAGTGACTGCTTTCTTACCCGGCGACGGTGCAACCAAGATGATTGATGAACACGACGAAGTGATCATCGAAGCTATCGGCGGGAAAATGGGTCGGGCAAAAGGCGACCTTCCAGGCGTTCGATGGCAGGTTATTAAAGTCAACGATCAATCCTTACATTGTCTCTTAAGCGGCAAGCTTGAGAAGGCAAGGAAGTAAACAGGTGATTATGATGACCGACATCAAAGTTTTTAACCTCTGGAGCACCGAAGGTCTTGAAGTTCAGGATGTGGGACTAAAAAATTACATCAGCTTAAAAGCATCGTATGTCCCAAAAACTGGCGGAAAGAATGTTGGAACACGATTCCACAAATCAAAAACGTTTATCGTTGAGCGGCTCATGAATAAGATGATGGGTCCTGGTCACAAGGGAAAAAAGCATAAGACAAGCTCTGGCGGTGTAACGGGCAAAGGCGCTACCACCTATGGGATTGTCCGAGATGCATTCAAGCTGGTTGAGCAGCAGACCAAAAAGAATCCTATTGAAGTCTTCGTTCGAGCAGTGGAAAACGCAGCTCCAAGAGAAGAAGTGATCATGATTGAATATGGTGGAGCAAAGTATTCTAAGGCAGTTGAATGTGCACCGCAGCGAAGATTAGACCTTGCCCTGCGCATGATGACGCAAGGAGCATTTACAAAAAGCTTCAACGGCAAGACATCAGCGACCAAGGCACTGGCTGAAGAGATCTTAAATGCCTATGCCATGAGCACCAAGTCTCAAGCTGTTGCCAAAAAGCACGAGTTGGAACGACAGGCAGATGCAAGCAGATAAAAAAGGCACTGCTTTTTGATTTTTCATCAATCGGCTGTTAGTACCTCTTCTAACTTTAAGTCTCGTACATTGCCATACACAGAATCCACATCAAAATTTGCCGCAAAATTTTTTACAAATCCCCTGCTATCGATGACAACCACATGGGGGTTTATTAAAAATCTCATATCGAACAATCTTGCCACGCTGGGCAATGCATCATAGCTATGCCCTAAAGATGCGTCTAGCTCTCTTACCTCTCGTTGTAACGCTTGCATTTTCTCGGGAGTGATGTTTAATTCTTCATGCCCCTTGACAAACCCTGTAGGCTCTAAGAACTCAGCAAATGGTGTTATTCCGGTTGACGAGTTTCTTGCCCACTCCCAGAATTCTAATACCTCATCCTGATTCAGTGCATGCACAACAACATTTAATGCAAAATCCTCAGAAGTGTAGCCTGCATCTTTTAACCGATGAATATAATCGGGAACAAGTTGCCCGTTTAATCCTGCATACCGATATCCGTTACCCTGAGAACCAGAGATCCTAGAGTTTTTGAGAGGATCTAATGAATTGAGTTTAGCTATTAAAGACACCTGACTCTGCTTTAATCGTCTTGCAAATGCTTCATGCATCCTTGTTCCATTCGTAAACAGAACGATTGAAAAACCATAATTCCTCGCATATTCGATAACATCAAACAATGGAGCTTCGTAGAGTGTATTTTCACCTTCGCTAGAGATTATGAGGTGGTTAATCCCTCTTCTGTACGCCATGTCTAAGATACGAATATGTTCATCAGACGTTAAAAGATGTGCAATTCTGCCTGTTCTTTGTTGGTATTGCTCTGCCAAGCCCCTGACTTCATTTCCGGCTGCTGTAAAACAATAGAGGCATTTGAAATTGCATCGATCTCCGATTTGTAAGTCTAAGATGCCCTTTGTTCTATCACTCACCTGAGTCACGGTAGCATAATCTAAGCCCTTAACATGAGGTAATTCTTGGTAGGACATTTTACTTCAAATAGTAATGAATTGCAGATTCAAGAACGCTTCTTCCTCGTTGTCTGCATACAGCCGGCGCAATTCCTTTAAAACCGCTATACACTTCAGCAGGATCAGCTCCCAACAAGATTCTGTTTTCGGCATCTGCAGCAAAAGTAACAATCAGAACTTCTGGAATATAACCACTAGCTGGTTTTGGAACTGCAGTTGATACTCCTTTACGAAAAGTGGTATTGCACCGCTGTCGGATATCATCAAGTTCTGTCACGGGAGTTCCATCCAATACTCGTTTTACAGCTTCAAAGTAGGGCTGATAAAAATCGTGCATCATGAGTTGTAGGAACTATCGAGTAAGTTATAAATCTTGTGGTTGAATGGGCTCCGGTGAAAATCTTAAAATAGAACCCCTGCCAGCTATACTGGCAGGGTTGGGGAGGTACGAGCTCCCCATGAAAAAGAAAACAAACATACTACAAAAAATTAACGGTTTGATACGACGAGCGAGAGTG
>JACRKL010000016.1 GCA_016219835.1 Candidatus Woesearchaeota archaeon
ACAACAACTCAAGCTTTAAACGACGCTTCGGAGACTACGTCCGAAGCGTTACCTTCCGCGCACAGCACGCGGAAGTGACGGCAAGAATCATCCTTCACAATCTAAAAGCAATATTAACCAGACTTTTTCACCGGAGCCGGTTGAATGGTCTGAATACTGAAAAAAGAACACATTTTTAACAGCCACCATCCTCACACCAGATATGCAGACTCCAGACATACATACGAAAGCCATGCATACCATCGTCATCCACTATGATGAGATCGCCATCAAGGGAAGAAATCGAGTGAATTTTGAATCGCTATTGATCAACAACATCAGGCACAAGCTCAAAGCTCAATTCCATCATGCAGCTCGCGATCAAGGCATCATTACCTTACATGCAAGCGGCGGCGAAGAAAAAATTATTGCAGCACTTTCCAAAATGCCAGGCATTGCTTCCTTTTGCTTCTCCACAGTCTGTGAGAAAGAAGAAGAAGCGATCAAGAACATAATCCTCAAACTTCTCAAAGAAAATCCTGCAGCCAGCTTTCGCATTGACGCAAGAAGAAGAGACAAGCACAACGATTTGAGCTCAGCAGAACTCAACAAGAATCTGGGAGCAGCAGTGGTTGCAGCCTATGGAAAGAAAGTCAAACTGAAAGGAGCAGATCTTATAGTGACCGTCGAGATTGGCACAACAACAGCGTACATTTCAACACAACAACATGCGAGCATCGGCGGTCTTCCTACCGATCGTTCACAAAAAGTCGTCTGCCTTCTCTCTGGCGGCATGGACAGTCCCGTTGCTGCTTTTATGATGATGAAACGAGGCTGTGAAGTCATCTTCGTGCACTGCATGAATGAAACCATCAGCAGTGCATCCAGCAAAGACAAAGTGAAGCAGATCGCAGAACAGCTTGCTGCATTTCAGCAAACAACGAAGCTCCTGCTGGTTCCGTTTGAAGACATCCAGAAGCAGATTATCATGCACGTCAAGCCAGAGTATCGCATGCTCGTCTATCGAAGAATGATGTTGAGAATTGCAGCAGAGTCAGCCAAGCAAGAGGGAGCAAGATTTATCGTTGTTGGAGACAGCATGTCGCAAGTGGCATCACAGACATTTGCCAATCTCTCTGCAACGTATCCGACGGCAGAGCTTCCTCTCTTAACGCCGCTCATTGGCATGGACAAGAGAGAGATCATTGACATCGCAAGAAGAATCGGAACATTTCCCATCTCTGCGCTTCCAGCAGGCGACTGTTGCAGCTTTCTCATTGCAGAGCATCCGGAACTCCATGCAACACGAGAAAGAATCGATGCAGCAGAGGAGCCGTTGGATATCACCACGATCGTTAGTAGAGCGGTCAAGGAAGCGGAAGTTGAGAGAGGTTAGGCAGTTTCTGAGAAATGAGCGATTCAAACAAAGCATTAGTTGTATTTCAGAGTAAGAGAATCCGAAGAATGTGGTTTAAGGATGAATGGCATTATTCTTTAGTTGATATAGTCCAAGCTTTAACAGAAAGTGTTAATCCTACCGATTATTTGAAAAAATTGCGAAAAAGAGATGCAGAACTTGGAAGTTACCTAGGGACAAATTGTCCCCATGTAGAAATGCTGACTGAGACAGGTAAACATAGAAATGTTCTTGCAGGAAACACAAAAGATGTCTTCCGTCTTATTCAGTCAATTCCAAGTAAAAATGCTGAGCCATTCAAGAGATGGCTGGCAGAAGTCGGAAAAGAACGAATTGATGAAATAGAAAATCCAGAACTCGCCCAAAAACGGATGAAGGAAATCTACTACGCAAAGGGTTATTCTGATGATTGGATTGAGAAAAGAGTCAGAGGTATTGCTATAAGAGATGAGCTAACAGATGAATGGAAGAAACGAGGAGTGTTAGACGAAAAGGAATATGCAATCCTCACCGCCGAAATCTCCAAAGCAACGTTTGGCATGACTCCCAGCGAATACAAGGTATTCAAAGGGCTGAAACGAGAGAATTTACGAGGCCACATGAACGATTTAGAGCTTATTTTGGAAGTGTTATCATTTGACTGATAAACGCTCCATGTTTCTTTCTTGAAGAAACAACCCGATAACCTTGTCGTGGTTTTCTAAAGATTTCGAGAATGAGCATGTCTTTCTCACTACTCTTCCAACTCTTTGTCTGAT
>JACRKL010000017.1 GCA_016219835.1 Candidatus Woesearchaeota archaeon
ACGCGGTGGTAGATCTCGATGCACAGGTCAAAGATAACTAATGGAACAATCATGGCATAAATAAACGGGGCAGATAATAAGTGATATAAGGTTCTGTTGGGGTGTTTTCGGAAGTTCATGCGTGCCACATTTTCAGTTTTCCTTAAATAGTTGTCGCTGCATTTAAATAACCTTGGGCGTTTCTTGAGGTATGCTTACGCTTATTGGACTTGGACTTGCTGATCTGGACGACATGACGTTGAAAGGCAAGAAGGCCATTGATGCCGCTGATCTGGTGTATTTTGAAACTTACACCAGCAAGCCGCAGTATTCGCTGCAGGAACTGAAGCAGTTCTTTGGGAAGAAAATAACTCCCGTAGGAAGAGCGTTTGTTGAAGAAGCGAAGCAATTGCTCGCTGAAGCGAAGTACATGAACGTAGCTTTGCTGGTGATTGGCGATCCACTCTGTGCAACGACGCACGTTTCTCTTCTTCTGGAAGCGAAGCAGCAAGGAGTTACCGTGCAGATTGTACACAACGCTTCCATTGTTTCTGCGATCGGTGCAATCGGTCTCGAGGTGTATAAATTCGGTAAAATCACGTCGATTCCCTTTGAAAACAAGGATGTAACAGCACCCGTTGACGTGTTTCATTTGAACTACAGCAACAATCTGCACACCCTTTTTTTGCTGGATTTGCAGCCAGAAAGAAACAAGTTTATGACGGTCCATGACGCACTCACTTATCTGACGAGTAACGGCTTGAAGAAAGATCTGCTCTGCGTTGGCTGTGCTGGAATTGGTTCACAGCAGCAGGATATCAGAGCCGGGACGATCCAGCAAGTGTTGAGGCATACGTTTAGAGCATTTCCACAATGCCTTGTCATTCCAGCTCCACAACTGCATTTTATCGAGGAAGAAGCAATTCAGATGTGGCAGTAACGGAGTTGCAGCGGAGTCTTTTGAAGATAAGCATCGATGGTAAGCTCTACCGATGCATCACGCCACTTTTGATGTGGCACTTTTTTGGATTCGTCGAACGTCATCCATCCCGCATACTGAACGTCGCCGGTTTTCAGTTTTCCTTTCTCTACATAAGCCAGATACATAAATTTGATAACGTTGAGCCCGCTTCTATCCGGAAACTGATAGATTCCCAGTAAGCGTTCAGGCCTTACATAAAGACCTGTTTCTTCTAATGCCTCACGCTTTGCACAGGATTCAATTGTTTCGTTTCCCTCTAAACCTCCCGCGGGAAGATTCAGCAATCCTTTGATCCCTTCTTTTTTCTCTTCGACATAGGCAAACGCATTGTCTTTGACGATCAGGCATCCTACTACGATTTTAATGCTCATGTAAGGTATGAAGGAACCACCCTATATATGTTTAATTATTTTAGTGGATCTGTTACGTTTCAACGTGGACGTGAACGCTATCCTGCACTTATTTCTCGACATGGACAAACCCTTCAGAGGTTATCACATACCCCGTAAACCTGATCAACGCATCATTTGCAGGGTACCGAAGAATATGATGAAGATAGCTTCCTACTACATTCTCGTGGCTGAGGTACAGTTTTATGGTATGACTCGAGAAGCCCTTCAGCAACCCATTAACTTCACCAGCGTTTTGACGGGAAACTGGCGATTCTTCAAACCATTGCTTAAAGTACTTCCTAACCAATGTTAGTTTCTTATGGTTGTAGGGCATTCCATCCTCTAACAACGTTTTCAGTTCAGGATAACGCTCCTTCATATCATTCAGATTATTACCTCCCAGCAAAGCGGGGTGCTGGAATGGCTCTTGAATTGTTTGATTCGTATGGCGTTTAAGGTAAGCAAAGAGGGCCTTTGCAAAGATCAGTGTTCTTTTCTTTCCGGAATGGTAGATTTCAACGTTTGATCCATCATACATCTCTAAAAACTCTTTCAAGAAATGATCAAACTTCCAGACCTGAAACATGCCCCGAAGGCTCAGGTTTCTTCCTTCGTTTTCACGGTAGGATGCAAGTAATGGTTCGGGGTGCCTCACGAGAAGGTTGACGCCTAATTCCTGATATCGATGCAATAGTTCTTGAAATTCGGCATATCCTTTTTCATGCAATGGTTGGGAGGCAGATGATATCATGCGTCTGATCAGTCCTTGTTGTTGAGGCGATAGTTGATGATGAAAACGCCGGACATAGTGCCTCATGAACTGTGAAAATGTACTCATGCCACGTTCAACGATCTCTATATCTCGTCGGCTATGCGTGCCCAGCAAGATTTTTCTGCCCGATCGTTGAGATAATGCAAAGAATGCAGTTGTATGCATATATTTTTAAATAATTCCTACTCTTATAAACCTTATGCTTGTCGTCATCGCAGGGCTCATTGGTGCAGGAAAATCAACTATTGCGAAAGAAATCTCACAACGGCTTGATATCCCATTTTATAGTATTGATGAAGACAAGAAACGGATTTATCATGAGCATCCACAATACGACTATTTTATCAAGAACAATATTCCGTTTCCTGACGATACCCGTAGAAAAACGTTTGATGCCTCTTTAGCAGGGCTACGGAAGCTTGCAAAAAAACATAAGCATGCTGTTGTTGAAGAGACCTTTCACAAGAAAAGCTTGCGCGAGCCTTTCTTCAAGGAAGCCAAGAAGATTTTTGGCGGCATGATCCTAACGCTGGTGACTGTCGATGATGCAGAGGTAAAAAAACGGCTTGAGAAAAGGGAGCGAGAGGAAGATCACATGGTTGGCTATGGCATGTACCTTTCCTTCAAAAAGGACTGGGAGCTGTTTGATCACGTTGATTATCACTTGGTGAATGAAGGCAATTTTGAAGAAAATATGAAGAAGTATATTGTTTTTTTGAGAAAGAAATTACAGTAGCTTTTTCTCTGCACTTGATCCTGGCCATTAAACCTAAAGGGAGCTTTCTCCTCCTCAAACACGATCATATTTCTTTGGCTTATCAACGTAGCAGGAGTCTGCAGTAAGATCAACAACTTCAACGTTATACTCCCAGTTATCCAAAAATTCCACAAATGCAACTTTCACTTCAAATCCCGCTTTTCCCGCTTCTTCATACATTTGGTAACTTGCCAAGGTCATCTTTGGTTTAAGGTTCTTCTTCTTCTGATACTCATTTCTCACTTTAACTTCGTAAAGACACAGTTTCCCATCGTTATATTCTACGACATCAAACGAATGCCAATGTTGCATCATAAAAAAACGTTGAGCAGAGGTAAGGTACTTTCCGATGACCCAAAGGCATTTAGAGCAGGACATGTAGATCGGAAGTAGAGGATAACGTAAAGTTAATGCAAACATACATTCTGCTATCGTTCCTTTGTATGATCCATTTTTACATTTAAGATTATGCATGCTCTACTCATCATCCAACCGCTTAAAATAGATGCTTGATCAAAAATTGAAGATTCTTCGGCTCCAGAAGTAGAATATTCAATCAAACTACTCCGAAGTTGGAATAAGATTTATATACGGACTATCTTTCCATGGACTGCAAAGCAGCCCCGTAGTGTAGCGGCCAATCATCTCGCCCTCTGGAGGCGGGGACGGCGGTTCGAATCCGCCCGGGGCTATCCCACAACTTATTTATACTGCAGAGCTCATATTATCCATGAACTCCATGAAGATCAGCAAGCAGCCTCTTTTTGTCCTCTTTGCCTTGATGGCTTATCTGAGGAAAGCAAATGCCTTGTTTGCAGATCAACCGCTCGAAGTTGCAGTGTCCAAAATTGCGTTTATCCGCTTGCTGAAAGAGACGCAGATGGTGGATAAATCGACGAGGGGCTTGTACCATAATTTAGAAATGCTCGAGAAAAAGAAGCTGATCCTGTATGATAATAAACTTTTGCAGCTGACGGAAAAAGGATTAACAAAAGCTAGAGAAATGGAGGAAGCTCTTTCCCCTTATCTCGATCTTCTGCAGAAAATTAGCGCAGTTAAGACTTCTGGTCAAACGCATCTGAAAGTGGAATAAGCTTTATATACAAACCCTTCTCCCAGCAAGACAGCAGCCCCGTAGTGTAGCGGCCAATCATTCCACCCTTTGGAGGCAGATCTTGCTAGAGAAAGGTGGGGACGGCGGTTCGAATCCGCCCGGGGCTATATCTCTTTTAGATTGTGGCGGATTCGAACATGCACCCCAACATAGTTGGTGGCAACTTCTCGACTGCGTCTCGAAGTAATCCGCCCGGGGCTATCTCCACTACATTTATAAAATCAGCCTCTTTTCTCATCTCCAGAGGATAAGCTGGTGCAAGCTCGCTTAGACCTGACATGCAATGCATTTCAGTTCTCGGTGTGCTTTCTCATCTACTTATCATTCATGGAGGAAGAACTATGGCACGAATGTATTCACGAAAACGAGGAAAATCAGGCAGCAAGAAGCCTATGAAAGAAAGCAAGCCAGTCTGGATCCGTTACAGCGACAAAGAAATTGAGATCCTGGTTGTCAAGCTTGCTAAGGAAGGCAAACGACCCAGTGAGATTGGATTAGCGTTGAGAGATATTTATGGTATTCCTTCTGCTAACGACATTGTTGGCAAAAGTATTACACAAATCCT
Source organism: Candidatus Woesearchaeota archaeon (assembly GCA_016219835.1). GTDB lineage: Archaea > Nanobdellota > Nanobdellia > Woesearchaeales > JACRKL01 > JACRKL01. The sequence goes on from JACRKL010000017.1 coordinate 4,562, forward strand.
TGGCGAGAAGCATCTCTTGGGAAAGATTCCTGAAGATCTGATGGCGGTGCTGAAGAAAGCAAATATGCTGATGAAGCATGTTGCAGCTAATGGACCTGACATGACGGCAAAGCGAGGTTTGGAAATCACTGAATCCAAGATCAAGAAGCTTGCGAAGTATTACAAGCGCACGGGTAAGTTAGATGTGCAATGGAAGTATGATCCTAAGAACCTTGGATTGTATGTAGAATAAGCCCTACTTCTTTTTCTAATTCTTTTTTTCCTTTGATGTTTTGGATGGTAAAGTCAGCGATGGCAATCGGTCCAGCGACATGAAGATGCTCAATTTCTGCATAATCCCTTTCTTCCGTTATGACTGGGATGATGGGGCGTATGGTTCTCTTCGCTAGGCGTTCGTAGCGTTGTTTTGGCGGAGCGTAGATGGCAACCGTTAGGAAAGTAATACTTTTTTTCAGAAATAGGTATTCTTCCCAGCTCCGCATGCCGTCGAGAACAACATTTCCTTTGGCAGATTTTATTCTGGTGAGATTGAGTTTTGCGTAGGCATCCATGCCATGTTCTTTTCTCAACATTTCTCTGATTTTGCGCTCATGCTCTTCCGTTAGGGGAAGACCTCTTCTTTTGAGCTCTTGATCCGTCACGTCGCCAAAACGGATGACGGTGAACCCTTTCGCTTCCAGAATCTTAGCAGCTTCGCTTTTTCCGGAGCCTGGCATTCCCACAAGTGCGAGGATCATGATCTCATAAGAAACTATTTGTTTATATGCTTTCTCTTCTCATCGCTCAGAAAAGACTCAAAATGTTTCTTTCTGTCCGATAGGCTTCATCTATCTTTTCTCGTCTCCAATCTAAGAATCCGGTACCTAATGATGCAAGTTTATCGACCAGCTTTACCCTCTGAACTGGGGCAATGTTTAAGGGTTTTATTCCGAAAGGCCGTAGTATCATATAGTTAGAGTAGAGATCTGCTGTGACTTCCTCAAATGCCATTATCCCTAATTCTGTTATCATGTTGAGAACCCGTAATAGCTCTTGAGCATCTGTCACCTTCAACCTTTCTGTTAAGAGGTCATCCATTTTTTCATCACTAAATTTTCCGTTGAGCTGGTAGTCAAATGTTGGCTGGAGAGCAGCGGTGTGCATCCGTATTGTCTCATTGAATTGGCTAGCTCCTGAATCCCAGTGGACGAGTTCATGAGCATATCTATTCGGGAATCTCATGGCGATAACATATTCTTCTGCCTCTTCTCTTTTTCTGAATTGCTGAGGATCAAGTCCTTCACTTCCTATGTACCTTACTATTTGTTGAGGATTCAGGGTAACAACATCCAAGTTCACATGGTATTGCCCAATTATCTCATTCGAGAGCATGCTCTCGTTTTTACAACAGCTTAAGAGGTTGACATATGTTCTCCCACAGGCAAGAAACCCTTCACGTCCCCATCGTTGGAATGCTTCATCTATTCTCTTAATTCCTTCGGGCTCAGCTTCAACACGTAGGTTCTTCCCATCGTGGTAAACTTTTCCAATGCCACCAACAATGATGTGTGGCTCACCATCCCTTCTCAGCTTTGGACTTATACCTTCCCGATAGATCAAGGTGATAAACTCCTTCCATGCCTCTGGTCCTTCGTAGTTCATGCCATTAGGAAACGTGCAATATCTTATAAATCTTTGCCTGTTTATCTCTCTCTAGTGGTAAATCTACATCTGCAGAAAAATGGCGTCCCGGGAGAGGATCGAACTCTCGACCTCGCGGTTAACAGCTTCGCCGGAGGCATGCATTGCTGCATACTTCCCCGCGCGCTCCACCGCTAAGCTACCGGGACAATATGGGAATGGGATAACTGATAGTTTATATGCTTTTTTATGTACCCTCCTAGAAAGGTTGCATTGAAAAGTTCTCCGCAAGGCTCCGGGCTGCTTGGGAACTCTCCGAATTTCCAAGTCTGCCAATTAGAGTTGGCTTCACCATCGGCTCGAATGACTACTTCAGGTTTTCGCTAACGAAAATACCCTTGCCTGATGATTCCTTTCATTTCTTTTGATTCAAGTCTACTTTCGGTGACGATCCCGTATGCCTGGACCAACTTCACGTATGATAGAGGTACCAAAGGTTCCCTGGAATAATTCTTGATACGCCTTAAGCACCTCATAGGGGATACCGGTTTCCTGAATGCGTGCACGGGTCAGGACAAAGTAGTCCCCAGTTTTCCTGCCCATAAAATACATATCCTTCCCCATAAAACGCAAAGATCTTCCATCCAATCCTCGGATCCTTCCATTTTCTGCGGTGAGCAGTTCACGCTGTCGTCCATCGATCGCAGCTTCTACTTCTAATCGTAATGCGCCATACGCTTGGTCAATCGCAAAGAGCCTGCACAATTCGTTGAGTGGAACTTTCTTCTGAGAAGTCATGCCAACGCCCCACGTGTAGAGCATTTCATCATGATACGCTGAGTCTTTCCCTTCTTCCGACGGAGCGAGCGCATACTCATGGACATAACTCACAAATGCTGATTTGGCGATGCAGACCTTCAGCGCTGGTGTTCCCGTTGATTTTATCTGCATAAGTGGGAACCAATCATGTCTGTAGTCATAGAGGTGCATTACGTCATTACCCCGATATGCGTTTAGTTTCTGCTGGATCCTTGGAGGTATCGTATGCTTATGGATGGAGCCATGGTTGTTTTTAGGTATGAGCTGGGGTAGAGAAGGAACCGTCACTGGTTCGCTCGGTGAGGAGATGATCATTGGTCGAGATAGATTTAGATAATCTTCTAATTTCTGAAGTGGTATTGCAAAGATGCCTTTCAGCACCTCATGGGGAGCCATCAGCTCATGCAAAACACCTAGCGGAATCCTCTGCTCTTTCGCATAGACTGTAGGTGACAGAAGCTCCACACTAAGGTCATGCTGCACCGATGAAACCAGTTTAGAGTAAAAACCCTTGTGCAGGTAACGATCCTTTTTGAAAAAGAGATACTGCCCTTTTTCCGTAAAGAATAGCGAGAGCACCTCTTTTGCAGCGTTTGCAAAAGAGGTTTTCGGGTCTGCTTCATTAGGAACCCAGAGGAGGTGATACTGCTCTTCGATGTGATTATTAAGACCGTATGCTATTTTTTTGAGGCATGGCATACCCTGAATGATGATATCAGAAATCACTCTATTCTCAATCAACAGGAACTCACATCCTGTACTTTTTGTAGCGAGGTAATACCCTTCTTTATTTGCGTCTCTTATTGCGTACGTGACTTTCCCGATAGCTGCATCAACGATTGCCTCAAGCACGATACTTCCGGTTTCTCTTTTCTTGGCAATCGGAGAAATTTCTTGGACGAGATGCGATGGAAGACCTTCGGTAACGGCATAGTTAATGCGTGGAATGCATGCATGAATTTCTTCATCAAGCAATTCCGTGTTGAAAGAAAATGTCTTTAATGGTGCGGATGGCGAGAGCGTCGTTTGACGAAGCAAATCTGCAGAGAGTCGCAGAAGCAAGTGGCGGAACGGCAGATATGGTTCATCAGTGAGAGTCGTTGGATGATTTGGCAGATGCACTTCAAAAGCTGCATCTTGCCGGTGAGCAATATGTTCAGGAGCAGTAATCCTAAATCCTGTGGTGTAGTGGACATCCAGCATAGGTTCCTCTGCTGCCACCCAATGCCCTGAAACAGCATCCCTTGCTAGTCTAGCACGGTACCATGATCTGCTGCTTGGTTCTTTGGTGAGGTAGTGTGAGCATTCACTCATCGTTATGTACTCCTCTGCATTTGTTCCACCGACGATATAAGACTCAGGGAATATTCTCTTGCGGTTGAGTTCTGAAAGAGTGATTCTCTGGAGTGCATTGCTTAACCCGGTATCAGATTCTGCAACAAGAGCAACATACGGCAGTCTTCCGTATTGGTTCATAAACTCTTGAAAGTTCAGTATGTTTATTCCTGAAGCTGACTGCGAAGGTGGTGCAGACCAAAATTCCTGAGAGCTGTGCGTTCTTTGTGGCAAGCGGAGTTGCGGCTCTAGCATGCTTACGACATTCAATGCATCCTTGTTCGGGTGGATTACCCCTTCAATCTGCCGTTGCATGAACCTGTGACGGATATCTCTTAGTACCTCATACGGCAACAGCTCTTTTGCTGACCCATCTCTCTTCGTAGGGTAACGCACAACAAACTCTTTCTTGTGGCTGTAGATTTCATCCAGAAACTCGCGAATAACTGGACCATACTGCTTAAAATTTTCTGGAGAGAACACCTCGGTAATGTTCATTCTTTCTACATGATCCCTAACGAAATGAGGAGTCAAGATCAGCTCAAGACTGCCTGCCGCAAACTCAATCACGGAGACGAACTGGTCTCGCTGATGTTTTCTGAGAACCGTCGTTTTTTGGGAAGCGTCGTTTTCATACCCCTGTTCGTTCATGAAATTCACGAGGAGGTGTTCTAACTGTGCTGCTGTCGAAGATCCCATACGCAATCAAAGAGGTGTTGGTCGAGATTGATTTATAAACCTTGTTAGTTGAAACTTCTGTACAGTGATTACTACATGGCAGATACCTGCACGCCATGCCCCTCTAAACCTTTAAATATCGTTGCTTGTTTTCATGCCCCATGAAGCGATTAGCTGTTATTGATAACACGAAGCTCAAGGACATGAGCAAAAAAGTCTACATCCAAGGCTTATGCCCGGTGAACAGAGCAGGCAAGGAGTGCATGTACTTTGAAGGCTCAAAATTGCTGATCGCAGAGCCGTTGTGCATTGGCTGCGGCATTTGCAGTAATGTAGCTCCGGAAGCCATCAAGATTATCAATTTGCCCGATACTCTCGCGCAGGATCCCATCCATCGCTACGGGAAGAACGGTTTTGCGCTCTATAATCTTCCGACCCCCCTCTTTGGCAAAGTAGTTGGCATTCTGGGGGTGAATGGCATCGGCAAAAGCACAGCTATTCAGATCATTGCCGGAATCTTAAAACCCAGCTTTGGTAAGGAGAAAGAAGCGAGTATGCATGATCTCATTCAGCATTTTAAAGGCACCGAGACGCAGGCCTATTTTGAAAAGATGAAGAGTGGCAGCATCAAAGTTGCGTACAAGCCGCAGCACGTCGACTTAATCCCTAAACAGTTTTCCGGCAAAGTTATCGAGCTTCTCAAGAAAGTTGATGAAGTTGGAACGATGGAAGCGGTTGCTGCTCAGTTTGAACTAACACATCTTCTTGAACGTGAGTTGGGACAGATTTCAGGAGGAGAATTGCAGCGCGTAGCGATTGCTGCTACGTTCCTGAAAAAAGCAAATGTCTACATTTTTGATGAGATTACTTCATATCTTGATATCAGCCAGCGTTTGAAAGTTGCAAAAGCAATTCGTGGGCTTGCAACTCCTGACGTTGCCGTTGTGGTGATTGAGCACGACCTTATCGCTTTAGATTACATGGCAGACCTCATCCATCTCATGTATGGTACGCAAAAAGCGTTCGGTGTTGTCTCACAAGTCAAGCCAGCGAAATATGGCATTAATGTATTCCTCGAAGGTTACCTGAAAGAAGAAAACGTTCGCTTCAGGGATTCTCACATCAAATTTTCTGTGAGAGCGCCGATCAAGTCTATCGGAATACACACGCTTACGGAATGGCATTCTTTCGAAAAAGTGCAAGGCGATTTTACGTTGCATGCTGAGGGTGGTAAAATCAGACCAAATGAGCGCATCGGCGTGTTGGGAGAAAACGGGATTGGCAAGACGACATTTGTTAAAATTCTTGCAGGCGTAGAAAAAGCAACATCGGGTGAGCTGGGTGTGAAACTAAAAGTATCCTACAAACCGCAATACCTCGAAGCTGATTCTGATGAGCTCGTGATGTCAGCACTGCATGAAGCAGTGAAGAAATATGACGCCGAGCTTATTCGACCGTTGGGATTGAAGGATTTGCTGCTCAAAAAGCTGAACGAGTTGTCCGGTGGAGAATTGCAACGAGTAGCGATTGCCCAGTGTTTGTCGCAACCGGCAGACCTCTTTTTGCTGGATGAGCCTTCCGCTTACCTTGATGTCGAGCAACGGCTTGCAGTTTCAAAGATTATCAGCAATCTTGCAGAGCTTCGGCATATTGCAGTGCTCGTCGTTGACCACGATCTTCTCTTCTTGGATTACCTTGCTGATCGTTTGATGGTGTTTACTGGAAAATCTGGCAGGGAAGGAAAAGCGCAAGGTCCGTTTGATCTTGAGACTGGTATGAACACCTTGCTGAGTAGTTTAGGTATTACCATGCGAAGAGATGAGTCAAGCAAGCGGCCACGGATCAATAAGTTGGGATCAGTGAAAGATAGAGAGCAGAAAGAGAAGAATAAATATTATTATGGATAACTTCGTGATTCACTTCTTCACACTCACGCACGTTCTTCCATAGAATGAAACCAGTGCATATGTTGCTGTATCGTCCAGTCCAAAGTTTTCCTCGTTGATCTTTCGGTAGGGAGCAACAGCGTCTGTGGTACAGATGGGGAATGATCTGGTTTCCAGCACTTGCGCATTTCGATATAAGACTACTTTGCCTTTTGATGCTGCTATTTTATATGTTGCTTCCGGGAAATCTACATGCATGTTTTCTCTCCCTTCACACAGCTGACCTTCACTTCTCGGTTCGTTGCTTTTGCAGGACTCAAGATCCGCTACGAATCCAGATAAAATATTTCTTGCCTTGGCATCGTTGGCCTTTTCCTGCATCACTCGTTTGCGCTGTTCGGTTCTGTCTGATTTCTTTGCTATGAGTATTTGGACTTTCCCTTGGCTGTCTTTTGATTTCTCAAGGTAAACGTTCTTGACATCCCAGCTGATCGTTTGATCCATGCTTGGGCATGAGACCTTTCCATACAGTACCAGGTAAGCAAATCCATTCTTTTTATCTAATCCAAGATTTTCCGGATCCTTGAGGTAGAGACTGGATGTATACAACCCGTTCACTTCTTGGGTGTTGGGTAATGGCTTGCATGAGACAACCAACCGATCTTTGTATTGGTCATCAGTTTCAAAGGGTCCGTGGAACATTTTCTCATCATACAGGCAGATGCATGCTTGATTCAAACAGGAGGTTGGCTTGGGTATGTTTCGCAAAAAGCAGCCATCAACGGATAGATCATTCACCCAGTCTTTGTCAAATCCGACGATGATTCTGTTATTAGCAAGGTACACGGGTAACTCTGCAATTATGTTTTGCTCATCGCTTCTTGCCATCGCATCAAGTTGTGCAGCAAGGCGGTCAAAGCTTGCCAATGAAGGATCATCCTGATTGCTCAATAACGATGCAAGCCGTCCCCAGAATGCAAAGATGAAAATAACTAAGACGACTGCTAACAGCAGCATCACCGTTTCCCAGGTGACGGCAAATTGTCCTCTTTTTTTCGTTAGGATATGCAGCATTTTTCGTTTTTTGTTGTATCGCAAATATCTAAGACTAGCTTACAGTTCATTGTTTTTATCTGTTCCGGCGAAGCGCATTTCCCTTCACCTAAGCTTGCAGACCCGCATTTTCCTAGGCTGTTGAGCGTACTACTTCCGTTGTCAACGCCCTGCCGGAAAATGTAGAGCAAAATAACTGCGGCGATGACTGCAATGATCATCGTAATCAATATCCATGGGACTTCTGCTTTTTTATTCATGGTTTTGCCTCTTGTTGTTGTGATTTCCATTCTAGACAACATACGGGTTTTGGGCTCTCACAGTTTGCTTTGCCGGCGTTGATGGAGAAATTGTCTCCGCAGGTTGCACGGCATTCTCCACCTTTTGCTCCGCAGTCATTAGCATTCTGCCAGAAGTTCCTTGCACCGTTGTTAAAGATAACAACTAATACGACTAACACAATCAGTGCAATGGCTGCAATGACCACGACACTTAAGCTTAACTGTTCTGCTCTTTTTCCGGTAGTATCTGGTTTGAAATTCATGGTTTCACCTGGTGTATGTTATCTCAACTGCACTATGGTCGGTTGATCCAGCCCCTAAAACGCCTCCGGTCGACCAGTGTTTGATGCACCTTGCTGTTATTTTGCCTGGTAATTTCAAGTCGCAGGTTCTTTCAAATCCACAGGCGTCTGGCCAGTTCATCCTGCATGCATTGATCTCTCTTCCATTGGCAAAAAAGTGGACCTCGCTGCCGTCATAAGAGAACGTGATGGATGCATCTGCTCCGTCTATAGGAGTTGCTGCCTCCCCTTCGATAACATCTGTATGTGTTTTCCTAAAGTCATTGCGTATGGATACTCGTAAGCTGAGCACTTCTTTCTCGTCGTTCAGCGCCGTTATGTGGACATAAGGCAGGAAATGCGTCCCTTCCGGAGAGAGCAACGGCGTTATCTCTTTTCCAATCATCACATCGGCAGATGCAGCACCCCACCCTTCTTTTTGGTTTTCCATAAACAAGGTGTAATGCTCGTTCCTTTCCGTTACGGGGTCCGGAAATGGAGAGATGATTTTGTCAAGGTAGGTGACGCTTGTCCCTTGTGCATCAACCGTTTCCCCTTTCTTGAGTTTCAGGGCTAGAGGCTCGTTCTTTCCGTCGTAATCTTCTGGACGTTTTTCGGTTTCAGTATCGCATTTCCCATCATTATTGGCATCCGGACAGCAATCACCTTGTGGGCTTTCTATAGCACCTTCTTTGCAGTTTGTCGAGAGCCACGGAGCAACACTTTTGAAGAGACCTTTCAGGCTCGGAAAAACTGAAGCAAGGGAGGGGTAGAAGATGATGGCAATGATCAAGAGTGTAATGATAATAACGATGATACCGACAAGTGCAGTCTGGATTTGTGCTTTTCGTTGCATGTTATCCCCATGAAAGCTGATCTAGCATACCTTTCCAGAGTCCTGAGCTCTGGCTGATGATGATGATCATGGCAATCACGAAGAGAAGAACAAGAATCAGTGTTGCCAGTTTCTGAAAACTCCATTCCATGCTTCTCCTGCTGACGGCGAGGTATATATAGTTTGCGTCTCTTTCTCAATCGATTCATTGAAGAATGGGAGCAGTACTTCAGCTGCTTTCATCTCTGTGGCAAGAAGGGTAAGGTACTGTTTTGCTTTGCTGAGATAATACTGCTTCCACCTCATCGGTCTTCCTTCCTGTTCCATAAAATACCATGTTCTCAGGTTTCTGAAGAAGTGTATGCATCTTCGTTCTTGTACAGACATCGGTCGTTGCAGCATTGGAATTTCTGTCTTCAGCTGCTGAACCTGTTCTCTGCTGAGTTTTACCATGGGATGATCGAATACTCTGCTCACATCATCATACCAATGCGCTGCCTTATTCATCTTCTCAAAGTCAAGTGCGTAACAGTGAGCCATCATGACTTCTAGCACTCGTCTTTTCTTTTCTGCTCGTTGATAGTAGGCTATGAGCGATGCTGTTGCGTTCTCTTGCGGCACTAATGTGAGTTCCAGCACATGCACTATCGCGTTGTAATCAAAGCATGTATTCCTTAGATTTGCGTCACGGAAGCCTACGATGGTTCCCGGCTGTAGCTGTTGCTGGAGATCATCTCCTAACGTTACCGATGCTGCCCGTTCTCTCTTGCCGAATGGTTGTTTCCCATGCTCGGCGAGTTTTTCTATCGCCAGTACCGTTTTCTCCTTATAGTCTGGCTTTTCCAACGGTATATCGAGCTTGAGCTGTTGCACGGTTTCCACATCCTCCAATACTCTTTTCACAAGATGATAGGTGATCATTCCTGTTTCACTGCCACCCTTCTGCATGATTTGTTTAAGAAATTCTTCTAGGGTCTCACCCTCAATGAGCTGGAAGCGGTTGACCATAATGCCGTTGAGATTAACGGTCGGATGCAGCATCTTTGGTATGGTTATCGCCTTGCCTGCTAATGCATGATGGACGGCAACTTCTACTGCTGCCGCCTTCGGATTTTGGTAGACTTTGATCGCTTCCGGTTGTGATTGAGGAAGATAACGTTGCAGGAGTTCGTAAAAAGAATTGCTCCATGATCTGCTGATCTTCAGCACTTGATGCGTGGATGTTCCGAATGAGATCATATCCAGAAAGAGAGATCTCTTGTTGCCAAGATGAAGAGTAAGGCGACCTTCTTTTTCGGTTATGCTTTCAAAGAGTGGTTTTCCTCCTGGCGCATAGTCGTGATAGGGAAATGGTCTCTTTTCCTGTTGGAGCATTTCAGTAATGTACTGCGTTGTTGCAGCTAACGCGAGGAGCCCTCTTCCTTCTTCGCTGAGGGGGTTATGCTGCAATGCTTCGAGGTACATCGGTGCAGGATTCTCGCCACGCTCTTCTGCAGCAATGCCTTCGGCTATCTGGAGGTTTGACTCCTGTATCTGATAGCGTTGCCATACTTCTGAACATGCAAAGGGGTGTGTTCTTTTCTTGCTGTTTGATCCGTTCTTTCCTGCTTCTGCAATTGCTATGCTTGTTTCATCGATGAGCTTTCGGTCTTCGTACCATGCAAGCACTTGCAGCATGAGGTACTCTTTCTGTCCTTGAAGTTGTGGCGATGCCAGTCGGAGTAACGCCTTGCCATAGCGTTCCATGGCAGGATAAATTACCAAGTATGGCTCTTGCTCCATTCTCTGAAGAACTGTGCGATACAAGCTTTCGAGTAGCGTTGCTGCATCGTCCTGTTTTTCCAAATGCAGGGCATGGTCGATCTCTCTGAGATTTGTAGTGAGAATGTCTTGGAGATCCATAGCAGGAGACCTCGATGATCCGATTATCAGTCACAGATCGCTAACTCGACAACGACGGGAACGCGGGCAGGCAGTGGGTAACGTTCGACGTTTTTTGCATGAGGGCAGCCGTTGTTGCTTTGTCCACGGTACGCTTCTTGTTGGTTTATCATAATCTTAAAGTCGTAGCCTTTCTTTTGCGCTCCCAATGATTTGTCCAAAGTTGTTTGGATGATCTCTTTCACGCGTTCCGATGAAAGCTCGGTTCCGCTGTTGGTAGGGCAATGAATGGAGCCGCCACTCGTGTAGTCCGCTGCGTTTTGTGGATGTTCAGCCCAATCGATAATCAGTTGTGAGATATCGGTGCTCTTGCAATCCGTATCTGTTCTTAAGAGGGTATTCGTATAGAGAGAGGCAAGCTGTACATTGCTTACCTGCTGGCGGAGGTTATCGCTCTTTGGCGCAAAGATGCCAAATTGCAGGAGCAGAAAAAAGCCAAGCAATGCCAGCACGACAACGATGGCAATGCCGAAGATTTCCATCTGAGCTCTTTTCCGGTGTCTGAGGTTTCTAGTAATAATACGTCACCTCAAGGATACCGAAGTAATAGGTTTCTTTGACGGGGTCATACAATGCAACGGGAATCGAGCTAACGTAGGAAGAGGCATCCGGTGGATGGATGTCATAAAGGGTAATGGAATCTATGCTGCTGGTGAATGGTTTTGGCTTTATGCTGTGCCCTGCGCCAGCATCAACATACTGGATAACAATCTTGCTGCTCTTCAAGACTTGCTGATAATAACTGAGGAAGGTACGATCATCTGCTGCATCAATCTTTTCTTTGAACTTCTGCAGCCGCATGAGATCAATGCAATTTGCTTCATGGACTCCTCCCTTGGTGCATTCTAACTCGGGGAGAAACGTGAGGCTGAGCATATGGCTGATGGATTTGAGCTGCACACTTTCTGCTGCGAAATCCTGCAACGAATTTTGTTCGTACCAGCTCCAGAATATGATGCCTCCAACGACAAGGAAGAAGAAGATGACTAACACACCGACAGTTTCCATCAACTCGATTTGTGATTTGCGAGAATGTTTTTTTGTATAAATGGCAACAACGCCCTTGGCGGCAGACGCCCGCTTCGCAGGCTGCTCTGTCTCCCGTAGGGAGCAACCCCTCCTCGCCTGCGCCAATGTTGTTGCTTTCTCTTTCTTCATGGTTTTCATCTCAGTACACCGATGCGCAGGAATAGATTTGCGCGTTGTGGTTCAACTGTTTTAATTTTTCTACCGATGAGCCAATATCTATCAATGGCTGGAATCTCGTTGTTGGGTCGGTAGAAGCTGCGATCTTCTGTGTATTGTCAATGATGAGTGCGTATGCTGTTCCTGCACTGGTAAATACTTCAGCACATGCAGTATTGCTGCCTGCATACCCTTTCTGTATTTCTTCCGCTCTCGCTTTAAGAATTTGAGATGATTTTTGTAGCCTGAAGACTGCTTTCAGCATGTTGCACTCATAAGCATCTTTATTTTCTGCAAAGAGGGCTGCATAGACGGAAGCTCTGCCGAGGAAATAAGACTGGCCATCGGGAAATTTTATGGTGCCAGACCCATCAATATCTCCCTGCCCAAGGTCAACGGTCAGATCATACTCCTGCCCGAACGTCCTTTTTACTTTTAGGATACGGTTCTCTCGGTCTCCATTGATATTCCACTGCAGACCCTTTCTTTGCTGCAAACCTATCTTGATCTGCTGTGGTGGAAGGTCTTTCTTCATCTTCTCTGCAACTGCAGGAATGGTATCGATCTCGATAGTATATTGGGGTGATGACAGCATTAAAAAGTTCGTTGCTCGATAGGGGACTTCCCATGGATAGGTAAAGGTGACGAGGTCTGCTGAGCGAATCTTCGACGGAGAGAAGAGTGGCTCGATGGGGAACGAGATCTTTGTTGTTGGAAGCGTAAGAGAAGCTTCACCGCATCCACTGGACGGGTCGCAGGTTTCGATGTCGCAGCTCAACAAGAGATCCTGTTCTGGAATCTGGAGCAAGGTAGCGGTATTTGCAGCAACGCTGCTGCCTTCGATCGTTGCTTCGAGATCATCAGCCAGCTTGGCATCCCGTTTGAGTTCAGCTACATGGGTTGCTCGCATGACGACCATGACAAAAAATGTGAGGATGATCACTCCTGCAATTAAGGTGAAGATCCAGTTGAACTGTAACGTGATCTGTGCGTTGCGTTTCATGGTACGTGAGTTTATAGTGTATGTATCCTTCCTAAACCGCCGCACATGGCAGTTGTTGTCGCTACGCTCCTTGTCAGCGCACCCCGTAAGGGACACCCCCCTGTGCTGACCAGTGCCATGCGGTGGCTTATCACGAAGCTACATTCCAGTATGCTATCTCCGTTCCATCACCCATGCCTGTTAATTTGAGCGCCAGCTTCCCATTCGTGGGAGTAAAGCAGCCGGTTGTTTTGACAACATCGGCGTAGAGCGTTTGGAACGTATCGCTAAAGAGGAAGATGTTGTAGAGTGGACCTTTTTCTGGATTATTTTTATCGAACCCTTGGAGTGCTGCTGTTATGGCTTGGTTTTCTTGATCTTGCCCTGCAGTAAATGAGTTAGCGTACGTTGTCAGATCTACAAAGCAGACCTTGCTTACTTTTCCGGGGATGTTGAGATCAAGCTTTTTCACACTGCCGTATTCATGGCTGATCGTTGCAATATTGCTGATCAGTTGTTGTTCAAACGCAAGCTGCTGCGCTTGCGCTGTTCTTTGGCTGATCATCACAACGCCCTGATAGCCGAATGCCAGAACCAAAACGAGAATAACGCCGGCCATGATGTACATAAATATTTGGCCCAGCATCTGTGCCTGCTTCATTTTCTTCGCCCTATGTTCTTCAGATCGTCTACGGCTTTTTTATTCTTCTTGGGACCAATAGACTCCAACTCTGCAAAGACATCATCGCTCGCCACCTTGCTCTGTTCTTTTTGTTTGCTCTGCTTCAATGTATCCATGTCGATCCATTCTTTGGTGGGGAGAGGAGCTTGTGGAACTGGAATGTGCATCTGCTGCTGTGGCGTTGGTTTGGTCAGTGGTGCCTGCTGCAATGATGGTGGAGCAGGTGATGCTGTTTTGAGTGGGGATATGGGTTGTGGAATCACGGGTTTTCTGAGTAATGATGATCCCGGCATCTGCTTACGATCTGCCATGACTGGATTTTGTTTTCCTAGGGGTGGCTGTTTTCTGAGGAATGGCGAGGTGGCATCAAACCATGGCTTTCGATCAATGAAGGTATCTTTTGGCATGGTCGTTGACTTTCGCTGCTGAGCGGTATAGAAGTAGTAGCCTCCTGCACCAAACGCAGCAATGACTAATACCCCAAACACGATCCACACCCATCCTGCTCCATTGTTATTGGCGATGACATCGCTTCCATTGGGATTTCTTCCTGCACGAACTTCGTCGCCATCACTCATGCCGTCACCATCGGTGTCGCTAGTGGTCGGATTGGTTTGGTGCTGGAATTCTTCAAGATTGGTGAGCCCGTCTTTATCAGGATCTTCCTTGCTGTCATCTTTTGAGATGTTTAAGCCGTATCGTTCTTCCCAGCTATCTGGCATGCCGTCATGGTCACTATCGGTTTCTTTACCTGATGGACCATCTGCGCGCAGCGGATTCGTGTTGTTTTCGTATTCCTGCAGGTTCGTGAACCCATCTCCGTCGCTATCAAGGGCAGCGTCATGGGGATCGTTCGGATTCAGTGAATACATTGTTTCCCAACTGTCCGGCATGCCATCGCCATCCGTGTCTTTCGATCCACCGACTTGGCAGGTTCCCTGCTGGCAGCTTGCCGTCGTACAGTCATGATCTACCACACACTGATCTCCGATTGCACATTTCTGGCTGCATGCTCCTCCGCAATCGATATCAGCTTCAGCAGAATCTTTTTTCGTATTCTTGCAGGTATCTTCAACACAGACACCTTGGTCGCATAAGCCACTGCTGCAATCACTATTATATTCACACGTTTCACCACTTAAGCAAGCACTGGAGCATGGCCCTCCACAATCGATGGCTACTTCTCCTTCATTCTTTACACCATCATCGCAGGTTGCTTTCGCGCATTGCGACACGGTACTGGTGTTCTTTCTGGTACAGTATCCAGAGATGCAATCCGCATGAAGATGACATATCTTCCCTTCATCGCACGGTCCGCAGGAGCCGCCACAATCAATATCGGTTTCATTATTGTCCTTGATACCATTGTCGCAGCCAAAGACCATGCAACTCGGATTGATGGTAACTCCATCGCTACTGCCGGCACTACTCCACAATCCAACACCATTTCGTGCCTTTGCTTTGATCTGATACTTGGTAAAGTTCTTGAGGGATAGATCGCTGATCCAAAGCTCCTGCAGGGTTGTTTGTGTCCATGTTAATGCAGTTTCTCCGGTGATGAAATCTATGACTTCGTACTGGTAGCCGGTGATACCGCTCTCATTGTCGGTGCTGTTCCATGCACCATACAGTTTGTTGGTATATGGAGAACATTCGGTGTTATTGGTGCCTTTGGCACGGTCGGTGACGAACGGTTTTGAGGGAGGTGTTGTGTCAATCACAAACGTATAAGCTGCCGTTTGCTGCAAGGGGGCATCTGCTGTCGTGAAGGTGCATCCAAAGTAGTAGGTATATGATCCCGGATAAAGGTCAAGCTCTGCACCAGTAAACCCTTTGCTGCTGACCATCGTCATAGGCGTTCCCTGAAAAATCGTATCTTCTGTTCTGCTGTAATAGCAATGATCTGCAGCAAGGTTGGTGGAAATGTTGAATGTGATTTTGGTGGTGTTCACCATCGGTGGCGGTGAGAGTATCGTCAGCTTAGGATTTCTTTCTGCTGCAACACGGAATGATGCATAGACTTTTTCGCTGATCATGTTTGCCCGGTTTTTGCAGAGGATATAATAGGTGTATGTTTTGTTGTTCTGGAGATTCTGATCAACGGTTAGTGTATGTGCTGTCCTATACGATGCAGTACTGCTTTCATCATCATCGGTTGAAAATCTTGCCATCGCTCCAAAGGTGGTGTTCGTAGTTGCATATCTGCACAGCGACGGTTCATCGGTGGTGACGGTGAGTGTCGTAGCAAGTGCTTCTGGATCCGTAATGGTGGCGGGCAGGAATGCAGCAGAGAGAATCTGTGGGGGGGTGTTATCATAGAAGAGGGTAAACGTGGCGTTGACCTCTTCCTGATTGGCTCTATCCTTGCAGGTGGTGTAGAGCGTTCGCATTCGGGTCGTGGTGTCAAAAGTCACGTTCTCAAGCCGGTGGAAAAGCCCGTCACTTGTCGCCAACGGCTTGAGCAGATTCCAGTTGACCATGCTGCTGTTGCAGGAAGCTGGAGCGTCTGTTTCAAAGGTCACATTGATCATGCTCCGATTGGTATAACCCGTGCTTGGGTCGCTGAGATAAATCTGCAGCGGATAAGCGTCCATGGTAAACAGAAGTTTTGTTTCAAACGCATGACCGGCTGGATCACTGACGTTGATGTAGAACTCTTTGTCACCATCTCGTTGCATCGTTATCGTTGCAGTCTGCGTTATACCATCCGTTGAAGTGAATTTGTTGGTGACTGGACCTTCTTTGGTGATATTGGCTCGCTCTATGATAACCGGCTCGCTGAATTGCAGAGAGAAGAGAACATTCGGTTGCGTGAATCTTGTGCCATTGATCGGCGTTGCAGCAAGCAATCTGGGCACTGAGGTATCAACGTCAAATTGCATTTCTTTATAGCCGTTGCGTAATGGATTCCCGGCAAGATCGGTTGCTGCAACACGGAATGCATACGTTCCGTCCGGCAGAGGAGCCAATGGTCGATATTTGAGGGTATGGTTGTGCAGCCTTGCCTGATCATACGTTTTTTGCAGCAAGAACGGGACGCCGGCATCGGGTGATTGCATCAACAGTTGCGCAAGCGTTACATTGACTGTTTCCGTAAACTGAACGGCGATGGTCGGCGTATCGGTGGTGATCGAGAGTCCTGCAACTACGGGAATCAGCAGCAGGATACAACATCCGATCAGGAGCTTTTTGTCCATGGTGTTTGTAGGTTCAGGAGGTGATCGTTATCAGCGGATCGTCCGGAGGTAGGTTATCTGTCGTGATGTAAAACTGTGCGCCTTCAGTAATTTCTGCTTCAAGTCTCGTGTCTGGGTTGATTGCCTCAAACGTAAAGGTGGCAGTCTTATGATTGAGCGATGCATAGGCGGGTCCGGCAATCGATAGGGAACCTCTCCATTGGTTCTCTCCATTTTCAACCAAGGGGACTGCTACTTCTTTACGCACGCCAAGATAATCTCTAAACGTGTACTTCAGTGCAACACCTGTATTCGGGAAAGCGGTATCACTGCTTACCTGGAGGGAGTAGCTTCTTCCTGGATCCGTTAATTCATTATTCTGGGCACCATAAATCGTGATCTTAACCTGAGGAGCTTGAGCTACATGCACCAGTACGCTGCGGGTGGGCATGGCATTCCCTCCAAGATCTGTTCCATTGTAATAGATGGTGAAATTGACGCCATACTGATTTAAGGCAGAGGCACTGATGCTGCTGCCAGCTACTGGTGCAGTACAGCTTGATCCATGGGGGCAGATCCACGAGAGGATTTGATTGCAGCCAAAGCTTCCCACGCTGGATCCTGCAGGTACGATAGGATTATCGCTGCAATTCAGTTCAACATCCTTGAATTTCCCGATGCCATATGTGTGCACTGAGTCGAGAAGGATAAATGATTGCTGTTCATCACGCATGCCTGCAGCGATGGATGGTGGCAACGTGTCAACACCGAAGTGCAGTGTCCTCTGTCCGGTTTTGGTCTGACTATTGACCTGCACGTTGCAGATGATCGTTTTGGTATTGATGCCATTCGGCATCGTCATCGTTTTGGTGTAATAATATTCTGGGGTTACCATGCCAGATGAGCTGCTCGGCACTAGGGCGGTGGTATCGATGCTGCACTGCGTCATGCCTGGCGGCGACAGCAAGGTTGCATTGATCAGCACACTGGTACTGTTGAGGGTTACCTCTTGCGGAGATGCTGCAATAATCAGACCGCTGCTGTCTACGACGATCGGCTTTGTGATATAGAGAACATTGCCGGCTTTATCCGTGCATGTTACCTTGTACTGGTAGGTTGTATCTCTCTTTGGCAAGTTCCGAATTTCTGCGTTAAACCTTACTTGCGGTGTTGTGCGGTCTCCAGTGGAGAGGTACTGGCTTGGGTTTTGGATGGCTCCGGTTGGTTCGATTAATGTATCGGTGCATGTGGCTGTTTCATTGATGACATACTCGATGCCTATATCGAGGGTATTGCCATCGTCCCTGCGGGTCGTGTTGGTAAAACTTTCCATGCCCGGTGCCTTAAAGTCTATGGGAATGGTGATCTCCTTGAACTGCTCATAGGTCTGGTGCTCATCAACAGAGAAATAGGAGAGGGCGCATTCTCCTTGCATATTTTGTGTTGCAGCCAGCAGACTGAGATCAATGGTGTCCATGCTGAGCGGTGTTGATGGACACGTATAGGGAAAGGCAGCATCGTGATTTGCGGTTGGCAGTTTTGTCTGGTTGCAGAAGATTCCATAGTACACAGTTGCTCCTTCTTCTTTCGTAACTGTGAGCACTGCGTTTGTAGGTCCTAGGGTATCCACAGGAATCGGAATATCAGTTGTTGGCGGTTTCAGATCCTGATAACAGTCTACATCTCCTGCAGCACACGCAGGATTTATGCTCGCAGGTTCTCCTTTTACGCAGATGCCACTGTCTGCTGAACCTTGCCACTTGCAGAATCCGACACCACAGGTGTCTTTGCTGTTGGCGTAGGGCACAGGACAGGTGGCATCGGGATTGAGTGATTTGATTGGCTGGTTGTTTCCTTCGCAGGAGACTTTGTCGGTATATGTTCTGCAATCTTCAGCACCGGTGCACGCTTTGCAGAGTTTGTCGTTGCTGTCAAAAATGCACTTGCCTAATGACCTGCAATCCTGTTTGCTCAGGTTCATCAACGGTACTGTGTTAAAGGACTCGCATCGGTCAGTTCCTTCATACGGTTGCTTTGGTGCACAGATACCTTTGCCGAGAATGCCATTCGTCGTTGTCCATGAGCATGCGTCACTTCCCCCAGCAAGCCCGCAGTTGTTCTTGCTGCATGCGTCTTTGCTGTTGTAATCAAAGCAGGTTGTTGTTGCAAGGCACGAATAGCAGCCGTTGACGACGGTGTTGGTGAGATCATAGAAACAAGCATTGGGACTGTTTTGTGTACCTAAGCAAAGAGCAGAGCTGATATACATTTCGAATGGATTTCCGTCTTGTAGATAGGAGCAGCTCTCTGAAGGGATATTCTTACACATGACTCCTTGCCCGTTCGAAGTTGAGGCGCATGCTTGGTTGGAACTGCAGGGTGTTCCGTAGCTTACGATCTCTCCGCACATGCCTGTCGAAAGTCTCGCTTCGCATTTCGCTCCTTGTGCATTTCCCACTCCCGTGAGTGAAGCATCTGCGCAAAATGGATTGGTTCCGGTTGACTTGCAGAGCTCAGGAGCCGTGGTTACTCTTTTTGTGGTGGTGCTGGTTTTTCCATTTCTCATGGATACCGTGAGTGTGTACGTGTACGATGTTCCCATGACGGTTTCATCGTCGTTAAAAGCGGTTGCTGTTGGAGCAAGCGTTTTTCCGGCAGGATTATTTTGAAACTGCGGGCTTCTCTGCAGGGTCATGTGTTCGACTTGGGATCCGCAGGTTGCAGGGTTTGCTGTGAAGAAGAGCGTGATGGGCGCATCGTTTATGGTGCAGGCAGGAGTTATCGTATACGTTGGCGGTTGAGCATTCGCTTCACAGCACGCGCCGGTTTCGCTTAATCCCGAGGTGCTTGAGCAACACAGATCTTCAGGGTAATCGGTCTTCCCGTCGTTGTCATCATCAATATTATTGCCGCATTGCGACTTACATTCATGGTCGCCATAGTTGAGAGTCAGGAATCCCGGACAGGTTCCAGTTCCACAATTTTGGACACAGGCATTACTTGCCGGGCACCAGAAGCAGCCGAGCAACTGACCCGATGCACCCTTGCAGTCTGTTGTTGTAGTTATCTGTAAGCAGCTCGTGGGTGTTGGAGGTTGTGTTCCGTTGGGTGTCTGGTTTCCCGTTGATTGGTTCCCAGAAGGCGATTGCCCAGGTTGGTTGCAGTAGGCTTGACAGCTTTGTTGAGACGCATATGCAGGATCTGGATTGTGAATGACGCTTTGCCCTGGGGCTTGTGCAGTACAAAATGCGGCGGTGACTCCTGCTGTTGCAGAGGTTGGTGTGCAGCAGCATCCTGGCGTACACTCGAGTGGAAGGTTTTGTGGCGTTTTACCTTTGAAGAATATTATGGGTCCATCCCTATCAAAATCACCATCGGCAACATTTGGAGTACAGCCGATTCTTGTTGCAGATAAGCAGGTTCTTTCCGTCGGCTTTAAGCACATGCCTTGTTCATTGCAAACAGACTGCTGATCGCCTGGATTATTACAGGAGATGTAACCACTCGGAAAATCAGTGTAATACCCAATAGTACACTGGCTTTGGTCTGCTGCGGGTTGACAGGCATTTGCAGGATTTTGGGGGTTCAGGCAGCAGCCTTGGGCGAGCGCATTTGCTGCAAAAAGAAGGAAGCATACTATAACCCATACCATTAACCCCAACCGCTTTGTCATGATCACCAGCTTTTTTCTTTTCTCTGAGAAGGAACTTTAAAAATGTTTCGAGGATCAGGACTTTGTCCGAAAACTTGCCAGATGCTCGGCTTCACACTCTTCTCAAGACTCGCTTCGTTACTTGAGCATCCCAGCCTTTGGCAAGCAGCGCCTGCTCTATTTCTTTTTTCGTATAACCTTCTCTTTTTTTCTGCAAGGCATAGGTGTGCAACTTTTTTTCTGCATCGGAAAGGCGGTCTTTTTTGTGCACGGTAAACAGAAAGATTCCGGCTAACAGCAGGAGCATCATCCACGGCCAGATGCCTCCTGCAATCGTCGTAGGAGTTTGTTGTGTGATCGCTGTTCCGATCGATCGTTCTGCTGGACGTGGTATTGCTGCATTTGTACTGGTCTTTGGTTGAGGTTTCGGGTTAGGATCAGAAGATTCTGTACTTTGCGTTGTTTGTAGCGGACGTTGATGTGCTGGATCTGTTAGCTTACTTGCATCCGTGCTTTCTCTTGCTGATGCTTGATGCTCTGGTGTTGGTTGTGATACATTTTTCTTGGGAAGAAGCGCGGCAGTTCCTGTGCCTTTTGGTTTTTCAGCAGGAAGATGTTGCTTGCTTTTGCAATAGCTCTCGCAGTTCTGCTGCTGGCTAAATTCATAGGCTGGATTGTTTTGATATGCTGAACAAAATGCAGATGCAACACCATCTACCGATTGCGGATTTTCTGATGAGCCAAAGCAGCAGCAGCCGAGTGAACACTTCTCGACTGTAGTGCATGCTTTATTCTCCCAAGTAACATTGCCATCTTGCGTTGGTCGTTGGTCATCCAGCGAAGGCGTGCAGCCAAGTACGGTTGATGAGAAGCAGTTTTTTACCGTTGGATTAACGCAGCAACCTTGTTGTGTGCATTGTTCCACTGCACTGCATGATGTTTCGGTAAAATAGGTTGCGGCATGGGACAGGCATACTTCATTGGACCCGCAACACTGCGATACGTTTTGCACCTCTGCCCTGCATGCTACGGGATTTTCCGTGAAGAGGCAGCAGCCAGCTGAAGCAACGGGAATAAAGAGGAGGAAAAAAAAACTAAGGAGGGAGATAAGGAGTATATACTTCAGAGCCGCAGCTGGTGCTGGTTGAGCAGGGGTTGTCCACTTCGGGGTGCTTAACGAGGAGCGAATCGACGACAGCCACCATCTGCTGCGGCTCTCTCTATTTCTTCTCTTCATGTGCTCACCACAAACTCTTGCCAGTCTTGACACTGACCATCCCTGACCACAAGACAGTACGTTCCTGCAGAGAAACTCTGTTGCAAGGTTGTGAAGGGTGTTGTCGGCAATACTTGTGCATTACATGCTCCATTACTTAATGTGTAGGTCAGCGGATCTCCATCTGGATCGATGGCTAGCGGTGAAGGAAGTATTTTATTGTTAGGGTTTAAGGTTGAGATGAACTCCAAGACCGGAGGTCGGTTCTGCACGGCAAACTGAAAGGTGTAGGCATGCCCATCAAGCGAGGATGCAGGATCGGTGATGGTAATGATGCTGCCGTGGATTTCTGGAGCATCGACCTTTGACCACGGTGTTACTGCGATGTCCATTCCTTTCATGCAATTTTCGTCCCCTCGTTTCCCACAATCGTTGAGGTCTTCCGGATAGCTGAATCCCGATAGGGGCGGACTTGGCTTCGGATGATAATCAAAGAATATATTGCCAGTCTCATTGTGGATGATATGCGCAGCAAACTGGTGGATTTTCTTCAGCCGGACTTTTTTAGTGAGATCTTTTTTGAAGACTGTGTTCTGTTCCTGACCCGTTTTTGTAGTGCTGATAGCTATTGCAAGACTTGCTTTGATATCATCTGCACCTAGCGTGACGGTGACTTTGGAGGTTTGCAGACTCTTCATTTCAGGAATATGACCGCTCTCCATTTCCCGTTGGAGGCATTCTTTTGTTTTTTGTGCAATGTACTTCTGCAATAATGATTGTATGCTAAAGCCGAACTTAGAAAAGTCATAGCTTGCTTCATAGCTGCCTGAGCAGCTTTGTTCAGCTCCTTCCCGGTTCCACCGGTTTTCTGCGTCAGATATGCAGAGCGGAGCAAAGGTACTGTACGGAAAATTGCCGTATACATTAGGGTGAGTGTTGGCATGGGCAAGATTCCATGGCAGTGGCGTCGATGATGAAAATGGATAATCGGGGAATTCATTATTCACGCCAGATACTGCTGTCCAGCTAATACCATACGGCACTTCATTCCCGTCACCATCGGGAATAACAAATTGCCCATAATCATATTTTGGTTCGCTTGGCTGACTAAGCTGGCCGAGATCATAATACCCGCCAGTCATCTGTGATGCATAGATCCGTCCTCCCTGTTTTCCGATGAGCAGCAAGCCGTCGCTGAACGCTTGCTCCATGCATGTAGTCATCGCTACATCTAGCGTATTTCCCCGTGTTCCACCGGTCAAAGAGCTTTGCAAGCGTTGATCTGATGCTGCTTTGTTCACCGAGTTGGTAAGGAAGATAAGCATGCCGATGAGAATCAAAATGACAACGCCTAACACCAAAAAGATGGTGATCTGTCCCTTTTTCATGTATTACCCAGAAGAGAGAATCTATATATACTTTTCTTA
>JACRKL010000019.1 GCA_016219835.1 Candidatus Woesearchaeota archaeon
GTAGTGCTTCCTACCAAAATAGTTCAGAAGCTCGGATGGAAAGCAAAGCAAGAACTTGAAGCAGACGTAGAAAAAGGGAAACTCGTCATTGAAGCCGACTAAATTTTTTTAATTTCCAAGTGACGTTTACTTTACAGCTCATCTTTTTCAAATGCACTTCCACTGGACAAATCAACGCGGAGAATTTATAAACCAGAAACCTCTAAGCAGGGTCATGGTAGTAGAGAGGAATCTGCAGGATCAGTACCTCATCGGAGATGCGAAAGATGTACTGTCTAGTATCCCTAACAATCTATTTGATCTCATTGTAACCTCTCCCCCCTATGCAGATAGCCGGAAGAATACCTATGGTGGCATCCATCCTGACCATTACGTCGAATGGTTTCTTCCAAGATCACAGGAGTTTCTTCGGGTTTTAAAACCGACAGGTACATTTATTCTTAATATCAAAGAAAAAGTTGTTGACGGGCAACGACACACGTATGTTATCGATCTCATTAAAGCTCTGCAAACGCAAGGTTGGCTATGGACTGAAGAGTTTATCTGGCATAAAAAGAATTCTCATCCCGGTAAATGGCCAAATCGGTTTAGGGACTCATGGGAAAGATGCCTCCAGTTCAACAAGTCAAAGCATTTTGCCATGTATCAGGAAGAAGTCATGGTACCTATTGGAACATGGGCACAGTCTCGTCTCTCCCATCTTAGTACCAAAGACAGAATCCGTGATAATTCTAAGGTAGGAAGCGGATTCGGAAAAAGAGTGCTCAACTGGGTTGGTAAAACAGTGGTTTACCCCGATAATGTCCTTCATCTTGCTACGGAATGCGGCAACAAAAACCACAGTGCAGCTTTTCCTTTGGCTTTGCCTGCATGGTTTATCAAAACCTTCACTCAACCGGGCGATGTAGTACTTGATCCCTTTGCAGGATCAGGAACAACGGGGGTAGCCTGCAAACAGCTTGGAAGAAATTATGTACTCATTGATACTGTTCCCGACTATAAAACTGAAGCGGAAAAGAGGATTTCCCATGAAACCAAAGCAACGAAAGGAATTAGAGGAGTACATCCGCAGGAACATCACGCGGTTCCACGAAAATCGCTTGAAAAGCTTAGAGGACACCAATCTACACTTGCTTCTTCGGAAGAAAAATCCGTACCTGTTTAAAGCTAAGAACATTTTGACTGCCCAAGATCTTGTGGTGTCTTTCTTAGATTCAAAACTTCTTGCTTCTGAGGAAAAGATATTCGGTGATTTCTTGGAAGATCTTGCCATCTACGTAGCAGAAAAAACACTCAGTGCTTCGAAATCATCTTCTTCGGGTGTTGACTTTGAATACATGGACGGGACTACAAAAGTGATTGTCTCCGTGAAATCTGGCTTGCAGTGGGGAAATAGCAGCCAATGGAGGGCCTTAGAGTATGACTTTAAGAAAGCTCAGAAGGTTCTTCTCCAATCAAATCATGTGAAGCAGGTGATCTGCATTCTTGGAGTTTGTTATGGCAATGCAAAAACTACGCTCAAGAGAGGTATCATCAAACAAGTTGCTGGGCAGGAATTTTGGTATCTCCTGAGTAAAGATCCATCTTTCTATCAAGAAATTATCAAGCCTTTAGGGTATAAAGCAAAGGAACTTAATGATGATTTCCACAAGAAAAAATCCATGTTAATCAACAAGCTGACGAAAGAATTCCTAACCGACTTTTGTGATACCCATGGAAATATTTTCTGGGAGAAAGTTGTTGAGTACAATTCAGGAAACTTGCGTCGTTGAGCTTTTCTCTTCCTTCCCAACCGCTTTCTCTCTCCCAAATTCCAGATCCACTGCCTTCAGATATTCTTTCACGCGTTCCAGTAGCGCAGCCATGTAATACCGCTCAATGCGTTCCTCAAAGAGCGTGAGCAGTTTTGCATCTTCGGTGATCTTGTAATAATTCCGGATCTTCTGGACTAAGAACAGCTCACGCAATCTTCTCACTTGCCTTCTGATGTTTGACTGAGCAACTCCTTGGAGCGGGAGGTTCTGCTGCTTTCTTCGCTCAATGACAAGATCTCTCACCTTCACTGAATCGATCATGTCTTTGCTCTCCAGCAAAACCAGAAGAACATCAATTACTGCATCTCTTGAGTCACCTGGCTGCAATAATCCCAGAGATAGGCAGAGTTTCCTGACTAATTCCCTGCGTTGCATGCCTTGTGGCTTCTCATATTTCCGGAGCGTGAGTTCAGCAAGAGGAATGTCCTTTGCGATGATTCCTGCCATGAACCCTTAAAGAAAATGATTGCATATAAATCTTTCTAATATATTATAATCCCATCTTGCTTGATCTTATCTTCGCTCAATCTTTTTCAGCGTCGTCGTCGTCGCATGCTTTGGATCTCGCTGTACGATATACAGCCTGCCGCCATTTTTTCTAACCGCTTCTGCTTCTACGCAGTGTTCACCATATTCAGATCCATTCACATGCACATCCGGTTTGATTGCTTCAACAAGGGGAGTTGCAATCTCTTTGCCGTCTATGATAACGACATAATCAACGCAGCCCAGCGCTGCAACAATCGCTGCACGATCTTCTTGAGCATACACCGGTCTGCCATCGCCTTTCGATGCTCGTACTACACCATCAGTATTCATGCCTACGATCAGTACGTCCCCTTGTTTTTTTGCTTCCTGCAGAAAGTAGACATGACCTCGATGAAGAAGGTCAAAGCAGCCGTTGCACGTCACTATTTTCTTTCCCTGCTTCCGTAATTGCTGTGCGATTTCCTTCAGTTTTTCCAGTGTTGTGACGATGCCCATATTACCCCTCATCCTGCTCAATGGCTTTCTGCAGTTCTTCAGGGCTTACCGTAGAAGTTCCCACTTTTCCAACCGTTACTCCGGCTGCGTAATTTGCAATCATCGCTGCTTCGGTAAGGCTTGCTCCTGCAGTAATGGCAAGGGAAAGTGCAGCAATTGCAGTATCTCCTGCACCGGAAACATCGTACACTTCTCTTGCTTTCGTAGGAATGTGGATCTCTTTTCCTCTCTTTTCAAAGAGACTCATGCCTAATTCCCCTCGAGTTATTAACACAGGAACTCCTATTTTTCCGAGGATGATCTTGCCTACCTCTTCAACGGTGCCCTTTCCTAATCCACTCATCTCCAGCGCTTCTTTCCAGTTCGGTGTCATTACAGAAACTCCTCGATAATAATCTGCATGCAGGGGTTTAGGGTCTACAATGATCGGTTTTCCATGAGCCAGCTTGACAACTTGCTCAACGAGATTTTTTGTAACAAACCCTTTTGCATAATCGGAGATAATGATTCCATCGACTTCAGGAAGGTGCTCTTTCAGGAGATCAATGATTTGCTGCTCAAACAAGGTATCTATTTCCTCATCTCCGTCGTAATCAATCCTGAGCAATTGCTGGCGTTGAGCAATAGCCCGAACTTTCACAATGGTCTGTCGTGAACTGTCGGTAAGGATGGTTGCGGCAACGTTGCCTTTCTGCAACAATTGCTTCAGTCGTTGCTGGTCTTCTCCAGCTCCACTGATGGTGATGAGCATTGCCTTTCCCCCCAGTGCTGCAACGTTATGGGCGGTGTTGCCTGCAGCTCCCGGCACATAGCTTTCACGCTCTACTTTCAGCACGGGAACAGGTGCTTCCGGACTAATCCTGGTTACACTCCCCCAGAGATATTTGTCGAGCATGACATCTCCCAGTACTACAATCCTCTGCTGCTCAAACCGTTGTATCAGACTCAGCAATCGCTCTTTGTTCGTCATGGGAATGCCTCATCAAGCAAACTGCACCAGCTATGGATGATCGTTATATGCGATTCCTGAATATGCGCAGTGACGGAAGAGGGAATAATAATCTCAACGTCGGCTTTTCCTTTCAATTTGCCTCCGTCTTTTCCTAATAAGGTAATGACCTTCATGCGTTGTTGCCTTGCCATTTCGACCGCTGCGAGAATATTCGGTGAATTCCCGCTGGTGCTGATCCCAACAAAAATATCATCTTCCTGACCGAGTGCTTCTATTTGCCGTGCAAAGATAGCATCAAATGAGAAATCATTGGCACACGCCGTTAATGCCGAGGTGTCGGTCGTTAATGCAATGCCGGGTAAAGCTTTCCGTTGCTTTGCAAATTTAACGACGAGCTCCGCTGCAAAATGCTGGGCATCCGCAGCGCTGCCGCCATTCCCCGCTACAAGCATCTTCTTTCCCCGCTGCAAAGTTCCGATGAGCAGCTCTGCGGCTTTTGCCATCTCGGGAAGGCAGCGCTCCAGCGCCTTTTGTTGTGTGGCTATGCTCTCCAGCAGATGACATTTGATGGTGTGTTGGATCTGATTCATCGGTGGTTACCTCAAAGGTAGGAATTATTCCTACTCTTAGAGGGTCTTATATTTAAATGTTTCCCTCCTTCCCAGATCCGATCAATCATCTCGGGCTGCGTAAGGAACGCTTCTCGCTTTAGTTCATCAATCACAAAAAATACTTCTTTCTCTGAAAAACTGAACTTTTGGTCGAGCTGTTCCAAAACGATCTCCATTTCTTGCAAATCTCTGCACACCAATTCCACAAGATAATCGTATCCATTGTTGATTTTGTACAATGTATTGGTCTGTACGAGTTTCTGCAATTGCTGTCCTAATGCATCGCGGTCTTCACGCTTGGTTTTCAGAAAGACTTGTGCTCTAGCATGGAATCCAATCTTACTGAAATCCATCAGGCAGGTATGCTTCTTGATCAATCCATCTTGGTTTGTTCGCAGCTTTTCATACACGGTTGAAATGGGCATATGCACCCGTTTGCTCAAGTTGGTTAGCGTTTCCCGCGCATTCTGCCTCAGGTAGGTCGTTATTAACAGATCTTTTTTCTTAATCATCGGTTCACCTCTTTCTTTTGCAGTTTTTTCATGAATCCTGCAATACCTTTAGTCTTGTCGAAAGCGTTATATATCCCTTCTGCTAAGATTATTCGTATCCATTCGAATATTCGAATGTTGGCGAGTAGATTCACGATGAAACGAAAGATCGTCAAGCAGGGTCCAGCAACCTTGATGGTGAGTCTTCCTTCGTCATGGGTCAAGCGCTATCATCTGAACAAAGGTGATGAACTTGATGTTGCCGAACAGCAGCAGCAGCTTGTTTTTTCTACGGGTAAGATTCCTGCTTTGGGAAAGATTGAAATCCAGCTTCCATCCGGCTCCCTGCAATTCGTCAAGACCGTTATCGGCAATGCCTACAAAAAAGGGTACGATGAAGTTGTCGTTTTCTATACGCATGCAGATGGTCTTGCTCAGTTGCGGGCCGTGGTGGATGACTTTCTTGGTTACGAGATCGTTGAGCAGACAACCAGGTCGGTGACGATCAAGTCGCTTGCGCTTCCTTCTGATCAGGAATTTGATATTCTTCTCCGAAGATGTTTTCTGTTGGTGAAAGAGATGGCAGCTGCTGCAGCATCGCCCGTTTTCGCACACGGTTCTTTTGATCCAGCCCCTCTCGCTCATGATGTCACAAAATTTGCTGATTTTTGCAAACGACTGATTAACACGGGCAGAATTTGCAAAAAAGAGGACGGGCAATTTCTGTACTTGATTGTTTGGGAAATTGAGAAGATTTGTCGTGCCTATGCCCAGCTTCATGTTCTCCTTAAAACAGAAACTCCACGTCCCATGCTTCATCATTACATTGCAGAAGCTTCCTCTCTTTTTTCGCAGGTGTATGATGCATTCTACCAAAAGAATAGTGCTCAATTAGCACAGATCACTGTGCGTAAAGATGAACTGCTCTACCAGCAGTTGCCCAAACTTGCTGTGCAGGTTAAAGGCAAGGAAGTGCTCATCTTGTACACTACGTCTTCCATTATCCGACGTACGCACGATCTTGTTGGTCCTATGTGGGGGATGCTACTGTAATTTTCTCAATGCCATAAACCATTTAAACCATCGTCATTTCCAGAGACCTATGAGGGTTGACGATCCACTCATTCCGATTACTGACTTTTCTGATGAACAGCTCCTGCAATGGATGAAACAGCATGGTATTGTGCTGAAAGCGAATGAAGCCAGAAGGGTTGTTGAGTTGATCGGCAGAAATCCAACGATTACTGAATTGCACATCTTCAACATCCAGTGGAGCGAGCATTCTTCCTACAAAAGTTCACGCAAGATCTTAAAACAGCTTCCCACCTCCGGTTCCAATGTTATTCTTGGTCCAAAAGAAGATGCAGGCATTGTCGAGTTTGCAACCCTGCATGGTGAAAGGTACGGCATTGTTGTCAGCCATGAGAGCCATAATCATCCGAGCCAAGTTGTTCCATTTGAAGGCGCTGCAACGGGTGTAGGGGGTAACATTCGTGATGTGCTTTGCATGGGTGCAAAGGTGCTGGCGATTGCAGATCCTCTTCGTTTTGGTAACCCTCAGGGCGAACAGCAGCACAAAGTGAAATACATTGCCAATGAAGTCATCAAGGGAATCGCTGGGTACGGCAATCCTTTAGGTATTCCTAATCTCGCAGGTGATGCGCACTTCAGCGACGGTTATGATGGCAATTGTTTGGTCAATGTCGTTACGCTTGGTCTTGTCAAAGAAAAAGATATTATTCACTCATCTGCTCCACCTCATGCTGACGGTTATGATATTATTCTCATTGGTAAAGCAACCGATAACAGCGGATTTGGTGGAGCTGCCTTTGCTTCTTTAGTGCTTGATGAAAAGGACAAAGATGCGAACAAAGGGGCTGTGCAAGTTCCCGACCCTTTTCTGAAGAATGTCTTGCTGCGGGCGACCTATGCGGTCTTCGAAGAAGCAAGAAAACACAACATCGTTCTCGGTTTCAAAGATCTTGGAGCTGGCGGCATCATGTGCTCAACATCAGAGCTCTGCCAATCTGGCGGATTTGGTTGTACGTTAGATCTGGATAAGGTGCATGTTTCGATGGAACTTCCTTCCTTCATGATCGCCTGCTCAGAAACGCAGGAACGCTTTTGCTGGATCTCCCCCCCTTCATTTACTCGAACCATCCTCAAGATGTATAACGAAACGTTTGCTCTTCCTGATATTGCTGAACAGGCACGAGCTTCTGTGATCGGCAAAGTTACCCGCGAAAAAAAATATCTCATCACTTCCCACGGTAACATTGTCTGCAATGTCCCGATTGATGCAGTTACTTCTGGCATCAGTTATGATCGTGAGCGAAAAAAGCCAAGCAAGCATCTGGTTGAACCATCCCTCGCTGAACCTCAAGAATACCGTTCTCTGCTTTTGCACGTCTTGAGCCATCCGAATGTCTGCTGCAAAAAATCGATTTACCATCGCTATGATACGCACGTGCTCGGTCTCACGATTATTCCATCTGGCATGGCAGACGCTGGTGTAATGGCTCCGTTGCATGGGGAAAAGCCAGCCGTTGCACTATCCGTCGATAGCAATCCCTTTTACAATCGCATTTCTGCTTATCATGGTGCTATGCTTGCAGTTGCAGAAGCCATGCGCAATGTTGCTGCTGTTGGTGCAGTTCCTGCGTGCTTAACTGACTGTTTATGTTATGGAAATCCTGAAGTCCCTGAGGTCTTTGATGATTTCTGCGAGGGTGTCAGAGGAATTGCTGATGCAGCAAAGAACCTTCCAAGAAAAGGAACAACGGAACCCGTACCGGTGATTTCCGGCAACGTCAGCTTTTACAACGACACGAAAGGAAAACCTATTGATCCCAGCCCCATCATCGCCTGTGTCGGCATCCTCGACGATTACTCAAAAGCTATCACCCTGCAGCTCAAGCATGCAGGAAGCAAACTCTTCTTGATCGGCAAACGGAAGGATGAAATGGGCGGTAGTGTGTATTATCAGCTCCATAGCAAGCTGGGCAAACAACTCCCACTGCTTGACTTTGCCGTCGAAAAGAAGCAGATGGATCTCGTTATTGACCTCATCAATCAACGCCTTGTCTTGAGCTGCCACGACATTTCAGATGGTGGTTTGCTTTCTGCTGTTGTTGAAATGATGCTCGGTGGAGATGCTGATGGCACGTTAGGAGTGGAGTTGCTTCCACCTCTTTCAGCATTGCCCCTCAGCCGTGTTTTCTTCTCTGAAACTCCAGGATTTGTGCTTGAAATACCTGAACAGCATGCTGCTCAAGTCTATACCATGAGTGCAGCAGCAGGCGTTGAACTGATTCCTTTGGGCAAGGTTATTGCTTCACCACACCTGAAAGTGTCCGGTATTTTTGATGTTCCTCTCGAGGAGCTTCGTTCTGCCTGGACGACAGAGGTGCTGTCATGACCAAACGCATCGCGATTATCCAGTTTCCCGGTACGAATCGTGAAGATGAAAGCATCCGTGCGATTGCAGCTGCTGGTTTAGAGCCAGTGCTTGTTCGCTGGAATAACACCGGCGATCTTGCTTCTTTTGACGGCTATTTCTTGCCGGGCGGCTGGAGTTATGAGGATCGCATCCGCTCAGGAGTCATTGCAGCAAAAGATCCGCTGATGAAGATTATCAAAGCAGCAGCAAACAAAGGAAAGCCGGTTATTGGCATCTGCAACGGCGCTCAAATTCTGGTTGAAGCGGGCATGATTCCTGGCATTGAAAATCGCGTCGAGATGGCTCTTGCTCCAAACAGAACGGGCTTTTGGTGTTTCTGGACACATCTGCATTGCTCTGCTCCCCAAGGAAGATCAGTGTTCAACAAGCTCATTCATCCCGGTGAAATAATGTCTGTTCCTATCGCCCATGGAGAAGGTCGATTTGTCACCAAGAATCCTGCAGTTATCACATCACTCCGAAAAAATAATCAGATCATCTTTCAGTATTGTGATGCACGTGGCATTATTACAGATGCATTCCCAACCAATCCCAATGGGGCGATCCTCAACATCGCGGGTCTTTGCAATCCTGCAGGCAATGTCTTAGCCATGATGCCTCATCCTGAAGTTGCTTCCTTCAAAAAGCAGCTTCCCGGTTTTCATGGCACCTTTGAGCAGGGAGAGCAGCTTGCTCCCGCTCATCTCATTTTTCAGTCGCTTGCCGATTTCCTGAGGTCAAAACCATGAATCAGATCCTGCTGGTCAAGCTGGTCATCCCTGACAATGTTGCGATTACGACTCTCCACACCTTACAGCACATAGGTTTTGCTGTTGAAACCGTAAAACGTCAGGATGTTTTTTTCTTTGATATTTCTCAGCAGAGCAATCATTTTACTGAGCACATTGCAAAGGTCGATGTGTTGGTGAATGCCAATAAGCACCGATCGCAAGTTGTTGATCGTATTGCTCCGGTTCCCGGTGAAGTGCAGATCCTCGTCAAGAATCGTGATGAGGACACGTCTTCTCTCCTTCGTTTGCTGCATCAACTCGGTTTTCCAGAAATCGCTCATGTCGAAAAAGGAACACTCTGGAGCTTGGTGATGAAAGATCAGCATCCTGACGCTATTGCACAGAAAATTGCTGCTGAGCTTCTTGCTAATGAGCATTATCAGGATTGGGAGATTGTTCGTTAACTCTCTCTCCCAGATTTCTCACAACCTTTAAAAGTCCCCCCACTCTTGAAGGCTGCATGAAAGTCCTCGTCGCTTTCTCGCAGAAGCAGGAACTTCCTGTGTACAAGGAGCTCTGCTCTGCGTTGCAGGACAAAAATATCCCTTATGATCTCATGCTCTGTTCCCCTCACCATAATCCAGAAGTTCTCGATCGTCTTTTAAAAAAAGATCTCTACGCTGAAGGTTATCATGTCGTTGCTGCAGGCAGCAGTGGATCTGCACATCTCCCCAGTTTAATTGCTGCCAGAACCCATGTTACTGTTATTGGCATTCCTGTTGCTCAGTCATTCCATGGCATTGATGCTCTCCTTTCATTGCTGCAATCACCTCATGGAACGTCCGTGCTCTGTGCAGGTATCAACAATGCGCGCTATGCAGCAGAAGTTATCGAGCATGTCCTCTTTCAAGAATTTGAAGAAAGTGTTGCGCTGATCGGTAATCAGGATCTTTCATCCGTAAAAAAATGCACTGAACTACTAACCGCTGCGCATGTTCCTTTTGCATTCCATGACGCTCCGGTCAAAGGCAACGTCAACATCGCTTTCTTCGACTTGGTTGAAGAAGAACCTTGTGATGATCACTTCTGCATTAACGTTCCTTGTTCATCTTCATCCACGAATGTAGGAGACGCTCTTCATCTTACTGAGAAATCAAGAAGGGGCATTTTTGTTGGATTGAACAAGGGAGATAATGCTGCTCTTGCTGCCCTGAAGCTGTTGAACAAAAAGCATCAGCATTCTCCGTACTTAGAACAGTACCGCATGTCCATCATTAAAACCTTGCAGCAGCATGCGAAAAAACCGATGGAGGAAGATCATGGCATCTAAGAAATCATCACCCAAGAATCCATTAACCTACCGTGGATCTGGCGTCAATATTGCCGCTGGCGAGGAGGCAGTCAGCCGGATTAAACAGCTTGCGAAAGCAACATTCACTCCGGGCGTTCTTACGGATATTGGCTCCTTTGGCGGTTTGTTTCAGGTGAAAGGCTACAAAGAACCCGTCCTTGTCTCCAGCATGGATGGCGTAGGCACAAAGATCCGTATGGCTTGGCTTACAGGCATGTATGATACCGTTGGTGTTGATCTTGTGAATCATTGTGTCAATGACATTCTTGCCATGGGCGCAGAACCTCTTTTTTTCTTGGATTACATTGGCACTGGAAAATTAAAGCCAGATGTTGTTGAGCAGATTATCAAAGGATTTTCTATCGGCTGCAAGTCCAATGGCTGTGCCTTGATTGGCGGGGAAATGGCAGAGATGCCTTTGCTCTATAAGCCGAATGAATTCGATTTGGTCGGTACCATTGTTGGCGTCGTTGAAAAATCTAAGATCATCACGGGCTCATCCATCGTCAAAGGTGATGTCCTAATCGGCTTGCCATCCAGTGGATTGCATACGAACGGCTATTCTCTGGTGTACAACATTCTTGAAAGCGGAGGCATTCGTCCTGTGGATCATAAAGAAGAATTGATGCATGTGCATCGCTCTTATTTGCCAGAAGTCAAGCCATTGCTTCCTTACATCAAGGGCATTGCCCATATCACCGGTGGAGGTATTCCAGGAAATCTACGCCGTATTCTCCCAAAAACCATGGATGCTATGGTCAAGACATCAGCATGGGAGATTCCCGATTTCTTCACATTCTTGCAGGAAACCGGTCGCATTGCTGATGATGAAATGTTTTCTGTCTTTAACATGGGCATTGGCATGATTCTGGTTGTTGCAAAAAAAGACGTAGCAACCGTTCAGAAAAAACTCCCCGCCAGTATGGTGCTCGGAGAAATTGTTGCAGGTAAAGGTGAGGTGAAACTTCAATGACCAACCGCGAAATACTCCATAAGCAATTATCACACACCTTAAAAGAAACAAATTTTCCTCAACTTGGTCAGCGTTATGTTGGCAAAGTGAGGGACAACTATACCCTTGGAAAGAAACGGGTCATCATCACTACCGATCGTTTGAGTGCATTTGATAAAGTTTTAACAACTATTCCGTTCAAAGGTCAAGTCTTGAATCAACTCGCTGCATTCTGGTTTGAGCAAACGAAGCAGATCATTCCGAATCACGTCATCACGATTCCCGATCCCAATGTCATGGTTGTCAAAGAATGCTCTGTCTTTCCGATCGAGATGGTGGTTCGCGGTTATCTTGCAGGATCTGCTTGGAGAGATTATCAGGCAGGCAAGGATATCTCTGGCATCAAACTTTCCAAAGGCATGAAGATGAGCCAGAAATTTCCAACTCCTTTGCTGACCCCTTCCACCAAAGCGGCAACGGGTCATGATGAACATATCAGTAGGGAAGAAATTCTCAGACAAAAGCTTGTGGATCCCAAGCTGTATGAGCAGATGGAGCGCATCGCTCTTGCTTTGTTTAAGAAAGGAACTGAAGTTGTTGCCAAGCAGGGTCTCATTTTGGTTGATACGAAATACGAATTTGGTCTCCTCGATGGAAAGCTGGTCTTGGCTGATGAGATCCACACACCAGACTCTTCGCGCTTCTGGTACGCCGATACGTATGAAGATCTCTTCAAGGCAGGCAAAGATCAACGCATGCTGGACAAAGAGTTTCTCCGCCAATGGCTGATCCGGGAGAAAAAGTACATGGGCGACGGTCCGCTTCCGAACATTCCTGATGACATCAGGGTTGAAGTCGCATGGCGTTACATTAAAGCTTATGAAGAAATAACGGGAACATTGTTCAAGGCAGTCGTGGGGGATCCCTTGCAGAGAATAGAGCAGAACTTAAAGGGCATGCACTAAAAACCAACATCTCAATATCATCCTTGGTTTTTTCCAGCATGGCTCCGTAGTGAGTTGGCTACATGGAAAGGACATTCATCTTCGATTTTGATAGCACGATCACACAGGTTGAAGCATTCGACGAACTTGCAGCAATTTCTCTCCGAAAGCATCCTCAACGGGAGCACATCATCGCGGAAATCAAAGACATTACCAATCAAGGTATGGAAGGGAAGATACCGGTTACGGAGTCCCTCAGAAAGAGAATCGTTTTGCTGCATGCAACGATGGCAGATGTTGACCAGCTCGTTCGTCTGCTCAAACGGAAAATCACTCCGTCATTGCTCCGCAACAAGGTATTCTTTAAACGGGAAAGAAAACATGTTTATGTCGTATCCAATGGCTTTCGTGAGTTCATCGTTCCTGTGGTGAAGGAGCTTGGCATTTCCGGGGATCACATCTTTGCGAACACGTTGGTGACTGATGAACATGGCGTAATCATTGGGTATGATCAGCATAACCTTCTTGCGCAGGAAAATGGCAAGGCATTGCAGCTCAAGGCGCTCCATCTTCCGGGAGAAGTGTGTGTCATTGGTGATGGCTATACTGATTATCTTGCCAAGGCAGAAGGTGCAGGGACAAAGTTCTTTGCATTCACGGAAAATGCAGCACGGCAGCAGGTGATGCAGAAAGCAGATCACATTGTTCCGAGTTTTGATGAGTTTCTGTACATCAACCGGCTTCCGGTTTCCTTGTCGTACCCCAAGAACCGGATCAAGGTGCTCCTGTTGGAGAACATCCATCCGAGAGCCGTGGACGTGTTTAAGCATGAAGGGTACACCATTGAATCCGCGATCAGTAAGTCCCTGAGTGAAGCAGAACTCAAAGAGAAGCTGCAAGATGTTTTCATCGTCGGCATCCGTTCAAAGACGAAGATCACGGAGCAGATACTCAAGGCAGCACCGCGCTTGCTATCGGTGCATTCTGCATAGGAACTGACCAGATTAATCTCCGTGCCTGTGCTCAACAAGGCGTTGCCGTCTTCAATGCGCCATACAGCAGTACACGCAGTGTGGTAGAATTGGCGTTGGGGGAGATCATCATGCTCCAGCGCAGGGCATTTGAGAAGAGCATGAAGCTGCATCATGGCGAGTGGGACAAGATGGCATCCGGCTGTAAGGAAGTGCGCGGGAAGAAGTTGGGCATCATCGGCTATGGGAATATCGGATCCCAGCTATCAATCCTCGCGGAAGCTCTGGGGATGGAAGTTTTGTATTATGATGTTGCTGAGAAAATGGGAATGGGGAATGCAAAGTGCTGTGCAAGGATGGACGAGCTTCTGAAGAAAGCGGATATCATCACGATCCATGTTGACGGAAGGAAGGAGAACAAGTCTATCATGGGCAGCAGAGAATTCAAGATGATGAAACCCGGAGTCATCTTCCTGAATCTCAGCAGGGGATTTATCGTGGATATTGATGCGCTTGCTGATGCCGTTCGATCAGGGAAAGTCAGCGGTGCAGCCGTTGATGTGTTTCCCGAGGAGCCGATCGGAAGCAAGGACGTCTTTGCTTCCCCACTCTGCGGATTGCCTAACGTCATCCTAACGCCACATGTTGGCGGTAATACCGAAGAAGCGCAGCAGGGAATCGCGGCGTATGTTGCAGAAAAGATCGTCCATTTCGTGAACACGGGCTCTACCACTGGCTGCGTGAACCTGCCCAACATTCAGCTCTCGCAGCCATCAGGGGCACATCGTTTGATTCATCTTCACAGAAATGTTCCTGGAATCCTATCCCAGATCAACACGCTGTTAGCAAACCACCGGATGAACATTGTCGGACAATACCTCAAAACCAATGATGAAACGGGGTATGTCATTACTGACGTGAGCAAAGAATACGATACGGCAGTCCTTGCCAAGATGAAAGAGATTCCGGAGACCATTAAATTCAGGGTGCTGTACTAATGGAACGACCTATCTTTTTTAGGTAGTGTTAGTAAATGACTGACCGAAAGATTTTTATTCTTTGAAATATTTGGTGTGCGTATGGCACCAAAACTCATCTGCACAAGCTGCAACAGCAGCAATATCGTTATGAATGGACTTACTTCTGCCAAGAAGCA
>JACRKL010000020.1 GCA_016219835.1 Candidatus Woesearchaeota archaeon
AACATGGAGCGTTTATCAGTCAAATGATAACACTTCCATTTTTTGTAGTATGTTTGTTTTCTTTTTCATGGGGAGCTCGTACCTCCCCAACCCTGCCAGTATAGCTGGCAGGGGTTCTATTTTAAGATTTTCACCGGAGCCTATCTGAGAACTAAATTTATAAACGAGATTATGTAATTATAGATCTAATGAGGTTTATACCTAAATTAAAACAATGGATAACTAATCCGTTTAGAATATACTTACCTCATGATTTTAAAGTTCCGTTAACATGGTTTGCCCTGTCAGTATTCATCGGTATAGCTATACAATCGGTAAGGGTAAAACATTTAGTTATTGTTGATTTCTTCTCTACTACCTACATTCAATGGTTAAATTATCTTTCTATGGTTATCGATGGTACTTATCTATTTGGTTTCGGAGTTCTTTTTTCTTTTTTGCTCCAATCTGCATATTATTTAATTGCAACTGTCAGTTTAGGAGTTTTATTATTCAGACTAATAATGAGTCTCGATAATCCTAATTCTCGGAAAATTCTAGGGTGGCTTGTCATTTTTGTTTTTTTAGGATTCTCTTTTAGGATATACGCTCCAAATGTAAATCTTGATCTGTTAAACAGCGAACAGCTTTCAGAATATAACGGGTGTCCGGACGGAATAATCCCTGAGGTTTTAACGTTGAATATTGTCGATTTTCCAGGACTGCCTGAAGAATATAAGGGTTTGGATATCATTAAGCAAGTATCCAAATGGAAAGATTCACAACCCATTGAGGATTATATTCCAGAGGGGTCTGTTTACTTATTTGAACCTGCCTGTAAAGCTGGTTCTTCTGAAGGACAAAATGTCAATGATTATTACTGTAATAACTTAAAATATTCAAAGAGTATAACGCCTATATCCGAAGAAGGAGTTATCGGAAAAACTCAGAATTCACAGTTTGTAATATCCTTAGTTCTTACATTAGTTCCTAATCAGAATCTACAATCTGAAGAAGTAAATTTTCAAAGACAGAAGGTAGGTGATTTTGAAGTAATCAGTGCACAATGTAAACCGCTTAAATAACTAGTTATTCTCTTTTTTCTCACCCACCCCACCCATCTAACAAACTCTTCTGCCTCGATGGCATCTTGACTGCTTCTAATTTATTCTCTTCCTGCATCTGTAATGCCTGAAGCTCTTTTGCACGTTCAACAACATCCGGAGGCATGCCCGCGAGTTGAGCCACATGGATACCGTAGCTCTTGTCAGTCCCGCCAGCAAGCATCTTATGCAGGAAGGTGATTTTCTCATCCTGCTCGAGCACCGCTACATTATAGTTTTTGATCACTGGATATTTCTCAGCCAAGGTATTCAAGACATGATAATGCGTCGCAAAGAGCATCTTTGCCTTGATCCGCGACGTGACATATTCGACGACACTCCATGCGATGCTGACGCCATCAAACGTTGATGTCCCCCTGCCCATCTCATCCATAATGATCAAACTTTTTTGAGTTGCATTGTTCAGGATATTTGCAGTCTCTGTCATCTCGAGCATGAACGTTGACTGTCCTGCAGTTAGGTCATCAAACGCTCCCACTCTCGTGAATATTCTATCCGCAACACCCATCTTCGCCGATTGCGCAGGGACAAAGCAGCCGATCTGCGCCATCAAAACAATGATCGCCACCTGCCGCATATACGAACTCTTGCCAGCCATATTCGGTCCTGTAATAATAAACGTCCTGCTTTCTTCATCCATGACACAATCGTTGGGAATATATTCGGTTAATTGTTCGAGCACCGGATGCCTGCTTTGCATAATCGAAAGTGCATAACCATCACTGATCTCCGGCTTCACGTACCGTTGCCGCAAGGCAATTTCTGCAAATGAAGCCAGCACATCGAGTATCGCAAGCTGTTGTGCAGTCTCCTGAATCTCTTTAGTATGCTTTGCCAGCTCATCAACAATGCCCATGTACAATTCATATTCTAATGCAAAAATCTTTTCTTCAGCGCTCAGAATATCTGATTCCATCTCCTTCAATGATTCAGTAATGAATCGTTCTGCATTAAGCTGCGTTTGCTTCCGGATGTAGTGCTGTGGCACGAGATGTAAGTTTGGTTTACTCACCTCCAGATAATAGCCGAAGACCCGGTTGAAGCCGATCTTCAATGACTTGATTCCTGTCTTTGTCTTCTCCTCTTCTTCCAGTGCAGCAATTGCCTGGGCAGCATTTCCCTTCAGCTTCCTCAATTCATCCAAGCGTTGATGAAATCCCTCTTTGATCAGATTACCTTCCCGCAACGTACTAGCGGGATTGTCTTTGATGGAAGCATGAAGCAATTCAATAATCTCCCGATGTTCAGCAATATGACTCAATTGCTGTAACAGAGCAGCATGACAAGGCATGAGTTCTCTTTTGAGTTCCGGCAGCACCAACAGCGATTGCTTCAGCAGCAGAAGATCCGAAGGAAAAGCGTTGCCATAGCTTACTCTTGAAATCAAGCGTTCAAGGTCCGCTACTTGCTTGAGTTCCTTCCGGATGCCGTTTCTCAGGATGCTGTTCTGCTTGATTTCATCTACTGCATCAAGGCGCTGCCTTATTTTTTCTACGTCTTTTAACGGTCTGCAGATCCACGAGCGAAGGAGCCTAGCTCCCATGGAGGTTAGTGTATGATCTAACACGCCAAGCAGCGAACCCTGCTTTTTTTTAGTAAACAATGTTTCCAGCAGCTCAAGATTTCGGATGGTAACCTGATCAAGCTCCATCGTCTCTCCAATACTATAAGACTTCAGCGTTGTAAAGTGAGCGAGCATGCGTTTTTGTGTTTCCTGAATATAGGAAAGCAAGAGGTCGACTGCAAGGATCGCTGCCGGCATTTCCTCAAGTCCAAATCCCTGTAACGAAAGAACGCCAAAGTGCCCTTGCAATGAATGCTTTGCAAGCTCAAGCAATTTCCCTTGTCGTTGAGTAATGGGAATGCGCTGTACCAGCGACTCCAAAAGCAAAGGATCGGTCACATCTGCTATGATCTCTCTCGGATCTAAGCGAAAGATTTCATGCAAGAGCTGTTCTCTGTCTCCAACGTGCGTTGTAGCAAACGATCCCGTCGTTATGTCAGCTACGGCAATGCCATACTTACCTTGATAGCTCGTGAGGCCAACAAGGTAATGGTTTGCAGTAGGATCTAGGAGCGAGGATTCCATAATCGTTCCCGGTGTAATGACTCTAACGACATCCCTCTTCACCACACCTTTTGCCATCTTTGGGTCTTCGATCTGCTCGCAAATCGCCAGTTTGTATCCTTTTTTCACCAATCGTGCAAGATAGGCATCCAGTGCGTGATACGGAATGCCTGCTAATGGAATATCCTTGCCTTCTACCTTTCCTCTACTGGTAAGGACGATATCCAGCTCCCGAGCCGCAATCTTCGCATCCTCGAAAAACATCTCATAGAAGTCACCCATGCGGAACATGATCACGCAGTCAGGATGCTTCTTCTTTGCTTCCACGTACTGCTGCATCGCTGGCGTGAGCTTTTCTTTCTGTTCCATACAACTTCAGAGCAGAAAAAGGGATGTTTGTTTTTATAGGTTGTGGGATGGTCTATGGCTTTGTCTGCTTCCAGATCTTCTCAAACCAGATCACCGGATACTTTATTGGTACCAATCATAACGAATACATGAGCTATCTTCGAAAAATCACGTAACTCACAACACCTTAAACTTCCCCGGCTTGACTTCAAAAATATCGCCCTGCCGTTTTAAGGCAAGCAGCGCTTCTTCAACGAGATCCTGCTCCTGCGGCAGTTCACGTAGCAATGTTTCCACTAGCACACCATCGCCTTGGTCAAGAATTCTTAAGTGTTCAAGAAGGCGTTCTCCCAAGGAAGAATCAGTAGCGATCAATTTCTGTTGATTTGGAGTCGGTGGTGCTATGTTTTTAGTAGCGTTCATCATGTTCAGTTCACGTTTCCTAACCTCCATCCAGCCAGGTTCAACGCTCTGCACGACATCAATGGCAATAAAAGCCGGCTGCACTAACCGAGGTTTGCCCATCACTGCCACTACTGCTCCAACGTTCAGTTTACTCAACTGCCCACCAAAATCACGGAGCAATATTTGTCCGGTTCCGTCATCCAGCAATGCATCAACGCTCTTTTCACTTACCCAAGGCTTTTCGATTAACACACCGATAATATTTACTCTGCCAATCTTTCGTCCATCCGGTAACTGGACACTGCTTTGCTCCCATTCCCCACCCCGGAGGTATGTGCCCTGCAAAAGATCGCCTATTCTGATTTTTACTGCACTCTCCCGTTTGTATTTTGTAGGGGTTATTGCTTCCATGAGCGAGAGGGGTGGAACTGTTTTTATATAGTTATTTGAGCAGAACTCTCATCACAATCGCTGAATAAAATTTGGCTTTGGCTGGTAAATGTCTCCTTGTCGCTTGAGTTTTTCCATGGCATCATCAAGGTCATTCGTGCTGATGCCCTTTCCTCTGCATGCTTCGGTGATCTTGTCAAAGGGAATGGCCTTCCCAAACTCTTCTTCCAGCTCTGTAATAATCTCCCGTACCATGACAATCTTGCTGCGTTCAGAAGCAGTAACGCCGGTGGTGATTCTGTCAATGTCAATCTTGCCGGTGTCAGGATCAACACCAATTTGTGCTAAGCAATAATGCAAGAGCTCCACTGCTTTTTTCGCATCTTTTTTCGAAACGCGTGGAGAGAGGCGAAGCCGTGCAGCTGCTTCCGCTAGTCGCACTAATCCTTCCAGCTGTCGTGGGGTGATGGGAATTGTTTTAATCTCTCCCTCGCCACTTCCACTGGCTCTCATCTTAAGATAAAAACCCTTCAATTCTTCCAGTGCAGAAACGCTCAGTTTGGGAAAAATGTGCTGTTTAGCATAGGCAATATACTTCCTCAAGAAGGGCGTAGGAAGTTCCGGCTCTTTCATCTCAGTATTCTGGTGAAGTGCGAGGATAAATTCTGCAAGCTTCTCATCTTTTTCTTTGTCAGGAATATCTCGGATGGGAAAAATGAGATCAAAACGGCTGATCAACGTCGGAGGTAAATCAATCTGCTTGGCAATGGGTTCATACGGATCAAACCGCCCGAGTTTTGGATTTGCTGCCGCAAGTACTGTCGTTCTTGCAAGTAGTGTTGCCTGCACATTGGCTTTGGCAATGCTCACGGTCTGCTGCTCAAGTGCTTCGTGCATTGCTGCCCTGTCCTCATTACTCATCTTATCCATCTCATCAATGCAGACGAGTCCGTTGTTTGCTAACACTAATGCGCCTGCTTCCAAACTCCACCCTTTGAGAAATTCATCTCTCACCACTGCAGCGGTCAAACCAGCTCCCGACGCACCTTTTCCACTGACGTACCTTGATTTTGGGGCGATGGCGTTGACTCGTTTAAGTAACTGACTTTTCCCTCCTCCCGGATCACCGATCAACAAAATGTGGATATCCCCTCTAGTATTTGCGCCATGATCTCTCTTCTTTTGGAGACCGCCGCACAACTGGAGCAGCAACGCTTCTTTCACTTTTTCATGACCGTAGATGGACGGAGCCATAGATTCCACTAATTTTCTGGCAAGGTGAGGGTCTTGTGCAAGTTCTTTGATTCTCTTCTCATCTTCCTTCGTAATTTCAATATCAGCATATTCTGTTTGGACTGAAACGACGGCATTGGCGTCCATGATTAAATCATAGCGAGTTGATTGCGCCCCGGTCTTCAGAAAAATAGGAACTTCTTTAATGACACCAGTGACTAAAATCGTACTCCCTGGACTCGTTCTCTTTTCAGAGAATGGACTGACCAAGTCATCTTTCAGAAAGATGTTGAGGCGCTTGGGCTGCTCTCCCCCTTCGAGATCTTCCGGTGCTTCTTCCAGCACAACTCCCTGTGCGTCAACCAGCTCCTTCTCGACAAGGTGGAATTTTCCTTTTCTTCCGCAGGCACACTTCGTTGGTTCTTTAAAACTGCCGTCGATCTGCAGTCGAATCATCGTGTTGCCGCAGGCAGGGCATTCGAATTTAGCAGTCGTGACCTGCGGTCTAACGTCAGACTTCTGCCGAATCACGCCTTTCACAAAAAAGAATCGGTTTAAGTCCTTGCTTCTGATGTTTCTGATTTCAATTTTTCTGCTGTCGGGCAAATTGATAAACCTGACTCTGCATTTGCCCTCTCCTTTGTCAAGGTCAATATCTTCGATGCTCAACTCTGCCGCTTTGATGACATCTTCTGGCTTGTCGAGCAAAAGATCAGCTACATCAGTATCGAAATGCAGCAGCTTAACAAAATCAATGACCAGAAAATTCTTGCCTTTGCTGAGATTGTCGACGAGCTGATCGCCATAGTTGAGTTCGATAAACTCCTTAAACCTCTTGATCTGCTCGTTGATGGTTTTCCCTACGTGAGTTTCAGGTTCATCCTGTTCCATGAGAATGATGGCTTACTTGCTTTTCTTGATATGGGTAAGATTTTTGATCAGCAAGTCGAGCGCTTCATGCACTTCCTGTTCGCTCTTGGTTCCTGTGCAGACGACTTTGCCATTGCTGAACAAGAGGAACGTTGCTTTTGCTTCGGCCAGCTTGTACACTAAGCCGGGGAACTGCTCAGGTTCATATTCCGTATTCTCGAGCTTCATGGCAAGAACATTGAGATTCAAGTCCATGCCTACACTGCCTGAAGCGACGATATTTTGGATCTTAATGACGGGCTTTATTTTAATGCGAATGCCTATCTTTTCTAAGCTCTTGATAATCTTCTTAATGCTTTCCTCAACCTTCTTCATCGATTGTGCGCCCGTGCAAACCACTTTGCCGGAGCTGAAGATCAGCGCAGAAGTCTTTGGTTCTTTAATGCGAATAACCAGACCGGGAAACTGTTCAGGGTTGTACTCGGTGTTCGAGAGCGTAGCAGCCATCTTTTCAAGAGGAATGTCATGCTCAAGAGAAGTGCTTACCACAATATTGACCACTTTGATGTCACGTTCAGCCATCGTTGTAACCCCCAACTCGCCTTTTAAACTGTTTTAAAAGCCACTGTTCATAAACCTTTATAAATGTTGTGGCACCATCTTTGAAAATCCATGGATCTTATCCAACCTTCAGGCAATGCAGAAGCATTTCTTG
Organism: Candidatus Woesearchaeota archaeon; assembly: GCA_016219835.1. Taxonomy (GTDB): domain Archaea; phylum Nanobdellota; class Nanobdellia; order Woesearchaeales; family JACRKL01; genus JACRKL01. The sequence goes on from JACRKL010000020.1 coordinate 7,133, forward strand.
ATCGTGCACGGCTGCTCGGTCATCAGGCTCTTTTTATTATCGGCAAGCAGAATCCTCTCCCGACTTCAGGTATTGAACTTACTTGGTGCTCGCTCCATCCGCAAAGAGGAGGGGTCGTGATTGCCCAATCCTCTGTCAAAGATCGCCAGCTGATGGAGCAAGGTAAGATCCAATGGATGTTTGGATTTGAAGACCTTGCATGGAAAGACAGCATGCACCAGCGTCGATCTGGCTTGGACCATGTGCTCTGCAAGATCATGCAGGAGAAGCAGATCGGCTATATCATTACTCTTGCTCATCTGCGTGATGAAAAACGTTTGGGAAGAATTCTTCAGAACATCAAGCTCTGCAGGAAGCATAAGGTAGCGATGATGCTTGCGACCTTTGCGCAATCTCCTGATCAGTTAAGGGGGGCAGAAGATATGAAGGCGCTGGAACGAGTATTGAAGATACGGTGAGTGCCTCATCTATGTACTCTGTTTTAATTCATCTTTGACTTTTTCTTCAATCAATCGGGACATATTCAAATTTCTCTCGCTGCAGTAGGACTTTAACTGACGTAAGATATTCTCATCAAGGGTGATATTCAAACGTTTCCTGCGGATGTCCCGAGCAGGCTGCTAGGCAGCCGTCGCACCACCACTAACGGTGCTTTCTGCTAAGAATTTCCCTCCTTCAATTGACTGCATCTCCCAAATCGCAAGCTTTATTAACATTCTCGTCAAGGGTTTTCTCATGGGCTGGAAAAAGAGGGGGCTGCTGGTTTTCAGTGTTCTCTTGCTCGTGCTTTCTGCTTCTGGAGTTACTGCAAACATGGCGCAGATATGGTGCGATGGTAAACTGTTTACCTTTAACTCGCCAACTACCTTCAACGATTGGGTTCCTCAGCGCAAGGCTGATGGCCACTACTCCTCCTGCGGGAAAGCGGCCGGTTATTCATATGGTAAGAGTCTATATGCACTCCTTAAAATTAACCCCAGTTCTCCGGAGAAATTTGGGTATCCGATTTCTATCGATGCAGCTGCTAAAGATCAAAACACGCTTCTGGGAATTGAGGGAGGAGAGTCTGGATATGTCCAAGATGACATCTATGCAAAACTGCTGGGTCGTTGCAAAATCACCGGTAGTAATACTTTACCGTTCAAGCCACTCTGGCATCAGAACAGATATAAGATTACGGCAGATACTTGCATCGGTACGTATTCCAAATGGGAATGTGATGCGTTACGGGAGTTACTCCTCGGCAAAGGTTGGATCTCGCAAGGCACACAGGTCACCTATGACGAAAAGATGTCCTGCGGTGCGGCGGGTGAAGCTGTAGCGAGAACCTTGAATGAGAATACTCCCGACGATCTCCGTTGGGTGAGTCCAGACAGCAAATGGAGCAGTCCTGACAGTGCCTATCCTGATCCACAAGGTCCTGCTGGAGCAGATAGCTCAAGCAGTGGCAAGCCAGGAGCCAATAACTATAATCTGGTGAGAGATCAAGATAATAGTGACTTCCTTGACATCTGCCTGAAAAATGGACCACCTCAACTCACGATGAACAATCAGCCAGTTGCAAACAACAAGCTTACTCCTGGAACAACGTATACCTTAAATCTTATGGGTGCTACTACTATTGCAGATGATATTGAGCAAGACCATGCAGGCATCGGAGGGGCAGAACGTGCATTCCTTCGCTGCTACGAACACGGCAAATATTACCCCGATGAAAATAACGCGCCAAGTCCTGTCCCTCGACCGTTTAAGGAACTTGCATTGCAGGGAGATATGGCAGATGCACTCCATGATGGATTTACGAGCATAACCTTTACCATCAATGATGCAGCAGTTGATCGTCAGAAAAAGATTGACTGCTGGGTGTATGTAGATTATCCTAAACCCGTGGATGGTAGAGACTCTCCTACAGAATCTGTATGTACGCACTGGCCAAGAGTCAGGACCTTTATCGGTACCTATACCGTAGAGCCGTCGGTCTGTAAGTATCAAGGTCAGACGTATCATGCCCAAGATACACTCCCTGGAATTCCTGAAGTCAAATGCCTCAACGGCAAATGGCAGGTCTGCGGAGCAAGCACGCTCTTTAATCCAGCGTTAGATGGAGCAACCGAAGAATCGTATTACAGCGGGAACAACCAATGTACGATGGTTACTTCTACGGCGTTTTGTGATCCCACCGTTGCAGATCCAGCACAGCGCTGGTCAGCCACTGGTTGTGCAAGCGGTCAGTGTTTTGATCCAGATGGCAGCTTAGTTAACAATGCAACCGATGCATTGCATTCTAATCCGAACGAAAGAAGACTCCTTTGCCTCAACAGCAAGTGGTATGCCTGCGGCACTCCAGACCCAGGAACAACATGGGATTTTGCAGTCAACCCCAGCGGAGGAGCAGGAACCTGCAGCCAGTTGCCTATCACTACCGCGCCAACCAACTGGAAATGCGACAGCAGATCAACCAACAACGGAAAATTCTGGTATGAAACTGACGCAGCAACATCGAAGGATAATGATTATAATCCTACAACGTGTAAGCTCAAGCAGTGTGATACGAACATATGTCCTTCAGGGCAGAATTCGCCAAGCTGCTGTACCTTAAATCCCACCAACCAAAAGTGTCAGTATGATGCAACAGGTACGGACAGTTCAGTTTCTGCGTTCTGCCCAGGTTCAGGTAGTCAGTGTGTCAATTACCAATGTACTGGTGGAAGCACGACAACACCAGCAGGCAATGGTGAATTCTCGGTGTGTGATCCTTCTCCTGCTGCGGTTGCTGCAAATCCAAATCAATGTGCTTCAGGCTTGACCTGTTGTCCAGAAGGTAGGTGCAGGCTCGATGGGAAATGTGGAGCAACTCCCTTAAGCTGCACCCCTCCACAACCGACCGCTGCCGAGCAATCATTCCCCGGTCTGGAGCTGGTGAGCGAGGTACCAACAGACTATGCTTCCCCTGCCTATTGTTGCGCGTTGAATGATCCCGGTTACGGCCTTGGTTCAGGCAATTATTACTCTGCAACTGCCTGTGGTGCCTGTGCTACGAAAGAATGTGACACCAGTAGCGTCTGCGGTCTTTATAGCAACAGCCCAGTCTGCCTGTGCAAAAACTTCGCAACCGGCTCAACGTTAGAAAATGATCCTCAGCTCTTCAACTGCAACCCTGCTGATGCTGCATTCTCTGGGTTTCTGAGCTCAGAAGACCCTGCCAGTGGATCTTCACCTCTCTGCGAATTAGATGCCAACATCAGAACGTCATCTACGCCCCAGAAGCTCAGTTGTGGTGATGTAACGCCTTCTCTTTGTTCTCCTTCCCAGAAACTCAACAACGGTCTTTGCTGTGATGCAAAATTATCGTCGGTTGAGGAAGGCAGTGGAACAGAAATCGTCTACCGACCAGCAGACTGGATCGGCGGCGCATGGGATCCAAGTACGCCGCAAGTAACCAATCCCGTCCAGAATGTGCGTTGCTGCATGAATGGCGAAATGATAAATTCTTTCGGAGCAAGCGTCCTCGGCAATGATGCGCAAAATCTCGCCGTCTGCAATAATGGACAAATTGCTCTCTGTGTTGATGATACAACGAATGCCGATCAGCTTTCTGCAGGGCTTGCAAGTGCAGGATTCCAAGGTATTCAAATAGTTACGACTGATCCTACGAGCAATCAGAATATCATCTACAAAGGTGATGGAAGTAATGAAGCATGGCTCTGTGTGCCTGATACTACTCTTGATGCCGTAGATCCTATGTATATCCCCCTCGGCAAATTTATCAAAGTGGATAACGCAGAAGAACTGATATCCAAAGACTGGTTGAATCAGGAAGAAGGGATATGCCAGAAATCCGAATGTTATGTCAGTCAGGCAGCTTTGGACACCATTCAGGAAAAGCCAACTGCTGTGCAGGATGCTCCACAGACGGGTTGCATCAAAGCAGGAGCGTTTATTGAGGATCATGTCTGCATGGTTGACCATCCCGGTGACAAAGCGTACTGGAAAACGAGAACTGAAGTAGTAGCGCAATTGCTGTGGGATAACGCTCAATCAGCAAATGCAACGCTGTACTGCGATGAGCCAGCAAAAGCGTTGCAATATCTTAACTACAACGTTCCGAATGGCGACTTGGCAGAATCCTACTTTTCCCATACCTGCAATAATTATCGCTGCACGAACAGCGTCTGCGTGCTCAAGGATGGAGCTAATGTTATCATCGCCACGAGCATCAATTACGAACTTGCCAAAGAGCAGTTCCTGAAGCTGCCTGCTGCATTTAGCGATAAGGATACAACGATCGACCCCAATGCATGTGATGGCGTTCGATTGGGTTTTTGCAATGATAGGCAGCTCTTTTTCGACAATACTTCTAAGCTGATGCTCTACAAAAAGGGAGGTGCACTTGATCTTCGCACCGTTGCTCCATTTAATGGAAGATGGGAGAGTAGCACTGAAGCAGGGAATTTTAGATTCTCCTCATTTTCTGACGGTTCGACTCAACTCATGCCACTGTTTGATACCCTCAAAATCTCAAGCCCAAACACCTTTGGCATCTTCCTCGCAAAAAACTCTCAAGTAACGGTTATGGGTTTCAGGGGGAATGTCCATGACTCTAGAGGGTTGCGTGACTATACGTTCATCCACTACAAACCATTGAACCCCTCTGGCGATCTTACTGTCTTTTGTGAAGATCCTTTCTTCAAGGACAGCAATGGCAATTCACTCTGCTTTACCAAATCCGGAGACAAAGGTGCCTATGTTGCGACGATTTCTAAAGCATCCACTTTCTGGCCGACTGCTGCAACGGCAGCGAAGTTATCCTGAAGATCCCGCAAATCATATATACCAGTAATCCTGCAAAATAGCTATGGCTCTTGACCTTGCACTCATTTCCTTGCCACTCGTCTTTCAGATATTCATTTTGCTCAATCCCTTCTCATCATTTCCGGTGTTAATATCCGCGTATCAGCGAAAGATGGATTCCCTGATGATTGCCGTCCATGCAGTCCTGCTCGCATTTGTTGTGGCAGTTATCATGGTCTTTATTGGTCCTAAGCTCTTCAACGTGTTTGGCATCACGTTAGATTCCTTCAGAATTGCAGGAGGTGTTGTCCTTTTCCTGTTGGGCTTAAGCACAGTCACCCCGCATCCCCATGAAGAAAAAGCAGTAGGCAAAGTGGACAGCATTATTTCCATCATTGCAACTCCTTTGTTGACCGGTCCTGCGACCATCTCCTTTCTCACCTTGAAAGTCTACGAGGTCGGCGTCATGCCTCTGCTGATGAACGTGACGATTGCATTCGTTCTTGTCGGTATTGTCTTCATTCTCTTTTCGCTGACCATTAAGCAGATCAACTTTAAGATCATCGGCATCATCTCAAGAGTTGTCGGCTTGTTCTTGACAGCAGTAGCGATTGAGATGATTGCTTCAGGCATTAGCGGGCTGATAGTAGCGGCTGCCCAAGCGACCGCTTAAACAGGTACTTGCTTGCTTCCATAGTCACAAAACCAGCAGCAGCTACCAACGTGATGAGGAGCATCTCATACCAAGAAAGGGCAACCGTGTGGAATAACTCCTGCATGAACGGGTGATAGACTGCCAGCAATTGCAATCCCACCGATAAAGCAACCGCTCCCACTAGCCATGGATTGGTGAACGGCTGCCATGTCCTTGGTGACGGTTCAAGTGATCTGCTGCTCATCACGGCAAAGAGCTGGAAGAAGACGAGAGTAGTAAACGCAATCGTCCTTGCTTTGTCAAGATCTGGCAGTTGCAAGGAAAACATGACGATGGTGCCGATGCTCATGATCCAGCCAAAAATCAGAATCATCAGAAAATCCAGCAGCGATAATGGTCCCAGTCTTGGAGACCTTGGATGTCGGCGCATAATATTATCCTCGTGTTTCTCCATGCTCAATCCGAGAGCAGGGATGGCATCGGTGAGCAGGTTGATCATCAAAATTTGCAATGGCAGCAGGGGCAACGGCAGCAGTAACATCAAAGAAAGCAGAATCGTAAATATCTCTCCGGAGTTGCATGCCAATAAATATTTTGCAGACATGATCATCTTGTCATAGATGCTTCTCCCTTCTTTTACGGCGTGAACAATAGAAGAAAACCGGTCATCCAGTAGGATCGCTTTCGCTTCCATCTTCGTTACTTCAGTGCCTGATCCCATGGCAAGCCCGGTGTCTGCTCGCTTGATGGCAGGCGCATCATTGATGCCGTCGCCGGTCATTGTGACGATATGCCCTCGTTTCTGCAAAGCATGGACGATTCTCAGCTTTTGTAGCGGGTAAGAGCGCGCAACAATCTTCAGGTGGTCAATCCTATGCTGCAATGCCGTATCACTCAAAAGATCAAGTTCCTTGCCCGTGATTATTTCCTCTTTTTCTGCACATAATCCAATCTGTTGTGCAATCGCTTTGGCAGTGGAAGGATGATCTCCGGTAATCATCATGACCTTGATCCCGGCATGCCTGCATTCTTCGATGGCAGCAGCAACATCTTCCCGGGGAGGGTCATGCAATCCCACCATGCCGATAAAGGTCAACGACTGTTCTGCTTCGTTCTGTGTTTTTGGCACGGTTGTGAGATCACGAAAGGCAAAGGCAATGATCCGCAATGCATGGTTCGCAAATGTTTCCTGTTGATCCAAGGTCTTGGCAATATCCTGCGGTGTGATTCTTCTGCGTTTGCCATGGTCAAGGATATGCGTGCAGAGTGGAAGAAGATGATCGAGTGCTCCCTGCACAGCGAGGTACCTTTTCTTTTTCGTTTCTATAACGACCGACATCCTTTTCCGTTCTGCATCAAAGGGAAACTCCTGAATGTGTCGTTCCGATGCATAGTGGAATGATGCTGCAAAGGTATGCAGTGCATATTCTGTGGTCTGTGCTGGGCTGTGCCCTTTGCAGATCGTAACTGTATTACAGGCTGCTGCAATGCGAAGAAGATAATCGCAGGCACTCTTTTGGATGATGGTTCTGCTGGAAAGATCCTGCAAGGGGAGATGATGACCATCAACAGCCATCGACTGCACAACCATGGCATTTTGCGTGAGCGTTCCAGTCTTATCCGTGCAGATAACGGTTGTTGCCCCGATGCTTTCGACGGCATGGATCCTCTTGATCAATACATTGTTTTTGGAGAGTGCTAAACTTCCGAACGAAAGTCCAAGGGTAACGATCGTTGGCAATGCAACAGGAATGGTTGCAACGGCAAGTGACAGTGCTAATAACAACATGTCGAAGACCCCTTTATGCTGAAACAGTCCTAGGATGAACACGAGCAAAATCAGCAGGATTGCAGCAATGCCGATATGTTTGGCGAGTATTTCCATGTGGCGCTGGAGCGGTGTCAGCGGTTGCTCTTCAGTCTGCAGTGCATGGGCGATTTTCCCGAATTCGGTGCGCATGCCCGTTGCAGTTACTCTCATCAATCCTCTTCCCTGCACCACGGCAGTGCCTTGGAACACTTTTGCCGTAGGATCATGCTCTTCTCTTGTAGCGCCTCCCTGAGCATGTTTAGCTGCTGGAAGTGATTCTCCGGTTAATGACGATTCATTCGCTTCGAAGCTTATCGCTTCAACAAGATAGCCATCCGCTGGAATAAGATCACCACTGCTCAGCATAACAACATCACCGGGAACGAGGAGCGAAGCAGGGATTCGTTCTTCCTTCCCTTCTCTCTGTACTATTGCTGTCGGATTCGCCAGCTTACGTAGAGCGTCCACGGCCTTTTCTGCCTGATACTCCTGAAAAAAACCAAGCCCTGCGTTGAGGAGTAAGATCACCACCATCCCGGTGCCTTCAATCATGTCGCCAAGGATAAACGCAGCAGCAGCAGCAATAATCAGCAGAATGGAGAGGATATTGGAGAATTGGCTCAGCAACAGCGACATGACTTGTCCATGTTTCTTCTCACTCATTTCATTTCGTCCATATTGCTTCAGCTTTTCCTGAGCTTCTGCCTGAGAAAGTCCAACATAGCTGGTCATATAACTGAAAAGAGAAAAAGACTATATAAACTGAGCGGTCACTAAAAGCTTACTTCAACATCTTTCCGCTCTGCGTCCGTTGCCTTGAAAAGCTCTTCTCGTTGATAGTGGAGCATGTTGGCAATGACCGCATCGGGAATCGATGCAATGCGGATGTTATAGGTATTCACAGAATCGTTGTAAAACTCCCTGCGGTCTGCAAGTTCGTTTTCAATGCCGCTGATTCTCGTCTGCAGCTGTATAAAATTCTCATTCGCTTTTAAGGTAGGATAATTCTCTGAAACTGCAAACAAGGTCTTGAGTGTTGAACTCATCATATTGTCGGCAGCAGCTTTTTCTCCCATCGTTTTTGCATTAAGAAAAGCAGTTCTTGCTTTCGTCAAATCTTCCAGCGTCCCTTTCTCATGTTTCATATACCCTTTAACGGAGTTAATCAATTTGGGAAGTTCATCTGCCCGCTGTTTCAAGAGGACATCAATGTTTGACCATGCCTTCTGAATGTTGTTCTTGAGCTGTACGAGTGCATTGTATACCGTGAAGAAATAACCCAAGAAAGCAATTGCTACTAAGAGAATTGCTACACCAACAACTGCAATAATTCCCCATACCATGGTTGTAATCTCCCGCTGTATCCAGCGAAATAAGTTAAACCAAGAAATACGATCGCATATTTAAAATTATGCCCGTTACAACATCCCAAACTGCCGCAGCAACAAAGCAAGACAAACCACAATCAACACACTTCCGCCAATAATACCGCCGACTGCTTGCCATTTGAACTTGTTGACAATGCCGTTCTCTTGTTGATCTGAGATGTAGAACAGCGGCTTGCCGTTCTGAATCATAATATCGTCTTCATTCTTCTTTGCCGTGCCTTCGGTAACCTGTGGGTTGTCTCCTGCAGTTCCAAGAATAAAGAGCTGATCATTCGGCGCAATAAAATACTCTCGAAACCGGAGCTTTCTTCCCATGCCTAAGAACGTGCCAACAGCTACTCTTTTCTTTTGCGCAAATTGCTGTACTACCGAAGGAATAGTTTTTCCAAATCCTGTTTGAAATTCATAATCGATGGGGATGTCGATCTCTGCTCCGGTAGGATCAACCAATACTTTGCCGGTTTCATCTTGCACATAAAATGGTGTTCTTTCTTCCCCCCGATCGATCTGAACCCATGATGATGTATCTTTGCTCGTCTTACGGTATTCTTCAATAAGATAGCGATAAGCAACGCAATTTTTATTTGTGAATGGACTTTTGAGCACACTATCCTTCACAACAATTTTTCCTTTCACTTCTACAATTCCCATGGCTAAGGAACGTACTTTGGAAGTGGGAAGGTTGTCGATCAACCGCTTCAGCCACAGCGCTCTAAACCCTGCATAAAAGAGACCTCCGCCAGCGATCATACCGACCCCAAAGGGTAAAGGATTCATTACCATCAAAACATCTCAAGAATCAGAAAATATAAACCTATCGAAAACCCAAAAAAAAGAAAAAATGCAAAGGCTTAATCCTTTGCTAAATTGTACAATGCCTTAACCGCAACAACTGCTGCTGCTGGAGCCATAAACACACTCACCAAGTTAAAAAATGCTCCAACTGCAACCCATCCCAGCGCCGTGAAGACACTATTGAGGCTTTGGAAGCTCAAGAGGAAGCCGATTGCAGCAACCAGAAAGAGCTGTACCTCACTGTCTGTCACGTTCAACAGCCCAACGGCAACGCCGAGGACTGCGAGGACCCAAATGGCCCAAACGTCTGGGGTTTTTGCGGCATAGACAAATGCTAAGATGACTGAGAGTACCAAGCCTATTGTAAAAGCCCAGACTCCCCATTTAGCTGTTCCTGCCATAATGTACACCCCCTATTGGTACTGTTGAGACTTTATCCAAAATATTTAAATGTTTCTGTTCATATTGCGTAAATATGCTACTGATCGATGTCCACGCCCACCTTGATGCTCAGCAGTTTGAGCACGATGTTGCTGACGTTGTGCAGAGGGCAAAGGTCGCCGGTCTCGTCTATGCCCTGAATAATGGTCTCACGCCAGTATCGAACCGTGCTACTTTGGCTTTAGCAAAGCAATATCCGCTGATCAAACCGGCACTTGGTCTGTACCCGACGATGAATCTCGATCTCACGAAGCAAGAGATTGCTGCAGAACTTTCCTTCATCCGAAAAAGTAAGCCATACTGCATCGGTGAAATTGGCTTGGATTATATGGATGCTTCCCGAAAATCAGAGCAGCAAACGCTGTTCAAACAGATGCTCGATCTTGCAGAAGAGCTCCATCTTCCCGTTTGCATCCATTCCCGAAAAGCAGAAGAAGACTGCATCGAGATGCTTGCAGCTTCTAAACTCAAGAAAGTTATTCTCCACTGTTTTACGGGCAAGCTTGCACTAGCCAAAAAAGCCATCAACCTTGGCTTTTCTTTCTCCATCCCGCCGAACATCGTCCACAGCAGCCAGTTTCAAGAGTTGGTGAAGATCGTTCCTTTATCACAACTGCTGACCGAGACCGATTCCCCGTATCTTGGACCGGTCAAAGGAGAGCGCAATGAACCAAAGAATGTGCTTTTTGCCGTCCAGAAAATCGCCGACATCAAAGCCATGGAAGCTGAAGAGGTAGCGAAGATCATCTTCATGAATGGGCAGAGGATGTTTGGGTGAGGATTCTAATTTTACCATCTTCTGCTAATAATTTCAACTGTCCGATTTTTTCGGACACTTCAAATCCCTCTTCTTTGAGCTTAACTTTGAGATCAGACCAATACTTTCTAGCTCTCTCTGTCTGAGTAAGTGCTCCGACGATGTCGACGACTGAGAACCACCATTCATTATTAAACCACGTTCGCCTGATCTTCTTGTCCTGAAAAACGACGAGAGCTTTGTCTTTGTCCATACTAAAGGGTAAAACTCTTTAACTTATAAATCTCACGTGAGAGTGTCCAGTGGTGAGTGGCAGCCTATGCATCATTATCTCTCTTCAATCTTCCCTCAAGGCTGCGTCGGTATGCTCGTATTTCCAACGGCTCTCCTAATATTTTCAAGCTTACTCTTGCCAAAAAACTTTCGCTAAGTCTTTTCTCATACGTTCTCATCTCTTCTTGAATGCAACTTATTGTCTGTATATTGGCCTTAGCCACTAGCATATTTAAGTACTCGGCTTCTTCACGAGCTGCTTGATGTCTTCGATAAAGCCAGTCGTTATCTCGTATTGCATTTTCGTACTGTTCCCTCACTCGATCCTGAAATTGTCTTTCCCATTGGTAGGATGAACCCTCCCAGTCTTCTTTATCCATGTTGATCACCTTTCTACTTAAGGAGATCATCAACTCTATTAACTTATGTTGTCATATCAGATGATGGGCTCCGGTGAAAATGTCAGTTCTGCCATCCTTCTGTGAGCATTCTTAGAAGAATCGGTTTGAGCGAGAAGGGTGTTCCAGAGGAATTCTTGCCAGCAAATGAACCCTAAATCATGCGAACCGATGGCAGAACCTCGCATCTTGCGAGATTTTCACCGGAGCC
>JACRKL010000021.1 GCA_016219835.1 Candidatus Woesearchaeota archaeon
GATGCGAGGTTCTGCCATCGGTTCGCATGATTTAGGGTTCATTTGCTGGCAAGAATTCCTCTGGAACACCCTTCTCGCTCAAACCGATTCTTCGAAGAATGCTCACAGAAGGATGGCAGAACTGACATTTTCACCGGAGCCGCGAACGGTTTCTGATATTTTTCAGCGATAGCATTATAAGGTTATTTCTTCTTTGAGCGTCTATGGACAAGCATAATGTCCCTTCGGAAGAAGAGCTTAACACATTACACTCTGCAGTTATGGCAATTGAAGAACTCTTAGTCAAAAAGGGCGTGGTGAGTTTGGAAGAATTGAACTCTACGATTAAAAAAGCATCTCGTGAATGTAAATCCTCTCGAAAGTTGGGTAGAAAACTCTGCTCGCATTGAAAAATATCTCCTTCGTTCTTCACGAGCAGAACGCATTTAAACGGAAATGGGTTTCTTCTCTTTATGCTCGAGGAAGCCATTCATGATCTGCCCGTACGTCATCTCGTGATGAGTGCCAGCCATAATATTACTCAGAAACCGCAACGTCAAGTTGATGAAGGCATCATCGCTTCTGCGGAAAAGTATCGTTCCCGTGGCGATATGGTCAGCTACAAATTCCAACGCGTTGCTGGAGCACAAATAGACGAACTCAAGTTTTTGATGCCGCTATGGAAGGACGTTCCTCTGCTCGCCCACCAAGTCATTAGTGCAATCACTCACGATCTTACCGTCTCTGTGGTTGGCAGCAAAGATGTTGGTCTGGTCGTTGGTGCAATTCAGGATTATTTCAAACTCAACGATCGCCGTCTTCGTTTTGTTGATGAAGGTCAGCAAACCAGTCTTGCGAACTCATTGACGCGAGGAAGGGATGCCCTTGACTTGAGTGATAACCATTTCTTCTATTTTGTTCCACTCGATTTACCCTTCTTCTTCCGGCTTCGTCCGATGCTTGACGATGAAGATGCCGCTCATCACATCGCTGTTGTCGATGTTAATGCACGCGAACGTATATTTACTGGTGCAGGAGAGCTATTTCCTCGTAACTATTACTGGGATCTTATCACTAGTAATGGCGATGGTGAAGTAACGTACAGCATCAAAGAGCCAAATCCTATAGGATTTTCTGGCAGCATTGCGTTCGATCGTTTTTTTAGAACGATTGATCATATGTATGCGCATCGTCAGGGTGGAGATTTTGGTATTGATGCACTCATCCAACACATCACGAGAAATATGGTGCAGCATCCTGTTCAGGCACTTCGTTCGATTAGTAGCGGAGGAGCAAGACAATTGAATGACCTGTATGCATGGTGGAAACAGGGAAAACGCCTTACGCTGCACGCTGAGCAACTCGAACAATTAGGATATTTTCTGCAGATGGCTCCGATTCGGATTAAGGCAGAGCATCAGGACCCCTTCCGTTTGAAAGATGTTGATGCATGGCACGACCTCTTTGATTATGCTCTAGTTATTCGGTACAACGGGGGTTTGCAGGGTATCCATGCTCACGCTACTCTTATTGAAGGTTTTCAGCGACCCATGGAATCATTGAAGAAAGAAATTCCTCTTCTCCGAAACTTCCCAGCATATGCCAACGAGCGTGCTCGGCAGTTAGGTATGCCCCTACCGTATGGTAAACATCAGCAACTCATCGCTCAACCTAGCTGCGGAACAGATATACCTGGAACCGTTGCACTTTTAAGGAAGTTCTCTTCTACCTATCATTCTCATGGAAATGCTTGATCTCTCCTCTTGGGCAGCATGTCTTACTGCTTCTGGGAAGTGGATTCTCGTTGAAGGAAAGAAAGACCAAGCAGCGTTGTTGGCACTGGGCGTTGATCACGTGAAAGAAATGGAGCGCAAACCGCTCTACAAAATTGTTGACGAATGCTCTGCTTTGGGTACGGAATGGATACTCTTGGTTGACCTCGATAGCGAAGGAAAGAAACTCTACAGCGTCCTGCGATCGGAGTTTGAGAAACTGGGTATCAAGATCGATCACGTCTTTCGTGAATGGCTGTTTAGAGAAACAAACATCAGACAGATCGAAAGTCTTAACGAACTTTCCAGTACTTGTCATTCTCCGGGGAGAGGGAAACCATGCTCGCGATTAGTAAGATCAGGCAAAATAGGGTTAAGGTAAATCCCCATGTAGGATCAATTCTACCGGAAGCGGTAAAGACGCCGAAGACCACCGCGCCGATTAATCCGACGAGTGTGAAGGACATCGGCAAGGGCTGCATGGAAAATGGTTCGCTTGGCATAGCGGTTTTATGATAGAGGAGGTATATTAAGGTTTGGGTGACTTTTGAGGTATCTGGGTGTACGATCAATACCCAATATAACTTTCGGTCAAGACTATGTTTCCAATATTATCCCTTAAAAAGAGAGTATCGCCGTTATTATTCCAAATCGCAGCGTAGTCTCCTGACATCCTTCCCCAATATAAAGTCGCGCTTGTATCAGTTCCAGTTCCCGTGTAAAGAGTAAACATCTCTCGACTATTGAGGGTAAATTGTGGAAAGATAAACAGATGGGACGCAGTATTGTCCTTCACCGTCCAGCTAGTCATATCGAGTACATAAGGACATGTATTTTCAAAAGTGACATATTCATCATTCAAGTTGTAGTTGTCATCACCACCCGCATTAAAATGAAAATTTGTGATTTTCACGCATCGGTCTTGGATGTAATTCTGGTGTGAGATTTTCCAGATGCAGCCATCACTTTCTCGTGCTTCATTTTCCGCCTGTTCGATTTGAATAGAATACTTAGTATTTGAGCCATATTCGTACCTATGGGCAAATCCTAATCTTACCATTTCTTGATTTACAAAAATGTTGTTTACATAAACATACCTCAACAATCTTCCATACTGATCTTTATCGCTAAGATCCTCTTCTAAAGTAATTACCTTTTCGTTAACCAATTCTTTAAGTTTTGTCGTTGCTTCTGACGAACAAGGTTGTCCAGACTCAGGTGCATTTAATCCGATTAATCTTACAGTCTCACCGTTCGATAATTGGATCGTATCGCCATCCGAAACGTATGAAACCGTTAGTACAGTTGTCTCAGGTTTTTGATTACACAAACTCTTCTCGCAGCCGTAAGGGCAATAAGAGTCGTAAACCCAAGTAATCTTGCAGTCAGATGATATGTACTTCTTTTGAAGAGTACTTCCAGAACAAAGATATTCGTTGACATACGTTGGTTGGCAAGATCGAATATTACATTTACTGTTTTCGCAACCATAGTCACAAGATGAATCATAATGCCATGTAAAGCTACAATCAGAACTTTGATATTTTCTTTCAAGACTATTTCCTGAACAACGATAGTCGTCGATTGGTTTGAATTGGCAAGAAGGATGTGTTTGCTGTAAGGGTAACTCCTCTTTATTTGTTGTATCCGTTACATTCTTCTTTTGAGTTTCTGGCAATCTCGCATCCGACGATCGTTGAGAACCGATTTCAGGTTCTTGGGTAGTTTCTCTCGCAGTAAGCCTATCAGTTACATTCTTCTGGGAGGTAGGATCATAGATGGAGGAATAATTCAACGCATTCAGTAAGTTTTTAGAATTGTTTGATCGTTTTTCGGTCATTATACCGTTATCCTCTGCATAGTAAACTATAGCTCCAATCAAGATTAGGAATAATAGAGAAACCAAGGTCACAAAACCTTTTCGAGACTTATTGGATATGGTCGCCACGAGAGGTAGGAAGGATATAATACTCATAAAGATGATGGTTTATTTCACGCTTTCAAAAACTCCTCAACCTTATCCTTCGCTTTCTCTCGCTTCTTCTGATGCTGCTCTAAGAACGTCGTCACTTTCTCAACGAGGATCATCTTTAACTCTCCGCTCAAGAGTTTGCCTGATTTGTAATCGTCGTAGATCTTTTTGATCTTCTTGTCGTCTTCTTCGAATTGGGTAAAGAGCCACTGATAGCTGACGTCAATCTCAGGAACGCCGCCGAGCTTACGGTGCTCTTCAATCGTTTCTCTTCCGCCAGAAAAGGCATACTTCATGATTTTCTTCTTTGCTTCTTCTGGTGTATCGGTAAGAGCGATGTACGAAAGCGGATCGCTGCTGGACATCTTTCCCCCTTTAAGACCAACCATGAAGCGGTTGTACGTCGAACTCGGTGTGATGAATTTATGTTGAGGCATTCTTGCAGCGATATCGCGGGCAAGCCGAAGATGGGGGTCTTGATCAGCTCCAACGGGAACAATCACCGGGCATGGTCCTTCAAATTCGGGCAGCTGCGGATGAAGAATATCAGAAACCTGGATAAGTGCAGAGCTTAATTTCCCAGGAGTGATATCTCCGTAGATGGCTTCAACTTCATTGGCGGTCAGATGCCGTGATGCCATCGATGCAAGTCGATAATAGGCACTTGCTTTTTCTCCATCCTTTGAACGGCTACTCTGAAAATAGAAGTCGCAGTTCTTTGGCTTTAATCCCAGGGCAATGTAATTCATGAGGTACTCTTCTATTGCTGTCTTTCGTAACGCTGCTTGGTCTGCGATGCGAGTATTGTACGCTTCAATATCAGCAACAGCGAGATAGACTTTTGCGCCGAGGGACTGGTAGAAAATGATCTGGTCTGCCACCATCTTATGACCAAAATGGAACTTACCTGAAGGCATGAGGCCCGTCATCATCACGAATGGCTTTTTTTCTCTGACTGCTGCAATAATGCGTTCAAAATCACGATGAGCAAATACTGATCCTCTACGGAACAGAACATTTTTATCAAACGGGTCTGTCTGAGCTAGAAATGCCTTTAAGCCGAACTCTTTGATGAGACGATCGTAGTCGATCGTTCCCTTCACTTCCCACGGAGTAACAAGAGCTTCTGCCATAGCGTTCAAAAGGCTGTGGCAATATATAAGGTTAATTATTTAAAGACAGGAGAAGTTCAAGAAACGGTGAAACATCCGCTTACTCCTACGCTGCTGGTGATTGCGTTTTTTCTGCTATCGCAAGTGGTAGGTCTCTGGTTCCTCAATACTGATCTTGCTGTCGAGCACGTCGTTGCAGCAAATGGCACCACTACGACATCTATCTCTTACGGTACCGCTGATACTGTGCCACGGCCACAAGTCGAGGAGAGCAGTTCGTTCCTTTATGTGATGGTTGCTTTACTCATCGGCACCGGTCTTTTACTGCTGCTGATCAAATTCAAAATATTTATGCTCTGGAGATTCTGGTATTTTCTTAGTGTGAGTATGGCGGTTTCATTCGCACTGATGGTCTTTCTTTCTGCATGGCAGGCGTTGCTCCTTGGCTTTTGTGCTGGTTTGCTCAAACTCTTCAAGAAAGGGACATGGCTGCAAAATAGCATTGAGATTTTGATCTATACCGGCATTGCTGTTTTATTGGTACCGATCATGAACCTTTTTGCAGCAGTCATGCTGCTTATTGCCATCTCCGTGTATGATATGTATGCGGTCTGGAAATCGAAGCACATGGTGACGCTGGCAGAGTTCCAGAAGAATGAACAGCTGTTCGCGGGGCTTTCGTTCCCTTATCGTCAGGAGAAGGCAGAGGGGGCGGATCGCAAAACAGCAACGATTAAAACTCGCAAAGCAAAGATGACTGTCGTTCAAGTGCCTTCATCTCCTTCGGTTAAACACGCCATCCTTGGCGGCGGCGACGTTGCATTCCCGTTGATTTTCTCCGGTGTTGTGATGCATGTACTAGCAACGACGACGGGAAAGTATGTCGCCTTGGGATGGGTGATGGTGATCGTTGCAATGGCGACCATTAGCCTAACGTTGTTATTTCTCGGTGCGAAGAAAGATCGGTATTACCCAGCCATGCCGTTTTTGAGTGCAGGTTGCTTGATCGGATTAGGGATTATCTTGCTCATGCAAATGTTTATATAGTTGTTTTGCCTTCTGGGGCGTGCTAGGGTATGATCTAGCGGAGCATCACCATGCACTACGAAGACGGCGATGATGATTTTTTTGATAATGACGATGAGGATTAGGCGTTCGTATTATTCACCTCTTCCATAAGGCTCCGGTGAAAATCTCGCAAGATGCGAGGTTCTGCCATCGGTTCGCATGGTTTCTGGGTATTCTGCTAGCGGAAATTTCCCTTGGAATTCCCTTTCCGCTTGCATGGTTTATGCTGCTGATGCTCACCTTAGGGTGGCA
>JACRKL010000022.1 GCA_016219835.1 Candidatus Woesearchaeota archaeon
AACAACTCAAGCTTTAAACGACGCTTCGGAGACTACGTCCGAAGCGTTACCTTCCGCGCACAGCACGCGGAAGTGACGGCAAGAATCATCCTTCACAATCTAAAAGCAATATTAACCAGACTTTTTCACCGGAGCCGTTTTGATCCTATTCCTTCAAGCTCTGGCTGGTGTTCCCACATCTTAGACAGATCTGATTGTGGTAGACCTCCACTCCAGTCAGATTCTTCATGCTTTATCGTGACTTGTCTTGCTCCATATACCAAACCTGCTGATGGTGTTACGGTTAGACCATTTACATTTTCTGGTGCAGTGACGTATCCTGAACCGAGCATGATATCTATGGTTGAGAGAATTGCTGGCAAATATCGTGAACGTGTTTCAAAGAGGTGGCTACTCCTCTGTTCTTGATGTCTGCGTCCTTCTTCTTGAGAGAACTGGGTAACATATGCTAGAGTGCATCTCGGAGTTCCTTCGTGCGTTCAAAAGCACGAATGACCCCCCTGCGTTTCAATGCTTTAAACCCGTATTGTTTTCCATCGTGCGATGGCTGGATGAGAAACAAGGTACCGCCTTCTGTTGCCTCTACAAAGTTGTGGAGTGCACTACCGGATTCCATGAGGTTGCAACCCCACACTGCCGCATCAGCCATAGCAAAGTAGTCTTTGAGAATTCCTCGTTTCGTGAGGATGTGGACATGGTCTTGTAGTTCTGGGGATAGTGAACCATAGTAAGTATCCATGACATATACTTCTGCTACGGGCGCAATCTGTGCAATGAGCAGATCAAGGTCGTGACTCTGATACGGATATCCTATGGTCACTACGGGTCTGTTAGAGGGCACACCATACTGTTTTCGTAATTGCTCTTTAGCATCCAACGTATATGGTAGCTGGCTATTTTTCAAGAGTGCGATGTCAATTGAAAGCACTTTCTTCCCCTGTGCTGAGTCAGTGATATCCGATAAACACAATATCGTGAGGTCTGCTTTCCCCTCAACTTGCTGTGGAATGCCTTCAAGAACCTCTCGTGATCTTTCGTTATTGGTCCCGCTCCCGACAACGCGCAATTCTACGTTAGGTCTAGCTTCTTTGAGATAATGATAGAGCGTTACTTGCGCATAGACGTCCGCAAGTTCTTCAGCATAGAGATCGACGACGTGAGTCATACTAGGGGGTGAGGAGTTTAAGTTTATAAATGTTACGATCTTATGTCCCTCTTAAGTGGTATATCTCAGTTCATTACTCCTCCGTTGACATCTTCTGGGAAACGATAAATCTAGCACTTTTCCGCACAAGGATTAAGGAAATAAAAAACAAGAAGTAAGAACTTAATCTATCATTTCTATCTCGATGTTCAAACCTTCAGGAATTTGCACACGCATAACAAGGCGTAAGGCACGCTCATCCAAGCCAAGGTCAATCAGGCGCTTGTGGATGCGCATTTCATAGCGCTCCCATGTCGCCTTGCCATTGCCGCAGGGGCTCTTTCGTGTCGTGACCTTTAATCTCTTCGTTGGAAGAGGGACGGGACCACGCATTTCTACACCTGTCTTCTCAGCAATGTCCTTGATGTTGGTGCAGACTTCATTGACCTTGCCAATGTCTGCACTTGCTAGTTTGATACGTGCCTTCTGCATTGCTCCACCTACTTCTTGACAAGATCAATGCACATGCCTGCTGCAACCGTAGAACCTGAGTCCCTTACGGCAAAGCGTGCAAGTTGTGGCACGTCCTTGAACTTCTCAATGACGACTGCCTGTACTGGTTTGATTCTCACAATCGCGACATCGCCGTTCTTGATGAAGTCTGGTTTCTCCTGAACGGTTTCGCCGGTTGCTGGGTTGATCTTCTTGACGATCTCAATGATCTGACCTGCAATTTGTGCGGTGTGGATGTGGAAGACTGGCGTATAACCAATCGTCAACACGGTGGGGTGGTTGATAACGACAATCTGTGCGGTAAATTCCGTTGCAACAGCCGGGACATTCTCCGTATGACCTAAAACGTCGCCTCGCGTGATGTCGTTTTTGCCGACACCTCTGACGTTGAAGCCAATGTTGTCTCCAGGTTCAGCTTTCTGCAACATTTCGTGGTGCATTTCGATGGTCTTGACTTCACCAGGGACACCCTTACCTTCTCTGCCCGGAACGATCATCACCTTGTCGCCTACTTTCATGACGCCGGTTTCAACTCTTCCGACAGGAACAACGCCGATGCCGGTGATGTTGTAGACGTCCTGAATAGGAACGCGCAATGGAAGGTTAGTTGGCTTCTCAGGAACCTTGAGGTTGTCGATTGCCTGAACGAGTGATGGACCTGTATACCAAGTCATCTTCGTTGTCTTCTCAACGATGTTTTCTCCATGCAAGGAAGCGACAGGGACAAACTGCACTTCATCGGGCTTGTAGCCGACGGATTTGAGCAAGTTTGAAACGTCATCCTTCACTTTGTTGAACGCAGCTTGATCCCAGTTCTTGACATCCATCTTATTGATGGCCACAATTAACTGTTTGACACCTAAGGTCTTGGACAGGAAGACGTGTTCTTTGGTCTGTGCCATGACGCTGTCGGTAACTGCAACAACGAGCACTGCTGCATCAGCCTGTGATGCACCGGTGATCATATTCTTGACGAAGTCCTTGTGACCAGGTGCATCGATAATGGTGTAGAAGTACTTGGCAGTTTCAAACTGCTTGTGAGCAAGGTCGATGGTGACTCCCCTTTCTCGCTCTTCTTTCAAATTATCCATGATGAAGGCGAATTCAAATCCGCTCTTTCCTAACTCCTGAGCTTTTTCTTTGAGCTTTCGCATGGTCTGCTCATCGATGTTCTTCGAATCATAGAGCAACCTTCCTACCGTTGTACTCTTACCGTGATCAACGTGTCCGATAAAGACTAGGTTTAAATGTGGTTTGTCCTTTGCCATTTTTTTCCTCCGTGGATGGGAATATCCTACGAATCTGTTTGTTACTTTTTGGGTTTTGAGCCCGGTTTATATAGTTTGTGGTGCGTCTCTCCTCGACAATTTACTGATTCTCCGTCAGTCCTTTGCGCTCTCGGATCTTCTTCACGACACGATCCTGCAATTCATAGGGCAGGCGTTCGAAACTCTGGTCGATCAACGAAGAGGTTCCTCTGCCACCGGTTGCTGATCGTAACTCTGAGCTTAATCCAAACATCTCAGCGACTGGCATTCTTGCTTCAACATGGATTTGGTCTCCTTCCTGTTGCATGTCCAAGAGTTGACCGCGTTTGTTGCTGATTAGCTTAGAGATTTCACCCATGTATTCCGACGGCGCTTCGAAGCGAAGCAGTTGTACGGGCTCTAAGATCATAGGGCCTGCCATCATCATTGCTCCTCGGATACCTTCCCTGACTGCAGGATAGAGCTGAGCAGGTCCTCGGTGGATGGCATCTTCGTGCAGCTTACAGTCCATCAGCATGACTTTAATCTTCTGACATGGCTCCCTTGCAATAGGACCAAAGTTCATGACATCTTCGAACATGTCCAATACCATCTCCAGAATTTCGCTGATGTGGACAATACCTCTCGTCATGTCAATAAACACGTTTCCTTTGTAGATGTCTTTCACATTCAAAGCATCCTTGTTGTCATAGCCCGCTTCAACGAATTTGTCCCTGATGGCAAGATCTTTGCGCTTGATTCTCATTTCAGGAACTTCTCCAGCTTTGATCATGTGGCTAATGTCTTCTTCCAACGGAGCAACTTTGAAGTAGAGTTTGTTGTGTTTGTTGGGTGATTTTCCTTCGAATTCTTCTCCAGCTTTCGTAATCGTTTCACGGTACACGACGATCGGTGGTGAAGTTTTGACATCGACACCTTTTTCGGTTCTGATTCTGTTTTCAATAACTTCAAGATGGAGTTCTCCCATGCCAGAAATGAGATTCTCACCTGTTTCTTCATTAATTTCAATCTCAATGCTCGGATCTTCCTTCTTGACTTTTCTCAGTACTTCAATTAACTTGGGAAGGTCTGATGCTCGTGTTGCTTCGATAGCTTTGGTAATCACTGGCTCAAAAATGTGCGTGATCTTCTCAAACGGTTCCGATGGCTGTAAGGTGATGGTTTCACCAGGCATGGACTTTAATCCTGCAACGCCAAGAATGTTTCCTGCTGGAATGCTGTCGACAATTTCCCTCTTTGCGCCGTTGTAGATAAAGACCTGCTGCACTCTGCCGTTTTGCTTGGCGCGATTTAAGTACACTTCAAGCCCTTTTGTCATCGTTCCAGAGAACAGTCTTCCCGCTGAAATTTCTCCCGCTTGCGGATCAACCACGATCTTCGTGATAATAAAAAAGAGCGGTCCTTTCGGATCACACTTAACGAGTGATTGACCATCTTCAGTTTCCACATCACCATGCCAGATTTTTGGAATTCTGTATGCTTGTGCAATATTGGGCGGCGGCAAATGGGTAATGACTGCATCCAAAACAACTTCGTGCAATGGTGCTTTCTTTGCCAGTTCTTTTGCAGTATCCGTCTCATAGGCATGGATAACGTCCTTGAATGAAAGTCCGTGCTTTTTCATGTAGGGAATAGACATTGCCCAGTTGTGGAATGCAGATCCAAAACAGACAGAACCATTCTCGACATTGACATACGGTCGTGGAAGACCCTGTGATCGCCATCGTTCTTTTAACTCAGGAGCGGCAATCTTGTCAATAAAATCGTTGACGTTCTTGATAATGACATTGAATCGCTCCAGCATCTTGTCCGGCGTCAATTGCAACTCTTTGATGAGTCGGTCAACTTTATTGATAAACAGAATGGGACGGACTCCTTCTTTGATAGCTTGCCTCAACACCGTTTCTGTCTGCGGCATGATCTGTTCTACTGCGCAGCATAATGTAATGCAGCCATCGACAGCTCGCATTGCTCTCGTAACATCGCCACCGAAATCAACGTGACCTGGCGTGTCGATGAGGTTAATTAAGAATTCTTGGCCTTCATAGGTGTGCACCATGTTGACTGCTGCAGAATCAATCGTGATTCCTCTTTGCTGTTCATCTTCATGGAAATCTAATACGAGCTGCTTACCTGCAAGCTCTTCAGAGATCATGCCTGCTCCTGCCAAGAGGTTATCAGAAAACGTCGTCTTCCCATGCACTCGGAGCTGTTTAAGCTCTATCGATATGGGCACAGATCGCAATATTTCTGATCTTCTCCGGCTGAGAGACAATCTTCATTACACGTTCGACCATTTTCGCCATGGTGAGTCTCCCTCCGTTTACAAGACATGTACATCATGTACGGTCTTATAGGAATGTAATTCGTTGTTCTTGAACCACAAAGCGACTTCGACATCAGCTTCATCTTTGGTTCCTGAGGCATGGATCAAATTCTTGATCGCAATGCCTTTCTTGTCTGCATACTCATAGGAATGCTGTGCATAATCTCCGCGGATCGTTCCCGGAGGAGCTTTTCTTGGTTCGGTTGGACCGACAATCTTTCTGACTAATTCAACGGCATGAATACCTTCAAAGACCATTGCTATGACCGGACCTTCAGTGATCATTTTCTCCAAGCCTGCATAGAATGGCTTCTTCACATGGGCAGCATAGTGCTTTTGCGAGAATGCCTTGTCAACCCATGCCATTTTCATGCCGACGATTTTTAAGCCCACTCTTTCAAAGCGTTGGATCAACTCACCCGTTAAGGATCGCTGGACGCCGTCCGGTTTGATCAACACAAGGGTGCGTTCGATCATGCTTTTTTCTCCTGCCGCGCAGTGTTCGTCCACAGCGTATATCGTGGATTTCTGTTGAGTTTTAACATACTCTTCTCACATTTCGTCGAACAAAAATAAAGAATCTTGGCATCCTTTTTCACATACATTGTGCCTGTGCTCTTTTCCACTTCGTTGTTACAAAAGCTGCATTTCATTTTTCCTCTTACTTCCTTCGTTGTGATAGTTTCTGTGCTTCAATTTCTGTTTCTCGAAGCATCAAGATATCCCCTAACCTGACCGGTCCTTTGACATTGCGTCGGAGGATCTTGTTTTGATCTCGTCCTTCCAGTACTTTACATCGTACTTGGACTGCCTCTCCGCGAGATCCAGTTCTTCCCACCAGTTCTTTGACTTCTGCAGAGAATGCTGGAGAAAAGGTAACTTTCTGACCGACCTGCTGTTCTGGCATTTCCTGTGGCTTTCCTTTAATCGGTTTTTCTGCCATGGTCTTCCTCAATTAATGAGCTTTGCTCAGATCCTTGAGCAGCTCTTTGGCGTCGCCTTCTTGGACGATCGCAACACTTGCAGTTCCTACTTGCATGCCTGCTGCTGCGCCCAATTCTTCTTTGGTTGCAACTTCAATGCACAGGACACCTTTCTCTTTTGCAAGCAGGGGAATGTGCATGACAATCTCGGGAGGATTGACATTCTTTGCAAAGACGACTAATTTTGCAACGCCTCTCTCCAAGGCTTTAGTCGTTTCATTGGTTCCTTTTCTAATGCTGCCGGTCGTTCTGGCTAATTCAATTGCTTCTAATGCTTTTTTTGCTGCGTCTGTCATGGTACAAACCTCCTATGCATCATCGGTCGAGTACGAGGAGAAAACTGTCCTCATTCGGGCTTTACGCCTTCATTACTCATCGGTGTATCGAGGAAAACTGAAGGTAATATTTAAAGGTTGTTGTGGTTTCTGATCGGACAAAGACTGACTGTACTCACGTTACCATCCTCTTTATATTTCCGGTTGCATTCTTTTTACTCATGGACAGCCTTACCGATCCATTTGATCTAGAAACAGACGAAACCCTCACCTCGGTGACCCTCGCTGAGCTCGTCATACAAGAGAGGGTAGTTTATCAAGGTCCTTTTGATAGTATCCTTAGATATGCTCATTATCAACTTGAACGTCCTCGCCAACTCCTCGAGCAGGAAGACGGATTAAGCCTGACTTTCTACGTCAATAAGCGAACTAACCCGTTGTTCCTTTGCAGATCCTGCTTCAGACAACCGGGCAGTTGACCGATCCATTTTTGATTTACCCAAATCAACCAGTTGCTGGATTAATCTGTAAGGGGTATGGTTCTGCTGCAGAAATTCATGAAGATACTGCAATAACCGCGCTTCCCTTTATGGAAGATTATTTGTTTTTTAATAAGCCTTATGCGCAGGGTCAGGATCCAGCTTTCGTAGTATCTGGTTGGAACAATGGTAAGCAAGGTCAGGCATTGGAAGCGCGTATGTCTTTGATTTTTGAGGAAGGTGGTCTAGTCACAGCAACATCTGCCGTGAGATATCATGCATAGGCTTCGTGATACCTGAGTTTCTATTCATCACTCTCTTTTCTCCTGAACGCCGGTGTCTGAAGACTTACTTTTGAGTGGTTAAGATGGAAAGACATATAAACTTCTTTAGGTTCTTAGCAACACAGGTGATGTTATCATGGACAAGTTATTTCCTGATTTTAGCAAACAGTATACCTTGGATGAATTACATCACTCCGCAGAAACTGAAATGTTGTTTCATGTAAGGGCAATGGACGAAGAAATTGGAGAACCTCATTACAATCCTCATGTCGGTTTTGCTCTTTCTCAGGTCAATCTTCCTGAGTTGGCACGATCTTTACCCCCGACTTGCCGTAGCATCGCTCTACTCGTTCCGTATCGTGATTTAGATGTTACACTCCTTGGAGGAGAACGTAACACTGCAGACCCCAACGCGACACATCTTGTCACGTTGGATAAATACCTTGCAGATACATTTGATTATCTTCGAGAGGCTCCTAACGGGCATTTAAACGTCCGGTATGCAAAGGTTGCCCGTTATACCTCGCTGGTTCATGCAGGTGTATTAGATGGAGAACATGCTAAGCATATCGTTCATCCGGTCTATCCCACGTTAGGTTATATTATCTACACTCGTGGTCCGAACTATGACGCTGCGCGAATCATTGGTGTTGAATCCCCTACTTTTCGTGGCATGTTTGCTGATCGATGGAAGAAATATTCACCGTTGAAGAAAGCGTAAGCTTTTCTTTTTTTAGGGGTATTATAGCAACTCCCGCTTCAGAATCTTATGCGCATGATTGATCTTCTTGAACATTTCGGTATCGCCGTCCGGCATGTCGGGATGATGCTTCTTTGCCAGCTCCTTGTATTTCTTGTTGATGAGATCTAAATCAAGCGTGTCGTGTTCTACTCCCAAAAGTTCTCGCGCTTCCTTGCGCATGTGCTCCACATCATCTTTTTCCGTGAAGTCTAACAAAAACTCTTCAAATGTCTTTTTCTCCTCAAGGACATCGTTCACTTCAAACTCGATGACTTTATAGACGACATAAAGGTTATCAACAAATTTCCCAGAAGCTTTGTAACTATAATACATCCTATAACCTTCACAGTACCATGTCGCTGATGCCGGAACGTTCTTGATGGCGAATGGCTCCAGTTCGATTTCGATATCATCGGGCGTTAAGCCAAGTTTGCTGAGTACTTTGATGAGATTGTTTTTGTACTGCAAAGCTCTTCTGCTAAACGAATCTTTTGCAAGTACTGCATTGAACGTGTGCCCTTTGATGGTGATGGTTGCCATGTTTTTACTCGGTTTTAGGGTTGTGAAAAAGGGGTTGCTTATAAACGTTGAGATGACTCAACGCTAAACCTTTTTATTCTCCTGCCATTTCTCATGCATTATGCCCTTGTAGTCTAGCTTGGACAGAATGCGAGGTTCCGGACCTTGAGACCTGGGTTCGAATCCCAGCAGGGGCATTTCGCTTCACTCATGCCCCGCTGTGCTTCGAACATCTTCGCAACTGCGGTTGCTCGAGTTTTGCACTGCAAAACAATCCCAGCAGGGGCGTATTTTTTAGTTGAATCCCCATTCATTGCACAAGAGATTTCTGGGGGTAACGGAAATGGTCACGTATGGGCTCCGGTGAAAATGTCAGTTCTGCCATCCTTCTGTGAGCATTCTTCGAAGAATCGGTTTGAGCGAGAAGGGTGTTCCAGAGGAATTCTTGCCAGCAAATGAACCCTAAATCATGCGAACCGATGGCAGAACCTCGCATC
>JACRKL010000025.1 GCA_016219835.1 Candidatus Woesearchaeota archaeon
CTGCTTCTTGGCAGAAGTAAGTCCATTCATAACGATATTGCTGCTGTTGCAGCTTGTGCAGATGAGTTTTGGTGCCATACGCACACCAAATATTTCAAAGAATAAAAATCTTTCTGTCAGTCATTTACTAACACTACCGAAGTTACTTCTGGTATCAATGTCAAGTCTTAGCAACGTTCCGAATAACGGCTCGATCTCGGATGCATTCATACAACGCGCATAAAGACTGTACATATTATCTCTTAACACCTCTGAAAAGGTATAGTTGTGAGTTATTAAGGAACCAGTCATGTTATATGCCATCGAGGTAGATGCACCATCAAAGTAATCCCATCTGCAGCTTGCTGGCTCTGAAGTGCTGACATAAAAAGTAGGCGTGTTATCCGTAACTGTCTCATTCGACAGGGGCGAGATCAAAATGATTGATGCTTCAGCAGAAACAATGCTCATGAGTATTCCAAAAATGAGCAGCAAACCAATACTGAGTGGGTGATGTTTCATGGTTGTGTTCTAGGATTACTGAAGGTGACTCTTGGGCAGAGGGAACGGAGAGAAGCTTATAAAAGTACTGTCTAAATCGCTGCCTAAATACATTTAAAAATGCAACCCGCCCTCCCTGCCGGATGTCCGGATACTTTGACATTACTCTCAAAAAAGAACTCACTGAGCAATATCTTCTCTCGGGATTAGAAGTGCAAGTCCAACGCATGGCAGAGCGTGGTGAAAGTGGTGCCATTTCATTATTTAGAAAGAATGCACAGGAGATGATTGTCAATTTTATGCTTGGTCAGTCTTTGCAAGATACCGAATTTCCCTATGCCAGTATCGATCCTAGCTGCTTCAATGGGCTTTCGCCCCTCTACAGAATAGAGCTCATGTACATTGCCTCGCAATCAGTCCCTTTGAAGAATGGTTTAACGATACCACATGCAACCATTCCAACCGCTGAAGGATTACAGTCGATCTACACGTCCTTAGCCAGAAACTACCCCGAGCTGGTGCATGCACTCATTGATCTCAGCCTTCAAGAGATGAACGAACAGCTGAAGGAGATTGATGCTACTCACTCTCTGCGGTTTGTTGATAAGGCATCTGAACGGGCAAAATGTTGCGCGGAAAGATATCACCTAGAGAACTTGAGAGCAGCCCCCCTTACTCATCCTGAACATGCATATCTGATATTTCAAGAACTTTGGACGAGTGATACTAACTATTTTCCACAACAGCAGATTGTTCAAATTAGAGAAATCCACGGTGGCATAGGCAACTGGCTAAGGTCAGGGGAGGTTGTTTATGCCATTGCTGATCCATTTAGACGCATCGAAGAGGAGAAGCTCGAGCACATTGCCGCGTTGTGCAAGACGCTATGAAGGCACTATGAGATGCTTTCCAACAACCGGACTGCATCATCCTTCACAACGAGCAAAAATCCAGCGAGCTTGGGTCCTCGTTCTTTGTTGATCAATACTTGGTAAGCTGCCTTGAAGAACTGCGGCGGCTCAACGCTATGGGATCGCGCAATAACATAAATCTCTTCATAGAGCTCCTGTTCCTGCCATGCTTTCTCGTGCAGTTTTCTGCCTAAGTCACGGAGAGCGCTGCGCTCATTCTCGGTTAAGGTGATATCCGTAGGAACTGCATCGCGCAGCTGAAACTTGAATTGTTCTGGAGCAAACTCTTTCACCCAGCGTTCAGCAAAATGCAACCGCTCTCTGATCTGCTCGAGGTTTTCGTAATCGATGTTCTCAGAAATATGTTCTGTCTTTCTCAGCAACGCAAGCCGTGATGCTTCGTCCTTAGCAATTTGCACAATGAAGGAAGCATGCGTGAAGGGAATTTGCACGGGCTGATTTCGCCGGATTTTTCCGATATGGCTTAACTCATAAATTCTTCGTTGGTTGAAATTCTCTCTGGCATTATCGGTTGTTTCCGTGCCGTAATAGATGCGCTCTGTTTTGTCGTAGCGTTCATACAGCAGGATGAGATCATTGGTTCCGTACGGATCAAAATCAATAACTGCGTGCGGTCGTGTCTTCACTAACA
Organism: Candidatus Woesearchaeota archaeon; assembly: GCA_016219835.1. Taxonomy (GTDB): domain Archaea; phylum Nanobdellota; class Nanobdellia; order Woesearchaeales; family JACRKL01; genus JACRKL01. Next base: position 2,044 of record JACRKL010000025.1, read on the forward strand.
AATACCGCAAGACTTGCGCAGGAGCAAATTGGGTTGCATCAACAAAGCCGACGCCTTGCCCTTTGGAGGTGCTCATTTTTTTGCCGCCGATGGTAAAGAATTCATAGGCACTGCCAAAGTCATAGCCGTTCGATGGATAGGGGGGGGGGAATTTGAACACGTCCATGGAAATAGTGCAAGCTACTTCCCTGCTGCCGCCTTTGCTGAAGTGATCTTTGCCCGCAAATTCACAAACAACACCTTTCATCGGCCACTTGGCAGCCCATTCTACTTTCCACGGAAATTTACCGTTGCCGTTGTACGGAGAAATCTCACCTTCATACCCACAGCCTTTTGCCCAGGGAACAAAATCTTCTTTGCAGACGTATTTCAGCATTTCACGTTCAGGATCCCATGCATAGGCAACCGTTGTTCCGATCTTGCCGCATTTTTCGCATCGCGGGTTGAACGGAAGCTTCTCGCTGCCTTTGCTCTGCTTGCCGTGCAGCTTTTCGTAGATGGCTTTGATTTGGTCTGCATGATCCAATGCAATCTTAATGAATGGATTGAATCTTCCTTGGTCATACTGTTCACCGGTACTTTCAATTTCTGCAACAATGCCAAACTCCTCGAATTTCTCGACGCACTGTTTGAAATAGTAATCGGCAAAGCTCTTGTAACCCGGAACCGGAGAGGGAATCTCCCGGAATGGCATTCCCAAGTATTGAGCATACTCGGGAGGAAGCTCCTTGTTCATCTTGTCGAATGGATCGATGTCATCACTGCTGAGAATAAATCTTCCTTTGGCACCTTTATCACGAAGCGCTTTTGCAATAACATCATGGATAACCCATCCTCTTCCGGAGCCGATGTGGATCTTCCCAGAAGGCGTTTTCTCATCATAGACAATGTAGCCAACTTTTTGGGTGATCTCTTTCAGCTGCGGGTTCTGCTCTGCACGTTCGATGATCTCATCAGCCATGCTATCAGCCCAATGCTTGGTTTCAGGAGCAGGAGTATTGTGTTGCATCTCAGAGGTAATCAGACGGAAGAATATAAAGATTGTGGGAAGTGTTATCATTTGACTGATAAACGCTCCATGTTTCTTTCTTGAAGAAACAACCCGATAACCTTGTCGTGGTTTTCTAAAGATTTCGAGAATGAGCATGTCTTTCTCACTACTCTTCCAACTCTTTGTCTGA